>JBAQIQ010000389.1:0-53106 GCA_049288935.1 Candidatus Competibacteraceae bacterium
TGCGAGTTGTGGATTAGGTATTTTCGCCATCCGTTTTATCTTAAAATATATTTGAAAATATTTTCAATTAGTTATAAATCATGGTGAAATTTTAAGAATTCCACAACCTGTATAGGAACGCTATAGACGTGTGAAGTCACTATCACTTGAAACCAGACAGAAGCCATTGAAACGTCTTGTGTATAGCAAATCCATCGCATCGATAATCATGGCGCTATCGGTTGAGTTCTTGCCGGTCGTATACCGGAATTGTTGAATGGGTTGAATTGAGTGTTCCAGCAAGACAGACTTCCAGCCAGCAAGATTTGGCGTGGTCCAGTCACCGTAAATACGCTTGACGGTTGTAATGCCATACTTGGCAGCTTCTTTGAGTAGTCCTTCAATAATCGCTGGTTGGGCATTGTCTGCGTCGATCAAGACTGCGAGTCGGCGTTGGATGAGGGTATCATCGTTCATTTATTAAGAGAGCAACTTCATCTGATGTTAAAGGCAGGGCGTAAACGAATCGGATAATGACAGTCGTTATGCCCTGCCTTTTAGGGGACTCTCTCCTCAATTCTTACTGGTATCCACCAACCGATTGGCCTTAATCCACGGCATCATGCCGCGCAACTTGTCGCCCACCTGTTCAATCGGATGTTCGCGACTGATGCGACGCATGGCCTTGAGTACGGGCGCACCCGCCTGATTTTCCAGAATGAATTCGCGGGCGAACTGGCCGGTCTGAATCTCCTTGAGAATCCGGCGCATTTCAACCTTGGTGTCCTCGGTGATGATGCGCGGGCCACGGGTGAAGTCGCCGTATTCCGCGGTGTTGGAAATCGAGTAGCGCATATTGGCGATGCCGCCTTCGTAGATCAAATCCACGATCAGCTTCACTTCGTGCAGGCACTCGAAATAGGCCATTTCCGGCGCGTAACCCGCTTCCACCAGTGTTTCAAACCCGGCTTGAATCAGTGCGGTCAGACCACCGCACAACACCACTTGCTCACCGAACAAGTCTGTCTCGCACTCTTCACGGAACGTGGTTTCAATGACGCCAGCGCGCCCGCCGCCATTCGCCGAGGCATAGGATAAAGCAATATCCCGCGCCTGGCCGGAAGCGTCCTGCGCGACCGCGATCAATGAGGGAACGCCGCCACCCTGCGTGTAAGTGGAGCGCACCAGATGGCCGGGGCCCTTGGGGGCGATCATGATCACGTCGAGATCGGCGCGAGGGACAACGCCGCCGAAATGGATGTTGAAACCGTGGGCGAAGGCCAGCGCCGCACCCTGCTTGAGCTTGGGTTCAATTTGCCGATAGATGGCGCTCTGATGCTCGTCAGGAGCCAAGATCATCACAACATCCGCTGCCGCTACGGCATCTTCCAGTGGTTTGACGGTCAGACCGGCAGTTTCCGCCTTGACCGCTGAAGTGGAACCCGGACGCAGGCCGACGATGACCTTGACGCCGGAATCGCGCAGGTTGAGGGCGTGGGCGTGGCCCTGAGAGCCATAACCGATGATAGCGATCGTCTTACCCTTGATCAGGGACAGATCGGCGTCTTTATCGTAATAAACTTTCATGGAGGTTATTTTCCTTGGAGCGGGGTTCAACGATCAAAAACAAACCGTCCCTGACGGGCAACCAGGGACGGTCAAGGAGTCACAAAGGAGAGGTCAGGCGTGCAGCGCCTTCTGGCCCAGAGCAATGCCCATGGCCCCGGAACGCACCACTTCCAGAATGGCTTCCTTCTCGATGGCGCGTAGAAAGCTGTCCAGCTTCCCGCTGGGCCCGGTCAACTCAATGGTGTAGGTCGATTCGGTCACATCAAGAATATGGCCGCCGAAGATTTCCGATAGCCGCATCATCTCAGCCCGCTGTTCGCCGAGCGCCTTGGTCTTGATCAACATCAATTCGCGTTCGATGGATTCAGTCTCGCTCAGGTCAATCAGCTTGACCACGTCGATCAGCTTGTTGAGTTGCTTGATAATCTGCTCGATAACCTGTTCATTGCCAGAGGTCACCAGAGTCAGCCGCGACAGCGTTGAGTCATCGGTGGGCGCAACCGTCAGGCTCTCAATGTTGTAGCCCCGCGCCGAAAATAGATTGGCCACCCGCGATAACGCGCCGAATTCGTTTTCCATTAAAATGGAAATGACATGACGATTGCTATTATTCACACCAGCACCATCCCTTCTTCGTGAGTCGAAACCATGTCGTCGCGTTCGGCCAGCAGCATTTCATTCTGGCCGCCGCCAGCGGGGATCATCGGAAAGACGTTTTCACCGGGGTCCGTGACGAAGTCGAGAAACACGGTTCGATCTTTCATGGCGAACGCCTCGCGTAACGCCCCTTCCACATCGCCCGGCTTCTCGATCTTCATGCCGACATGGCCATAGGCTTCAGCCAGCATCACGAAATTCGGCAACGCCTCGAAGTAGGTCATGGAGTAGCGCTTCTGATAGAAGAACTCTTGCCATTGCCGCACCATGCCGAGGTAGCCGTTGTTCAGATTGATGATTTTGACCGGGGTGTTGTACTGCTTCATGGTCGCCAGTTCCTGCAACATCATCTGGATGCTGCCATCGCCAGTGATGCAGGCCACATCCTGATCGGGGAAGGCGAACTTGGCGCCCATCGCCGCCGGCAGACCAAAACCCATGGTGCCCAGACCGCCGGAGTTGATCCATTGCCGGGGCCGGTCAAATAGATAGTACTGTGCCGCCCACATCTGATGCTGGCCGACGTCGGAGGTGATAATCGCCTGGCCTTCCGTGACCTGATACAGCTTTTCAACGACAAACTGTGGTTTGATCACCTCAGTGCTGGGGCGATAACGCAGCGATTCCACCTTCCGCCATTCGTCGATTTGCCGCCACCACTGGGTCAGCGCCTCGGCATCCGGCTTGAGTTTTTCGTCGCGGATGACATTGATCATCGCCCGCAGCACGTTCGGCACCGAGCCGACGATGGGAATGTCCACCTTGACGTTTTTGGAAATCGAGGAGGGATCGATATCGACGTGGACGATGCGGGCCGTTGGGCAGAATTTATCGATCTTGCCCGTCACTCGATCATCGAAGCGGGCGCCGATGGCGATCAGCGTGTCACATTCGTGCATGGCCATGTTGGCTTCATATGTGCCATGCATGCCCAACATCCCGATAAACTGCTTGTCAGTGGCCGGATACGCGCCCAGTCCCATCAATGTGTTGGTGATCGGGTAGCCGAGCAGTTGTGTCAGTTCCACCAGTTCCGCCGAGCCATCGCTCAGCACGACGCCGCCGCCGGTGTAGAGCATCGGCCGCTTGGCCGACAGGATCATATCCACCGCCTTGCGAATCTGCCCGGCGTGACCTTTCACCGTCGGATTGTAGGAGCGCAGCTTGACCTTCTTCGGGTAGTGGTATTCGGTCTTGGTGATGGTGATGTCTTTCGGCAGGTCGACCAGCACCGGACCGGGGCGACCGGTGGTAGCGATGTAGAAGGCCTTTTTAACGGTCTCCGCCAGCAGGCGAACATCCTTGACCAGGAAATTATGTTTGACGCAGGGCCGGGTAATACCGACCGTATCTACCTCCTGGAAAGCGTCGTTACCGATCAGCGCCGTGGGCACCTGGCCGGTGAAGACCACCAGCGGAATGGAATCCATATAGGCGGTGGCGATGCCCGTCACCGCATTAGTGACGCCGGGACCGGAAGTGACCAGCACCACGCCCGGCTTGCCGCTGGCGCGGGAATAGCCATCGGCGGCATGAACCGCGCCTTGTTCATGGCGCACCAGGATGTGCTTGACGCCTTCCTGCTTGTAGAGTTCATCGTAAATATGCAGGACGGAACCGCCCGGATAACCAAACAGATATTCGACGCCTTCATCCTTGAGACAACGGACCAGAATTTCAGCACCAGTGATGGGTTCCACGATGTGGGTTCCTCGTTGGCGAAGCGGGTTGAACGGGGTGAATCAGCAAGACAAATCCTCGCTGAAGTACGGGGCATCATGACCGGTCCATCAGTGGCGTGGCCGGGGCCGTGGCTGGCAGGGTCACTGCCGCACGGCTGGGGTATCGCCCGGCGGGCGCAACCAGCCATGAACGTCGCCAGTACGCGCCAAGCGCGGGTCTTGCGAACCGGCTATACTACACAACTTTATTTTCCAGCAAAATCCCGCTCTCAAGTAGAACTACTGAACTGGGAGGTTTTATGTTGAAACGAACGCTGCTCTGCATCCTGCTGGCCGGGAGCTGCGGGCTGATGGCCGTCGCCCAAGCCCAGCAATTCATTTACAAGTGGACCGATGAACAGGGGCAACCCAAGTATTCCGAATTGCCGCCGCCTGCCGGTGTACGTTATGAAACGGTGCGCAAATCCGGCGACTTGGTTCCCGGCGTCGCGACCAAGGATTTGGCCAAGGAACAGGAAGAACTGGCGCGCAAACTGGCTGAGGAAGAGGCTAAAACTCAGGAGCAGCAGGAACAGGCGCAAAAAGAAGCCGCAGATGCTCGGGCAAAAAATTGCGAGGTGGTCCGGAAAAATGTTGAGGTGTTGCAGGGCGACCGGCCAGTTGTCAGGACCGACGACAAAGGCAACAAAGTGGCGCTCGACGCTGGGCAACGTGAGGCCGAGTTGCAAAAGGCCAAAAAAGACCAGGACTATTTCTGCAATCCCTGATTTCCCGCTCCACAAGGCCGATCCATGCGCGTATCTCACTTTCCGCTGTTCACCGTCAAGGAAACCCCGGCTGACGCCGAGGTGGTCAGTCACCAATTGATGCTGCGAGCGGGTCTGATCCGCAAGCTCGCCGCCGGTATCTACACCTGGTTGCCGTTGGGCTTGCGCGTGTTGCGCAAGGTCGAAGCGGTGGTGCGGGAAGAGATGAACCGCGCTGGCGCGTTGGAACTGTTCATGCCGGCAGTCCAACCAGCAGAGTTGTGGCAGGAATCCGGTCGCTGGCAGAAGTATGGCCTGGAATTGTTGCGCATCAAGGATCGCCACGAACGCGATTTTTGCTTCGGGCCGACGCATGAGGAGGTCATCACCGACCTGTTCCGCCGCGAGATCAAGAGTTACAAACAACTGCCTATTAATTTCTACCAGATTCAGACCAAATTCCGCGACGAGGTGCGGCCGCGTTTTGGGGTCATGCGGGCGCGGGAATTCTTGATGAAGGATGCATATTCCTTCCATCTGGATCAGGCTTCGTTGCAGGAAACCTATGACGTCATGTACCAGGCGTATGCACGGATTTTCAGCCGGCTGGGCCTGAAATTCCGGGCGGTGCTGGCGGATACCGGCAGCATCGGCGGCGCGCATTCGCATGAGTTTCATGTGCTGGCTGAATCTGGGGAGGACGCCATCGCTTTTTCCACGGGCAGCGACTACGCCGCCAATGTCGAGATGGCCGAGGCGCTGGCCCCGGTCGGGGAGCGACCCGCGCCGACGGAGGCATTGACGCGCATGCATACCCCGGGGATCAAGACGATTGCCGAGCTCTGCGCGTTCCTGAAGATTCCCGCCGAGCGGACCGTCAAGGCCGTAGTGGTCGAAGGCGAAGACGGGTCGCCCGTGTTGCTGCTGGTGCGCGGCGATCATGAGGTCAATGCGATCAAGGCGGCGAAATTGCCCCAGGTTCGGGAGCCGCTGGCTTTCGCTAGTCCCGAAATGATTCGCACCGCGTTTGGGGCCAATCCCGGCTCACTGGGGGCCGTCGGGTTCGGTGGCGTGGTGATTGCGGATCGGGCGGTGGCGAAGATGGCGGATTTTGTCACCGGCGCGAATGAGGACGACTGGCACTTCACCGGGGCCAACCTTGGTCGGGATTGCCCGGAGCCTTTGGTTGCCGATATTCGTAGTGTGGTTACGGGCGACCTCAGCCCGGATGGTCAGGGGACGTTAGCGATAGCTCGGGGTATTGAGGTCGGTCACGTTTTTCAGCTAGGCCGCAAATACAGCGAGGCTTTGAACGCCGAAGTATTGGGCGAGGATGGCCAACCGACGACGGTGACCATGGGTTGTTACGGTATCGGCGTGTCGCGGGTGGTGGCGTCCGCGATTGAGCAGAATCATGATGAGCGCGGCATTATCTGGCCGGCGGCGATGGCTCCCTTTCAAGTTGCGGTTTTGCCGATAGGCGCGGGTCGTTCGACGGCGGTGCGCGAGGCGGCGGAGGCCCTGTATCAGGAATTATTGGCGACCGGTATAGAAGTGTTGCTGGATGATCGCGATGCCCGACCTGGAGTCATGTTTGCCGATATGGAACTGATTGGCGTTCCCCATCGCGTGGTGATCAGCGAGCGTAATTTGGCGGTAGGTCAGGTAGAGTACCGAGGCCGGTGCGAGGCGGCGAGTATGCAAGTGGCGCGAGAAAACTTGCTGGATTGGTTGCGGGAACGATGGACCGCAGAGTAGACACAGAAACTTATCCACAAAACCTGTGGATAAGTCTGTGGATAACTTTCACAAACAGTGCCTAACGCTATATGACCGTTATATGAATAATGGGTTGGTGATTTTTTAACCAGTCTGTTTTTTATTTATTATTCAGTGCATTGAATGTAACGCTTGGAATATCGAAAGGATTTTTAGTGATCGCCATGGCAGATCACTGGCATTTATGTGGATTTCATAGCCCTGTGGATAAGTCAAGCGTTGGCAAACAGAATCCGTAATTTTCATTCAATGCGGAAATCGCGGAAATTCTGGTGGGGCGTGGTTTCACAGCATACATCGTTGACGTGTGCGAGCGCCGGGCCTTGCCAAAGCCAGTTGCGAAGGGCGGTAACAGCGCGTTCTTCACCACAGACCAGAACTTCTACCCGTCGATCCGGCAGATTGCGCACATAGCCGGTTACGCCCAAGGACAGCGCCTTATCGACAGTCGCATAGCGGAAACCGACCCCTTGGACACGGCCACTCACCTGGCAACGCAAGCAGAGCAAGGTCATGGAACCCTCTGAGGCGGCGGTGATTGAAGCGGAGAGCCTTGCACCGTGGCTTCCCGTGCCTTGATGGCTTGCACACGGGCGCCGAGTGCATACCGGCGCGCCTCATCATAGGCTCCTGCCTCCAGATAAGTCTGGGCCTTGCGCAGCAGTTGTTGAGCTGCCGTCAGGTTTTCGGGCGAACGTCGCGCCGCGCCGACGGCCTCCGCCGAACGGATGGCTTGGCGGGCGTCGCTCATCTCTTGTACGGGAGCTGTCGCACAAGCCGCTAGCGCCAGCATCAGGATAGCGAGTCGCGTGAATTGGTTAATCAATGCCTTGGAAAATCCAGCGTCACTGCAAGCGTGGGACGTGATAACGAATTTAATGATTCTTAATGAAGCTAGCATTGGTTCCCCCAGCCGTCAAGCGAGCCCGACAGCGGATGATAATCTGAACAGTCGTCAGCAATTCACATAGAGAGATAAAAGCGGATGGCCGATATTTTGGTGCTGTATTACAGCCGTACCGGGGGAACCGCCGAAATGGCGCGACAGATCGCACGAGGTGTCGAAGAAACGCCAGGCATGATCGCACGGTTGCGCACGGTGCCGGCTATTTCGACCGTCTGTGAAGCGCTGGAAGACGATATTCCTGCTACAGGGCCGCCCTATGTGACCTTGGATGATCTCAGGGAGTGCGCGGGGCTGGCCTTAGGCAGTCCGACTCGATTCGGCAATATGGCGGCGCCGCTCAAGTATTTTCTGGACTCCACCGGCGGGCTATGGCTAGCCGGTGCTTTGTCCGGAAAACCGGCAGCGGTATTCACTTCCGCCTCGACGCTGCACGGTGGCCATGAATCCACGTTGCTCACCATGATGTTGCCCTTGTTGCACCACGGGATGCTGTTAGTAGGCTTGCCGTTTACCGAGAAGGCGCTGAATGAAACTCGTAGCGGTGGGACACCTTACGGTTCAAGCCACTGGTCGGGGCCGGAATCCAAAGCAACGCTCGACCCTGCGGAAAAACAACTGAGTCAGGCGCTGGGCCGACGGTTGGCGGAGATTGCACGGCGGCTGACGGGAGCGTGACACGGTAGACTGGGTTATTCAGCGGACGGCGCCGGCTTGGCCAAGCCGGACCGGTGTTTTTCCCGCAGGCGATAACTTTCGTTGTGGGATAGCCACCCACACGGCGCGGTGGCTGGTGATCATCAGACTCCCCCCCGCGCCGCTCAGTCACGGCGCTTACACCAGAAACAGCACGCCCCACGCCTTCACTGCATGGCGCAAAGGTGTTGCTTCGCTCCGCTGGCGCTCCGCTGTCAGGGTCGCCAGTTGCAAAAAAACCGTCAGCCAAGCTCCGCCGGTTCAACATACAAATACCGCTGAAACCCACTAAACACCTTCCCGATTTCATCCGGCCGGCCAAGATCAGCCACCGCGTCCGGGATTGAATCGTGATACTTCAGCTTCAATAGCGGGATCAGCTTCGCCTGATCCAATTCCTCGACCCCGAGCGCCACATAGTGCGACAGCACGAAGTCGAGAAACACCTTCTGCTTCGGGTTGAAGTTTTCGCTGATGATCGCCATCGCCCGATCCGCCCGTTCTTCGCGGGTCAGCGGTTCCAGGGCATAGGCCACATGCGCCAGCACATCGAACAGGTCGCTCTTCTCGGCGTCGATGATCTTCTGCATCTCCGCCAATTGATCCTTGCCGAAGCCTTTCTCAGCCAAGCCTTCCAGCAACTTTCGCCGGGTATCGGGTGCGCTCCATAGCATCCGCAGTTCGTCTTCGTTCTTGAAGAAGTCCGGCAGCTTGCCGAACAGCGCCTCCATGAACTGTTGCGCCGACATCGGAGTGCCGTCTGGGTGCCAGAAGCTGGTGACCACCATGTGCTGAATCCTGCGCGACTTGCCGTCGGCCAGCTCCACCTTCGCCTTCTTTTTGCAAGCGCAGGGACGCTGACCACATTTCGGGCAAGGATCTTTCGCGCACGCACAGGGCGACTTGCCGCAGAGATAGCAAAGCGGTGGCGGCTCCTTGATGCAGACACACGGCGCCGAATGGCACTTCGCGCACACTTCCAGCTCGATTGGTTCGCCATCCCATTCCGGGTCGCTGAAATGGTGATGCGCCTTCACGAAGTCGTAGATCGTGAAGTAGTCCTTGCCGTCGTAGAGCCGGGTGCCGCGCCCGATGATCTGCTTGAACTCGATCATCGAATTTACCGGGCGCAGCAGCACGATGTTGCGCACGTTCCGCGCATCGACGCCGGTTGATAGCTTCTGCGACGTGGTCAGGATGGTTGGGATGAACTTCTCGTTGTCCTGAAAATCCCGCAGCCATTGTTCGCCCAACGCCCCATCATTCGCCGTCACCCGGTGGCAATAGTTCGGGTCGGTGCTGGTCTTGATCTGGTTGATCAGGTCACGGATCGCCAGGGCATGATCCTGCGTGGCGCAGAACACCAGGGTCTTTTCCCGTTGGTCGATCAGCGACATGAAAATCTCGACGCGCTTCTTCTCGCGCTCCTTGATCTCGATGATCTTGTTGAAGTCGGCTTCCTCGTAGCGCTTGCCGGCCTCGACCTCGCCTTCCACCACCTTATCGTCGGGCGTGTAGACGTATTCGTCGAGCGTGGTCGAAATCTGCTTGATGCGGAACGGCGTCAGGAAGCCGTCGTTGATGCCGTCCTTGAGCGAGTAGATGAACACCGGCTCGCCGAAGTAGGCGTAGGTATCGACGTTGTCCTTGCGCTTCGGGGTGGCGGTGAGGCCAAGCTGCACGGCCGGCGCGAAGTAGTCGAGAATGCCGCGCCAGTTGCTCTCGTCGTTGGCCCCGCCCCGGTGGCATTCATCGATGACGATGAAATCGAAGAAGTCGGGTGGATACTCGCCGAAGTAAGGGGTATCACCCGGCCCGCTCATGAAGGTCTGGAAGATGGTGAAGAAAAGACTGCCGTTCTTCGGCGCCTTGCCTTTCTTGCGGATATCCGCCGGGTCGATGCGCACCAGCGCCTTGTCGTCGAAGGCTGAAAAGGCGTTGTAGGCTTGATCGGCCAGGATGTTGCGATCCGCCAGAAATAGGATGCGCGGTCGCCGCTTCGGCTCTCCGTCGCTCATTGCGTCGTTTAAATTCCACCGGCTCTGGAACAGCTTCCACGCAATCTGGAAGGCGATGAAGGTCTTGCCGGTGCCGGTCGCCAGCGTCAGCAGGATGCGTTCCTGCCCGGCCGCGACGGCGGCCAGAACCCGCTCGATGGCGATGTCCTGATAGTAGCGGCCCTGAAAGAAACCGCCCTTGTCCTCGAACGGCACGGCGGCAAAGCGATCCCGCCATGCGCTCTCGGTGGCGAAGGTGCGCGCCCACAATTCATCCGGTGACGGGAAAGCAGCGATCTCGCCTTCCACGGCTGTCTGCATGTCGATGCCGTAGATACCCTGCCCGTTGCTGGCGTAGGTGAAGCGCAGCGCCAGTTTGCCGGCGTAGTCCTTGGCCTGGGCGACACCCTCGGTCAGCGCTTTGTCCCACGCCTTGGCCTCGACCACCGCCAGCTTGGTGTTGCGGTATTCCAGAACGTAATCCGCTGTCAATTGCTTGCCGCGCTTGCCCGCGCCTTCCAGCCGGCCGAGCGTGATCGGATATTCCCGCCGGATGCGACTGCCTTCAACAATGCCCCAGCCTGCCGCAGCAAGGGCGGGATCGATATGTTCAGCGCGGGTTTCGGCTTCGTTCATATAGGTTTTCAGGTGCGAATGATCAGTACGGTCGCCTGAACGTCGATTCGGAAACCATAGTTCTGAAAGAATCGGCGCTGAAGCTCGTTGTCGATGGTCGCAAAGGTTCTATGCCGCTTGTTGCAGGCAAATGCCTTCTTATTTCGGAATCGCGTCAAGTCATGATGGTTATGGAGAAACATGATTGTCGATTCCAGTTGTTCAATGGCATGCGGCATCCAGTTGGTCCTCTGATCCTTCAGTTCCACCAGATACAACAGATCGTCCGTGGTCAGCATGCCATCGCAGCGGCCCCGGTCTAGCTCGTCGCCATCCTGAATCACACATTTGTCGATGGCCGTGAAGGTGACGGCCTTCTGCGATGGGTTCTTAACGATCGCCAACCACTTCTCCGGGCTGGTGGTATCGACGTAGGCGCGGGTCGCGTTCTGGTCATCGCATAGTCCGAACCGTTCCTGACTGAACGGGCCGCTTTGGCACTCCGGCTTGAAGAAATCCATTCAGATTGCCTCTTCCAGCTCCAGCAACTGGTCGAACAGTTCGTTCCCTGTGCGCAACCATTCATTCAGCACGTTCTGATCTGAAGGGATACCCTCAAAACTCGGCAAGCGGGTGATGCTGCCATCCCGTTCGCTGCACTGGTAGATCGCCACGTGGTCGGCATCCAGCAAAGCCTGAGATGGCACAATGGCATCGAGTTTTGGCAGCAATTCCTGACGCCCACGCTCGATGATGCGTTGCTGCAAGTATTTCCCCTGAATCGCAAGGCTGAGGTAATTGACGATGTAGGGGCTGTGCGTGGTCAGGACCAATCGGTTGTGCGCACCCTGGCTGTTGAAGCTCAGCAGGCTCTTGAGAATGTCCCATTGCGATGACGGGAAAAGATTCTGCTCGGGTTCCTCGACAATATTGATGAACGCCGTCTTGTTGAAACGAGCCGAAAGCACGGAGAGGGCCACCCGTTTTTGCTCTTCCGTCAAGGTGTCATTAGTAAAAATGCTCTCCACCCCTTTCTTGAATCTCTCTGCTTCGCCGGTGCTCATCAGCTCCTGCCTGTCCTGGCTTTTTTTCTGCACGGTGCCGGCAAGATATTCGCTCACCAGATACAAGGGCACGAAGGACTGGAAGCCGCTGGAAGCATCTGTCAGCCGCAATTTGTGACCCGGCCCCCTGATGTTGAGGATGTCGTTGAGCCTGTCGTACTCGATTTCGCTGTCATTGATTGGCAATTTCAGCGTACCCCGCAAGCTGCCTTTAGCTTGATCGAAAGCCGTGAGAAATTCCTTCAGTGATTCGGAGGAAAGCTTCAATTCCCTCGGGTGTCTTACATAGGAAATGAAATTCCGCTCTGCCGGCACATACATCACCTGGGGCAAGGCGTAAGCCGAATTGCCGGATTCCGTAATGCTCAACTGCCCATTCGCGTAGCGAATTGCGCAGGCGTCGCCCTCATAAGCCAACTCAACAGCCCCCCGGTCACTTGACTCCAGATAATTTTCCAAGCGGTGATAGCTCAGAAACTGGCTCTTCATCCGTCCCTTGCGTTCGAACCACTTTTTCTCATAGTCCCCACGAACCAGCGCCTTCTCAATCCAGGAAAAGGAGGAAAATAGTTTGGCTACCGTGCTTTTTCCTGCCCCCTGATTGCCGATAAAAACGGTGACTCGCTTGAAATCGATCCAGCCATCGTTTTCTGACAAGCCGGGGCCGATGGGGCCGAAGTTCTTGATGCGGAGTCGGATCATGGCGTGCTTCCAGTCAATATTTGGTTACAACTTACCGGAGAAGGCTTGGTGCAGGAGGGATTTTTTCAGCGCGTCGAGGGCGGTCAGCTTTTTTTGGTAGAGGGATTCGAGGCGTTGGGTTTGTTCGGACGCATCTCCGACATTTGCAACGATACGTCTTTGCTCTGAAAGTGGCGGGATGGCTTCAATATGAAGCGCACGTATGTCCTTCATGTTTACATGCTGAACTGTCGCTCCACGCGAATGTGCCAAGAGCTTCTGCTGCATTTTGGGTTGGAGGAGCAGCCAAGAGAGAAATTCTGGCTCGAATACTGTTCGGTTTGGACGAATCAGAACTGTACGTTGCCCCAAGCAAACCTTGGTGTTATCGGGAATGACGGCGACATTTCCGGCGGGCGCCTCTCGCGCAAGAATTAAATCGCCGGGCAGTGGCTCGGCTCGTCGTGTCCACTCGCGATATGTTTCTTCCGATACACGATAAACACCATCAAGTAAAAGTTTTCCCTTCCCGATGTTGGGTGTCCGAATAGAGGGTATTCCTTCCTCTTGTGTTGGTGCAGTCTTGTGTTCGCAATCCACTATCAACGCGCACAGATCAGCAAGCGGTTTCTTGTGATCCACCCACCCCTCACCCCGCTCCGTGAAAACGGATTGCAGGTGGCTTTCAAACAAGGCGCGGGCGTTCTGAAGGTTCTTTTCGGCGTTGGCTTTGGCGGTGGCGATGCTGTCGAAGGCTTCGTCGAGGATGGCGATGATGCGGCGCTGTTCGGGGAGTGGGGGAAATGAAATGACCTGTCCCTTCACTTCTCCATCCGTAACCGCAGGATAACTCGCGCCCTTTTGAAGTGCGGCTATCTGTCCTGTGAAGCTCTCGGTGAACAGCGAGTAGAACAAATAGCGGTAATCGACTTCCGGCTTTGGTCGCAACACAAAATATCCAGTACTACAGACTTGCCGGTCGAGGCATTCTGGGACGATGGCGATCCGTTGCAACGTCGGGCGAATGGTTGCAAACAGAACATCATTCGTGCGTACTACCTTCCGCGCTCTGCTCGGTGCATCTTTTCCCTTAAGTCGTTGCGTTGCCTCGATTTGAAACGTCGAGTTTGAAACGCTCGATACGTCAATGTAGTCAAATTCTTCCTCCGGCGATTGCTGTGGGTTCACCGTTTCTGTTTTTTGCAGCACATCCGCCAACAATTTTGATTGCCACCCCGCCTTCATAGCACCCCCTTCTCTCCGTCATTCCCGCGTAGGCGGGAATCCAGTGCCGTTGAATTCTGGGTTCCCGCATTCGCGGGAACGACGGTGGGGGGAACGGCACCGATAATTTCCGGCCAGAGGTCATGCCAATCCGGGTTGGTTTTTTCGATGGCGGCAAGCTTCCATTTGCGCAGCCATTTTTTCATGGCTTTTTCCCTGCTGATGGCGCTTTCCATGGTTGCGTGTTGTTCGTACCAGACAAGGGTTTTTACGCCGTATTGCTTAGTAAATCCGTCCGCAAGCCCCTCACGGTGTTGCCAGATGCGCTTGATCAGGTCAGACGTGACGCCGATATACAACGTTCCATTACGCTGACTGGCGAGCATGTAGACGGCGGGATATTTCATGGAGGTATTCCCTTTACGTTATTCCCGCGTATGCGGGAACCCAGAATTCCGTAACACTGGATTCCCGCATACGCGGGAATGACAGAGGGAGCGATGAGCGGGTGACGGCGTCTCTCACAGCAGCGCCCTGATATTCGCCAGCACTTCCGCGCTCTCGACATCCAACGCGGCGATCTCGTCCATGATGTCCTGCGGGCTGCGGTGGATGACATCCTCGCCAACGCTCGGGTTTTTCACCGACAGGTCGTAGGTCGCGGAGTCGATGGTCGCGGCATCGAGGCTCCAGCTTTTCTCCGTATCGGCTTGGGTCTTTTGCAGTTCGACAAACTCGGCCAGATCGGCATCGTTGAGCGGGTTGGTCTTGCCCATGTTGCGGCCGGGGTCGAGCTGGTAGTACCAGATCGTGCGCGTCGGACTTCCCTTCTCGAAAAACAGCACCACGGTCTTGACGCCCGCACCCTGAAACGTGCCGCCGGGGCAGTCGAGAACGGTGTGCAGGTTGCAGCTTTCCAGCAGCAGCTTGCGCAGGCTGACCGAGGCGTTGTCGGTGTTCGATAGAAAGGTGTTCTTGATGACCACGCCGGCCCGGCCACCGGCCTTGAGCATCTTGATGAAGTGTTGCAGGAACAGGAAAGCCGTCTCGCCGGTGCGGATCGGGAAGTTCTGCTGCACTTCCTTGCGCTCGCCGCCGCCGAAGGGCGGATTGGCGAGGATCACGTCCATGCGGTCCTTGTCCTGAATGTCGGCGAGGTTCTCGGTCAGCGTGTTGGTGTGGATGATGTTCGGCGCTTCGATGCCGTGCAGGATCATGTTCATGATCGCAATCACATAGGCCAGCGGCTTTTTTTCCTTGCCGTAGAACGTGCGTTCCTGGAGCGTCTTGAGATTGTCGGCGGTCAGCTTGGGTTGCTTCCGCAGGTAGTCGAAGGACTCGCACAGAAAGCCGGCCGAGCCGCAGGCCCCGTCGTAGATGCGTTCGCCGACCTTGGGCTGCACCACCTGCACCATTGCCCGGATCAACGGGCGCGGGGTGTAGTACTCGCCGCCGTTGCGTCCGGCGTTGCCCATGTTCCTGATCTTGGCTTCGTACAGGTGCGAGAGTTCGTGCTTCTCGGCCTGGGAGCGGAAGCGCAGTTCGTCGATGTGGTCGATGATCTCGCGCAGGGTGTAGCCGCTCTGAATCTTGTTCTTGATCTCGCCGAAGATCTCGCCGACTTTGTATTCGATGGTGTTCGGGCCGGTGGCCCTGAACTTGAAGCCTTGCAGGTAGGGGAACAGCTTGCGATCCACGAACTCGCGCAGGTCGTCGCCCGTTTGCGCCTTGTTGTGGTCGAGCTTGCCTTGACTGTCCTTGGGCGCGGCCCACGATGACCAGCGGTAAGGTTCGTCGAGGATGAAGGCGTATTTCCTGCCCTCCAGTTCCGCCTCCATCGCCTTGTCCTGCTCCAGCCCGTCGAGATACTTGAGGAACAGCAGCCATGAAGTCTGTTCGGTGTAGTCGAGTTCGGTGGTGCAACCGGCTTCGTTGCGCAGGTCGTTGTCGATATTCTTGAAGGCTTGTTCAAACATGGGGGGTTGTTCCGGGCGAAATCGCCAAAGCCGCTACTCTACTGGAATACCCCTTCCTGGACAAAGCCGCCGAAATCGCTGACTAACCCGCCTTACGATTCCGAACCATAAAGTCTATTGAGAAATGATATTAAATACCCGGCTTGCAACAGATCAACCCGGATCAGCAGGGAACAAAAAACCCCGCAAGCGCAAAGCTAAACGGGGCCTTATCTGTCCGGCGAAATCCGCCGGAATCCGATGTTCTGTTTACACATTAAACCGGAAGTGCATGACATCACCTTCCTGGACCACATACTCCTTCCCTTCCAGTCGCCATTTACCTACCTCACGAGCGCCGGATTCACCGTTAAAGGCGATATAGTCAGCATAGGCAATCACTTCGGCGCGAATAAAGCCGCGTTCGAAATCGGTATGAATCACCGCCGCCGCTTGGGGAGCCGTTGCGCCGACCCGTACCGTCCAGGCCCGCACTTCCTTGGGGCCAGCAGTGAAATAGGTTTGCAGTCCCAGCAGCTTATAGGCGGCGTGAATCACCCGGTCCAACCCCGGTTCAAGTAATCCGTAATCGGCCAGAAACTCAGCTTTGTCGGCGTCATCCAGTTCGGCCAACTCCGCCTCAATCGCCGCGCAAACCGGCACGACTTCCGCGCCTTCCCGCACTGCAATCTCTCGAACCTGATCCAGGAACGGATTATTCTTGAAACCGTCTTCAGCGACGTTGGCGACGTACAGCACCGGCTTGCCCGTGAGCAGGAATAATTCTCGCAGCCCTTCACGCTCGCTCGCATCCAGCGCCAAGGTCCGCAACGGCGCTCCGGTATTCAGATGCGCCTGCACCTGACCCAGCAGGGTCTTGCGTTCCAGTGCTTCCCGCCCACCGGACTTCGCCGCCTTCTCCGCCCGTTGCAATGCCTTCTCCACCGTCGCCAGATCAGCTAGCGCCAGTTCGGTGTTAATGGTCTCAATATCCTCGCCAGGATTAACCCGCCCAGAGACGTGAACGATGTCATCATCCTCGAAACAGCGCACCACTTGGGCGATGGCGTCGGTTTCGCGAATATGGGCCAGAAATTGGTTGCCCAGCCCTTCGCCTTTCGACGCGCCTGCGACCAAACCGGCGATATCCACAAACTCGACCGTGGCTGGAATGATTTTCTGTGGTTTGACGATCGCCGCCAGTGCCGCTAAACGAGGGTCAGGCACCGGCACCACTCCGACATTGGGATCGATAGTGCAGAATGGATAATTCTCAGCCTGGATGCCGGCTTTGGTGAGAGCGTTGAACAGGGTGGATTTGCCGACGTTCGGCAGGCCGACGATGCCGCATTGAATGCCCATGGGTGATGACTCGGAGGTTCAGGTAGCGGAAGGAGATACCGGGGATGGGACGCGCCGGCTGTGCAGAGCTTGCGTGGCCCGTTCCCATTGACCGGCCAGCAAATGCGGCGTTTCGCGCAGCGCGTCGGCAATCGCCTGTTCCAGCAACTCCTGTTCGGAACGTGGAGCACGGCGCAAAACATGCTCCAGCACATCACGGCTGTCGCCGGGATGACCGATCCCCAATCGCAACCGGGCGAAATCGTTGCCGCCCAGATGGGCGATCAGATCGCGCAAGCCGTTGTGGCCGCCATGACCGCCGCCCCGTTTCAAACGCACCGTACCCGGTGGCAAATCCAGATCGTCATGAACGACCAGAATAGCCGGCAAGGAAATCTTGTGAAACCGCGCCAGCGCGGCAACAGCCTGGCCGCTGCGGTTCATATAGGTCATCGGCTTGAGTAGCCATAATTCGTGGCGGGCCAGCACGATGCGACAAATCTCGCCATGGTATTTGGCGTCCGGGCGGAAGCAGCCCCCGTGCTGGCGGGCCAGTTCATCAACCAGCCAGAAACCGGCATTATGGCGCGTTTGGGCGTACTCGGGGCCGGGATTGCCCAGCCCGACGATCAATTGCAACGCCGGCGCTGGTTCACGGCCCTCTCCCTTGGAGGAAAAGGGGCTGGGCAGGTTTACAGACAACGCAATGGGATCAGGGTTAGGCGGCTGGCGACGCCGGTGCGCCGACGGGCGCTTCCTCACCGCCATGGGCATGGTGGATGCTGACTACGATAGCGTCCTGCTCGGAACCGGCGGCGACGTGATTCGCCAGCTCCACCCCATCAGGCAGTTTCAGATCCGACAGGTGCAATGCATCGCCCATGCCCAAATCAACGAGATCGACTGCGATGAATTCCGGCAAGTCTTTGGGCAAACAAGCGATCTCGATGTCGATCAATGCGCGGCTGACCACACCGCCCTGCTGCTTGACGCCTCGCGAGAGGCTCTCATTGATGAAGTGCAGTGGCACATGAACCCGCAGCTTGCGGTCGGCGCTGGCCCGCAAAAAGTCGATGTGCATGATGGTCGGCTTGAACGGGTGACGATGCATGTCGCGCAGTACAGCGCTTTCGACATTTGCACCGATCTTCAGGGTCAGCACATGCGAGTAGAACGCCTCGCCAGCCTTATTCATCAAATTCAAGACTTCCAATTGATTCAACACCAGCGGCTGCGGGTCCTGAGTACCCCCGTACAAGATAGCCGGCAGTTGACCCGCATGGCGCAGGCGGCGGCTCGCACCTTTCCCCAGCGCACTGCGCGGCTCGGCTTTCAATTCAAACTGAACACTCATGAGTACTTCTCCAAACGCTCAACATAAAAATGCAACGCACCCGCGACCAGGCGCGCTGCTCTTGGTATTCCCGCCACACAACCCGGCGGGGTGGCAACATCAGAGAAACAGTGAGCTCACCGACTCTTCTAAATGAATACGGCGCATGGATTCCGCTAGCAGGCCGGCTACGCTAATCTGGCGGATATTCGGGCAGGCGGCTGATGCAGGACGCAGGGGGATCGTGTCGGTCACCACCAGCTCGTCCAGCACCGAGTGGCGAATATTGTCGGCGGCAGCGCCGGACAGTACGGCATGGGTGCAGTAAGCGCGCACCGACGCCGCGCCCCAATCCTTAAGCGCTTTTGCTGCCAGACACAGGGTGCCGGCAGTGTCCACCATGTCATCGACAACAATGCAATGCTGACCCTCGACATCGCCAATGACATGCATCACTTGGGCTTGATTAGGCGCGGGACGGCGCTTGTCGATAATCGCCAGTTCAGAATCGTCCAACCGCTTGGCCAGCGCACGGGCGCGCACGACGCCGCCGACGTCGGGTGATACAACCATCAAATCGCCAAGATTCTGGGCGCGGATGTCGCTCAACACCATGGGCGTGGCGTAAATATTGTCCACCGGCAGATCGAAAAAACCCTGAATCTGATCAGCGTGCAAATCGACGGTCAACACCCGGTCAACGCCGACGCTGGTGATCATGTTGGCGACGACCTTGGCGGAAATCGGCACACGCGCCGAGCGGGGACGACGATCCTGCCGGGAATAGCCGAAGTAGGGAATAACCGCTGTGACCCGCACCGCTGAAGAACGGCGCAGCGCATCAGCCATCACCAGCAATTCCATGATGTTGTCATTAGTGGGCGCGCAGGTGGGTTGCACGATGAAGACATCCTTGCCGCGCACATTCTCCATCAACTCGACCATCACTTCGCCGTCGCTGAACCGGCTGACGACCGCCTGGCCGAGCGGCAACTGGAGATGACTGGCGATATCGCGGGTGAGTTGGGGGTGGGCATTGCCCGTAAACACCATCATACGGCCTTCGTACACAACCCATTTCCCCCGCTGTCGATCTGCTGTCAGTCAGTAAAGATGGCTGGGCCGCCAGGATTCGAACCTGGGAATGCCGGAGTCAAAGTCCGGTGCCTTACCACTTGGCTACGGCCCAAGAAAATTTGGAGGCGCTTCCGGCGGGCGCGCACTCAATCTGCGCTAAGCGCTCGTGCAGTGGCGAACGGTTGCAACCCCGCGCCACGAATCCCGCCCAGCTCGGCGGCAACTGCGCCAACACGCGCCGGGCCTGATCAGCATCCGGGAAGGCGGCGAAAACGCAAGCGCCGGTGCCGGTAAGCCGTGCTGCGCCGTGCTGTCCCAACCAGGCGGCGGCGGCGGCGACCTCCGGATAGTGGCGATAGACCACCGCTTCGCAATCATTGCCACCAGCGCCTTTAACGAAGTCGGCTATTGTGCTGAGTGGCGAGTTCCTTGTCAATTCCGGGTCATTGAACACGGCGCCGGTTGCGACGTGGCTGGGGGGTGTGAGGACGATAAACCAGGGCTCTTCCAACGTGATCGGCGTCAATCGCTCACCGACGCCTTCCGCCCAGGCCGCTTGCCCATGAACGAAGACGGGAACATCAGCGCCAAGTTGCAAGCCCAGTTTGGCCAACTCGGCCAGATTCAACCGGGTTCGCCAATAATAGTTCAAGGCGACCAACACGGTCGCGGCGTCGGAACTGCCGCCGCCCAGTCCACCGCCCATCGGGAGGTTTTTAGTAATGCGGATCGCGGCGCCCTGACGGGTTCCCGTCGTTTGCTGCAACAAGCGGGCGGCGCGCACTGTCAGATCAGCCTCCGGGGCCACGCCGGGTACTTCACTGGCACGGTGAATCACACCGTCCTCGCGCAGCGTAAACCACAAGCTGTCGCCGTAATCAAGGAACTGAAACACCGTTTGCAGCAGGTGATAGCCATCTGGCCGCCGCCCGACGATGCGCAACATGAGGTTAAGTTTGGCCGGGGCGGGCCAGGCGGTGAGGTCGGGCGTTACAGCTTCCATTGTTCAACAACCAGTTTGACACTCAAATCCGTGCGCCGGGCGACGATGCGTTCGGGCAGATCGAGATGGAGAAGGGCGGTCGGCGTGTAGGCCGGATATTCGATGACCCAGCCGTTCTGCTCCAGCCGGGTCAGGCGACCGTAGGCGTCGGTTTGCCGTGCAGACGTTGACCCAGGTTCCGGCAGACCGCGCACCCAGTAACGCAGGCCATTCACCGGCAGGCGCACTCCGAGACGCTGTTCCAACAGATCATCCGCATCCGGGGCCGTCCAGCTTTGACCATCCTGAGTCTGGATCTGCACCGCTTGACCATCGCTCTCGACGATGACCCGGCCCTGACCAAGTGGGCCTATTAAATCAATGCGATAGCCAGGGTCCCGCTGTGTCCACTGAAAGCTGGCGTGCCAGCCGTCCTGGCCGCTGACCACGCCGATTCGGCCGTCCACCTGCCAAGTGGTGAGTTGCGTCAGCGCCGTTTGCCGGGCAGTCCAGGCGCTCACTGCTTCCGGGGAGAGGGTCGGCTGAGTCGCGCAACCGGCGAGCAGCAAAGTCAGGAGCCAAGAAATCCCAATGGACAGTGTTGATTTCAAGACTTACCACCCAAACCGTTCCCGCAGTTTGCGCAAATGTACGCTGTTCGGCTCACGGGCCAGCGCCTCTTTCCAGATTTTTTTGGCTTCCTCACGTTGGTTATTGACCCACAGCACCTCGCTCAAATGCGCGGCAATTTCGGCGTCGGGATTCGCTTGATAGGCGCGGCGCAGATATTCCACCGCCTTGTCCCGATTATTCAGGCGGTATTGCACCCAACCCATGCTATCCAGTATCGCCGCATCATCAGGCAGTTGCGCTAACGCCTGCTCGATGTAACCCAGCGCCTCCTGATAACGGTCGGTGCGGTCGGCCAGGGTGTAACCGAGCGCGTTCAACGCCTGGCTATTCTTCGGGTCCGCAGCCAGAATGGCGCGTAAATCTTGCTCCAGAATATCCAGACGGTCGATTTTTTCTGCGGCCAGCGCCCGAGCGTATCGTAACTCCTTGTCGTCGGGATGAGCCACCAACGCCCGCTCCAGGCTGTCAAAAGCCTCCTGATAGCGTTCGGCTTCCCGTAGCGCTTCGGCTTCGGCAAGATAGAGAGCCATGCTGTTCTGAGGATTGTTTTGGCGCAACGTGTCAAAGTGCTGGCCAGCAGCGGCAAGGTTGCCAGCTTTGGCCAGCACGACGCCCATCCGCATTTGTGCTGACAGATAGCGCTCTTCGTCCTTGACCCGCTCATACCAGCCTTGGGCTTTGGCGTAGTCGCCGCGCTGTTCTTCAATCCTTCCCAACTCGAAATAGGCTTCGTTCAGTCGGGTTTTGCGCTTGATTAAGTCCAGGAAATACGCTTCAGCCAAGTCAAACTGCCGAGTTTCCGCCGCCAGCAGCCCGAGCGCATAGAGCGAATCGGTATCCTTGGGATTCTGATTGAGTAGGGTCGCAAACTGGCGATGGGCGTTGTCCAGTTGACCAGCGTCAACGAGCAGTCGGGCGTAACTCATCCGCAGGTTGCGGTCGCGGGGCAAGGAGGCGACCGCCTTGGCCAGCCCGGCTAATGCGGCTGGTGGGTCACCGCGGTCCAGCAACAGGCGGGTGCGTAGCAGATGAGCAGGAACCAGCTTCGGATCGTGGGTCAGCGCCAGATTTAAACTGGCCAGGGCCTGTTCGCGATCCTCAGCAACAGTGGCCAGCGTGGCGTGGTAATACTGCGCGAAGGCCGAACGGGGATTGCGGTCGCGGAACTGGCGCATCACTCGCAGCGCCAGAGCCTTGTCATCCGTTTGACCCAGCAACGAAGCGATGGTGGCGTAGCCTTGCTGTTGATCCTTTTTGCTTGCAGCGCGTCGAACGGTTTCCAAATAGCCGATCGCTTCCTCTAACCGGCCATTGCGTAACAACGCCAGCGCCAGGGTTTGTTCGGCTTGCTCATTGCCGGGAGCGAGATGATTCCAGCGTTGTGCCAGATCCAGGGCGGCAGCGTTTTCCTTCATCAGTAACGCCAGCACTGCAGCACGTTCCGCCACCCGGGGATCGTTGCTAATCAAGGCGGCCTTCTGGTAGTAGCTCAGCGCTACATCCAGTTGATCACGCTTACCCGCCAATTCCGCTGCTAACAGTTGATACATCAAATCCGCGCGAGGGCTGGCTTGCAGCGTCGGTCGAATCGTGAACTCCGGTTCGGTCGGTGCTTGCGCGTCTACCACGGTAACGCAGCCGCCCGATAGCAGGAGCAGACCACCAAAGCCCAGCATTTTTAAAAGTTTGTTCATGACCAGCGTCAAAACCGTCCAGATGGAGTGGATGCGGGATAATCATGCAATAATAATCCAATAGAGGTATGACCTTGCCATGCGCCGGTTTTATCCCGCACAATTTCATCGTTTTTGACTCTGGTCCCGACTACAACCCCATGCCTCTGCTGGCTCTTGGTCTCAATCATCAAACTGCGCCTGTTGGCGTTCGTGAACGTGTCGCGTTTGCGCCCGAGCGGCTGCATCCCGCGCTGCGGGATCTGCTCGACCGGGGCGGTGCCCATGAAGCAGCCATTCTTTCCACCTGCAATCGTACCGAGCTGTACTGTGATTTGGATGATGGCGATAGCCGGCAGGTCGTGGAATGGTTGGGTGACTATCATAGGCTACGGACGGTGGATTTGTGGCCCTATCTTTACCAGCATGCCGATGGACGAGCGGTCCGCCATATCCTGCGGGTTGCTTCCGGACTGGATTCCTTGGTGCTGGGCGAGCCGCAGATTCTCGGTCAGGTCAAGGCGGCTTATCAGGCGGCCAACAGCGCCGGCGCACTAGGGACACGGCTGGAGCGGCTGTTTCAACATACGTTCGCCGTCGCTAAACAAGTACGCACCGATACTCGTATCGGCGCCAGCCCGGTGTCGGTGGCCTTCGCTGCGGTCAGTCTGGCCAAACAGATTTTTGCCGATCTGCCCCGGTGCACTGCGTTGCTGATCGGCGCCGGCGACACGATGGAACTGGTAGCCCGTCACCTGCGTGAGAATAGTATTGGCCGGTTGATCGTCGCCAATCGCACTTTGGAACGCGCCCATGCGCTGGCGGCCTCTTTTGCCGGTTACGCCATCGCCCTGGAGGAAATTCCTGCGCATTTGGGCGAAGCCGACATGGTGATTTCCGCTACCGCCAGCCCAGGTTTTATGCTTGAGGCGCCCTTGGTGCGTCGTTGTTTACAACAGCGCCGTCACCAACCGATGTTCATGGTCGATCTGGCGGTGCCGCGCGATATTGATCCGGCAACCGCGGATTTGGACGATGTTTACCTGTATACGGTGGATGATCTCAAGGACATCATCCAGGAGAATCTGCGTTCGCGGCAAGCGGCCGCCGCGCAGGCTGAGGAGATTATCGACAGCCAGGTCGAGCATTTTATGGCCTGGCTGCGCACCCAGGATAGCGCCGCCAGCCTCCGGGCGTTGCGCCAGCGGGCCGAGGCAGTGCGTGATGCAACCTTGGCTCGCGCTCAACGTCAATTGGTTCAAGGCAAGGACCCCGCTGACGTACTGAATTTTCTGGCGAATACCTTGACGAACAAGCTGATGCATCTTCCTTGCGCCGGTCTGCGCGAAGCCGCTGCCCAAGGCGATGTCAAAACCTTGGCTCTTATCCAGAATTTATACCGTCTCCGCGACGGAGTTTCCCACTGATGAATCCATCCATGCTCGCCAAACTGGAACAGTTGGCGGCTCGCCATGAAGAAGTCAGCGCGCTGCTGGCTGAACCGCAAGTTATTAATGATAACGACCGCTTCCGCACTTTGTCGGTGGAATATGCGCAGTTGGCGCCGGTTGCCAGTGAGTTTCATGCATACCGCCGGGTGTTGGACGATCTGGACAGCGCCAGTGAAATGGCCAAGGACCGCGATCCGGATTTACGCGCCCTGGCTCAAGATGAGTTGCTGGCAGCCGCGGCGCGGCGCGACGGACAAGAACGGGCCTTGCAGCTTTTATTGCTACCGCACGATCCGCACGATGCCGGCAACGTATTTCTGGAAATCCGCGCTGGAACGGGCGGCGATGAAGCGGCGCTGTTTGCTGGAGATTTGTGGCGTATGTATGGCCGCTATGCTGAATTGCGCGGCTGGAAGCTGGAAATTCTCAGCGAGAGTTTGGGCGAACACGGCGGTTATAAAGAAGTCATCGGCCGCATCATCGGCCAAGGCGTTTATTCACGGCTGAAATTCGAATCCGGCGCGCATCGGGTGCAGCGGGTGCCAGTGACCGAGGCGCAGGGCCGCATTCACACCTCCGCCGCGACGGTGGCGGTGATGCCGGAACTGGCAGAAGTGGAGCAGGTGGACATCAATCCCAATGATCTGCGCGTTGACACCTACCGCGCCTCCGGGGCCGGTGGCCAGCATATCAACAAGACCGATTCAGCGATCCGCATTACCCATTTACCCAGCGGCATGGTCGTGGAATGTCAGGATGAACGTTCCCAGCATAAGAACCGCTCGCGGGCCATGTCGCTGTTACAAGCAAAATTGCTGACCGCGGAGCGGGAAAAGCAGGCCAGCGCTCAGGCCCAGACCCGGAAATTACTGGTCGGCAGTGGTGACCGCTCGGAACGCATCCGCACCTACAATTTTCCCCAGGGGCGGGTGACAGACCATCGCATCAATTTGACGCTCTACAAGCTGGATGATGTGCTGGAAGGAAATCTTGACCCAGTGATTGATCCGCTGATTCAGGAATATCAGGCTGATCAGTTAGCGGCACTGGCGGAGTAGTCTCCTTTTATACCCGCCCCCTTCCCGCAAGCGGGCGCAGGGAACGCAGGTCCATGCCGAATGATCGCCATGACTCTTCGCGAATGGTTAATGATCGCTACCCGGCAACTGAGCGATGTCAGTGAGTCGCCGCGCCTGGATGCTGAGCTGTTACTGGCGGCGACGCTCAACCAGCCCCGCAGCTATCTCCACGCCTGGCCAGAGCGGATGCTGGAACCCGATGCGGCACATCACTTCGCCGCCTGGATGGCCCGTCGTTGTGGTGGAGAGCCAGTGGCGTATATTCTTGGTCAGCGGGAGTTCTGGTCGCTGGAATTGGAAGTCAGTTCGGAGACACTCATTCCCCGCCCGGAAACCGAGTTGCTGGTGGAGTTGGCGCTGGAGCGGTTGCCAGCGAACCGTCCAGTCACAGTCGCTGACCTGGGCACGGGTAGCGGCGCGATTGCTCTGGCGTTGGCGCTGGAGCGACCGCAGGCGCACATCATTGCCACGGATCAAAGTCTTGCGGCTTTGATCGTTGCCCAACGCAACGCCCGGCGGCTGAATAGCACACACATTGAATTCCGTCAGGGCGACTGGTGTGAACCGCTAGCGAGTGAATATTTTGATCTGATCGTTGCGAATCCGCCGTATATCGCCGTCACTGATTCTCGCTGGCGAGCGGGTGCGTTGCGCTTTGAGCCGGCGATGGCGCTGATTTCCGGTCAGGAGGGTTTGGACGCTTTGCGGGTGATCATTGTCGACGCTCCTGATCACCTGAAACCGGGGGGCTGGCTGTTACTGGAACATGGTTACGATCAAGGCGAGGCCGTCCCGGCGTTATTGCGGGAGCGGGGATTTATTGAGGTGAGCGATCATGCGGACGCCGCCGGGCTAAGCCGGAGTAGTTGCGGATGCTGGCGGGATTCAGCAAGACTCAACCAAGATCAATGAGGAGGCTGAAAGATGAAGCAGTCGGTATTGAACGGATTAGCGGGCGGCGCGCTATGGCTCTTGGCGACGGCGGCCTATGCGCAGGAAATCGGTAGCGTCGATACGGCTTTTCAATGGCTGGGGCCGAATCATAAGATTGTTATCGAGGCGTTCGATGATCCCAAGATTGACGGTGTCACCTGTTATGTGAGCCGCTCACGAACCGGCGGCGTGAAGGGCGGGTTGGGATTGGCTGAAGATACGTCGGACGCCTCTTTGGCTTGCCGGCAGACCGGGCCAATCAATATTAAGGAGAAATTCAAGGATGGCGAATCGGTTTTCACTGAAAGCCGCTCGCTGTTGTTCAAGAAAATGCGGGTGGTGCGCTTTCTCGATAAGGCGAGGAATACGTTGGTGTATCTGGTTTACAGCGACAAGCTGATTGAAGGTTCGCCGAAAAATTCGCTTTCAGCGGTAGCGATGATGCCGTGGGGAGATCAGCCGCCCAAGGCAGCGCCCTGACCGGATAGAACGCTCAGATTTTGGCGATGGGTGGGCCGCCGCTACCGCTGTTGAAAACTTTGCGGCTGTCGTGGCCATAGAGAAATTCGAGCGGTTCACGGCCGCTGATAATCGTCAGCGCCTGCTCGACATGACTGCGGCTGGCGGCGATTACAGCGCCATTGATTTCATTCTGATCGTGGGCTTGCTCGGCAGCGCGCTCAAATTCGACCAGCAGCTTTTGCAAAATCGCTCGCTCTTCGCGGGTTGGCGCGGCGTTCAGACAGGCCTGTAAACCTTGTCGGTCGGCAGTGAAGCCCTGTTCACGCAAGTAATCAGCTCGCGCATGGTTCAAGCTGCGCAAATGGTCGGCGCTGGCCTGCTTTTCGCCGGCGAGGCGTTCCAGTGCGGCGACATCGCGGGTGCGCAGGGCGTCATATTCCTGTTGGAGCCATTGCCGTAATTCCTCAATGCCCATCAGCTCTGCGCGCAACAATTGCTCAAGCATCGCGGGTTAGCCTTATACAAGGGCTGTTTCGAAATCAAGGATTTTGCCAGCTAGCCGCTGGGCATCAATCTGATATGCGCCGCCAGCGATCAGTTCGCGCAACTCTTGAATCCTCACCTTGTTCATCGGCGGTTCTTTTTCAGGCATTTCCAGTTGCTGACGCAAGCGTACCGATTCAGGAGTCAGTTGCACCTGGTCAATTTCGGTCACAGGGGCGTCGCGCCGACCGCTGCTTGGCAAGGGCACTGTCTTTGCAGGCATCGCCGGATCCACAGCGCCATTGCCGCGAAGGAACGGAGATGGAATGGAGTTGATGGCCATGGTGGTGATCCTTCCCGTTGAGTTTCAATACATGTTCCAGTTATCGGCGATGTCTGAGGAAACTTTAATGGAATTTCCGTTGGCCTGCCAATTTATTCGCACCCCACCCCAATCCTTGCCGTTACTAGCTTAAAGAAACTGCCAATACCTTGGAACTGGCTGGTTACTTGCCTACTTCAACACGGCGCTGATGGATCACAATCCCTTCGACCACCCGCTGGGAGGCTTCATTGCGCGCCCGAACGCGCTCGCCAATACTGGCGTCACTGAGGGCGACGCCGCTGGAAGTCACTTCCATGCCGCCTTGCCGGACGACGAGGGTAATGACTTCGCCCTGGCGAACGGCTGGCGGCATTTTGACATCTCGGGGGGAAATGACCATGCCGGCCATCAACGCCTGCCGTAGTTGCTTGCCAATGATCTGTGCGGAATCCGTTTCATAGCCGCCCGGCAGGGCCGACAGTTCGCGGCGTTCGGCCCGGAGGTCCGCCGGACTAAGAATGGCGCCTCGGCGCAGGAAATGTTGAGCGACCAGTACTTGATCATAAACGTAAATGGTAGCGCGTTGGTAAACGGTCCAGGCCGGGTCCGGGCAACGCACCCCGATAGAGGCATTACCCACGTTTTTAGCACCGCTGGGCAGAAAGGCTTCGAGCGCAACGCGGCATGGCGGCAACCGCAAGCGAGGGTCGAGGGGTTGCAGGCGGATTTGCGGGGGTTCTGCGCGGCCTTGGTGTTGCGTCTTCAGAAAGATGTGAGCGGCGCGTTGAATATCGCCGAGCGGCTGAAGGGCGCTGTCCGCCATGGCGAACGTCACCAGCCCGCCGCTACAGGCGAACAGGATCAGGAACCCTTCAATTCTGCTCATTCATCGCACCCAGAACGGTATGACAGTCATCGTTGCTAACGACGGGTTTCCGCGACGAGCTTCCTGCATGGCTTCAATTGCTGCTTTCGTTAGGAAATCATGGGCCGAATGGAAGCCTATGCTCGTGAACGTCAACTGCATCGGATAAGGTCAGCCCTGTTACTAACAGGGTTATTGCGCATTGTCATTCATCATCACTCCAAACTCAACACCGTTGCTTTCTACAACACTGGAATAGGTCAAAATCGGCACATCCTTTGCTTCCCCCTGGTCAACGATTTCAATCCGTCATTTTTCCGGCAACAGTTCGGGGAACAGACAGAACGGGAGGCCGCACACATGGGCATCAGTTTCGACCGGGCGTTGAGGCTACACAGTCAGGCTTTGAAGTTGCGCTCCCAGCGCACCGAAATCATGGCGGCCAATCTGGCGAATGCTGATACGCCCGACTACAAGGCCCGCGATCTGGATTTCAAGGAAGCGATGGCCAGTGCTCTGGGGGCAGATCGGCCACTCAAGGCTACGCATGCCGCGCATTTGCAGGGACAGCGTAATAATCCCGGCGATCTGCTGTATCGGATTCCGACACAGATGTCGCTGGATGGCAATTCAGTGGATGCGGAGCGAGAGAAGGCCGTTTTTGCCGACAACGCGCTGCGCTATCAGGCCAGCCTGCGCTTTTTAGGCAGTCGTGTTCAGGGCCTGATGACGGCGATTAAAGGGGAATAACCATGTCTCTGTTCCGTATTTTTGAAATTTCTGGATCAGCACTCCATGCACAAACCGTCCGGTTGAATACTACCGCCAGTAATATGGCGAATATCGATAGCATTAGCAGTAGTACAGATAAAACTTATCGAGCGCGTCAGCCGGTTTTTTCGACGCAGTTAAATGAGGCAGAAGAGGCCGCCGCTGGCGTCGATGTACTGGGCATTGTTGAGAGCCAAACACCGTTACGGCGTGAGCATCGGCCGGATCATCCACTAGCGGATGAGGATGGTTATGTGAATCTGCCGAATGTCAATCCGGTAGAGGAAATGGCGAATATGATTTCAGCGTCGCGCTCTTATCAGGCGAATGTGGAGGTGTTAAATACCTCCAAGCAGATGATGATGCGCACGCTGGCCTTGGGTGAATAGGTGAGGATTAAGCAATGACTACGGTTCAGAATACGACATCGACAACGACCAGTCCGAATACAGCCGGATCAGCACTGCCTAAAGATATGCTGAATCAGGAAGATTTCATGAAGCTGATGATTGCACAGATGAAAAATCAGGACCCGACCAAGCCGCTGGATGGTCAGGAATATTTGGGGCAATTAGCTCAATTTAGTACGCTGAACAGTATTCAAGAATTGCAGAAATCTTTTGATACGCTGGCGCAATCGCTGATGTCAATTCAGACCGGACAGGCGACCAATCTGGTTGGAAAGCAGGTGCTGACTCCGGGTGATCGAGGTTATTACGCTCCTGGTCAGCCATTGAGTGGTCAAGTGACGTTGCCGGGTAATGTCAGCAATTTGACGTTGAAAGTGTATAGCGCAAGCGGTCAATTGGTTAACACAGTCAATATGGGGCCTCGATCGGCAGGTCAGGCAGATTTTAGTCTGGATAGCCAGGCAATGAGTGCGGGCGTGTATCGGGTCGTTGCTGAGGGAACCTTGAACGGCGAAGCACAACAGTTCACCACTCAAATATGGAATCGGGTGGAAAGCGTCTCTGTCGGGCAGAGTGGGCAAAGCTCCAGTTTGAAGCTTGCGGGTGTGGGCAATGTCAATATGAATTCAGTCCGGGAAATCCGGTAATTAAACCAGGTTGAGAGGATCATCCAATGTCTCTGAATATCGCCCTGACGGGAATCAATGCGGCTAATACAGATCTCGGCGTCGTCTCCGACAATATTGCCAACGCTAATACGACGGGCTTCAAACGTGCGCGTGCGGAATTTGGGGATTTGGTGGATTCAATGTCTGCCCAAGGTGGCGGTCTGGGAGTGCGTTTACAGCGGATCACCCAAACTTTCCAGCAAGGGAGCATTGAAACGACGGGCAATACTTTTGATATGGCGGTGGTCGGTGATGGTTTTTTCCAGGTTAACGATGGCGCGGAGGTTTTCTACACACGCGCTGGCAGTTTTCGGGCCGATACAAAAGGTTATATCGTTAATAACCTCCTGCAGAATGTACAAGGCTATACGGTTCAGGTATTTGAGCCTACAGCGAGTTCAGAGGTTGCTCTTGGCTTGACTCTGGATAAAAACGGGTTAATTAACGCGCCCGCCAGCTTCGACGCAAACGATCCATTAACCTACAACCACGCAACGGCAATCACCGTTTATGATAGCAGAGGCTTTACTCATAACCTCCGATCCTATTTTCTTAAGATTGCTGAAAATGCAGGTCCACCCGCTAATAATGATTGGCAGATTTATCATAAGATAGATGATAATCCATCGACGATCAATGGTGGAACGATAAATTTTGATAATGCTACTGGTGAAATTACGGCTACTCCTACATTCTTGTCTATTACTGGCGTAGATTTAGGAACAGGAGCAGATGAAATGACTCTTAACTTGGATTACGATGATCTTAAGCAGGGATCTGCATTTAGTATTGTCAGTTTTACGGCCAATGGCTCCTTGCGTAGCCGTGAAATTACCAGTATTGTCGATAATCTGCTGGTTAACTCGTCTACTATGGAACCAAAAATGACGGGTACGGTGGACTTGGGAATCAATCTGAATGCCTCGGAAAAAGCGCCTATACCGACGGCTGAGGTTCAATATACCGTATCTTTGGGAGCAGGCTCAATTGCGATAGCAGCTCCTTTCGATGCTACGAACCCAACGACTTATCATCACGTTAATTCACAGCAAATTTATGACAATTTGGGAGTTAACCATTCTCTGCAAACTTACTTTACAAAGACGGCTCCAAATACCTGGGCAATTCATTACACGATCAATAATACTAATCCAATAGCAGGTAATGGCGGAACAATTACCTTCGCGAGTGGCAGACCTGTTTTGACAGGGGTGAATACTCCTGTTACTTTCGTAACAGCAGAACTGGGTTCAGGGGCGTCTGCTTTATCGATAGCGCCTGATTTCAGCAGATTACTGGAAGTTGCAGGGACAGTTTCAGAAACATCCAGTGTGATAGCGACCAGCCCCTCTGCAAATCCAAGCTCGATTGATGCTACGGACGTTAGAAACTATGACTACTCTACCGCACTATCAATTTACGATAGTATAGGAATTGATCACACACTGAATGTCTATTTCAGGAAGACTGCCGATAATACATGGAGCATATATCGGCAATTTACTGGTGTCGAAAGCATTGCTGATAGAATCGGTACAATGGCATTCGACAGTCGTGGTATGCCAGTCAAAGTGATTGACGAGTTTGGCTACACTGATCCTGATGATCCCCTGGTTTTGAGGATGCCTTCAGTCAGTTTCGGTAATGGCGCTGGACGACAAAATATCGATTTAAATTTTGGTGACACAACCCAGTTTGATAGTGAATCTATCACTAACAAATTAGCGCAAAATGGTTATACGATGGGTCAATTTTCTGGAGTTGAGGCCGATGAGTCCGGTAATGTTATCGCCAGTTACAGTAATGGTGAAACCCAGGTCATGGGTCAGGTAGTGCTGGCGCGTTTCGCCAATACGCAAGGTCTCAAGCGACAAGGCGACAACAACTGGATCGCTACGAGGGAGTCCGGCTTAGCGATCATCGGTAAACCGGGTGACGGTTCACTGGGCAAAATCGTAGTGGGCGCTCTGGAAGGCTCTAACGTGGAACTGACCAAGGAATTAGTGGATATGATCACCGCCCAGCGTAACTTCCAGGCCAATGCGCAGGTGATTAACACCACCGGCACGTTGTATCAGGCCGTTCTGAATATCCGATAGGGCTGATCAGAAATCAAGTTCACTTGGCGCTTTCTCCCTCTCCTTAAGTATGGAGGAGGGGGCAAAACCTTCGTAACGAAATCCGCCATTCCGGCAATAGGAGCAAAACGATGTCCATGTATATCGGTGTCAGTGGCCTCAAGGCAGCCACGGTTGATCTGAACACCACCTCGCAAAACATTGCTAACGCCAGCACCACGGGTTTCAAAAACTCCCGGGCGGAATTCGGTGATTTGGTTGACAGTAACGCATCCAAGAATGCTGGCATCGGCGTGCAAACCCAAGCGGTTAACCAGATATTCCAGCAAGGCGCGGTGATCACCACCGGTAATGCTCTGGATTTGGCTATTGTCGGTAATGGATTTTTTCAAGTTCAGGAAGGAGACGCCGGGCAAGTATCCTATACCCGCGCAGGCAGTTTCCATGTCGATAATGAAGGATACATTGTTAATAACCTCGGCCAACGACTACAGGATGGTAGCACTGACGCTGGCGGAACCCCTTTGCAATTCACTGGCAAACTACCCGTAGATAGCATCACCTTCAACAAAACCACGGGTGAATTCAGCGCCAAAGATGCGGATGGCGCTGATGTCACTATTGGCCCGCTGAATCTGACTAATTTTGAAAGCATGCAGGGCCTCAAAAAAATCAGTGACACTCAATGGCTACAGACTCCTGAAGCGGGTGATTTTAGTTTTGGGCTGCCAGGAAGCGGTAATCTTGGCAACCTCATGAGCGGCGCTTTGGAGGCTTCCAATGTCGATCTCACCGATCAACTGGTCAACATGATCATTGCCCAGCGCAACTTCCAGGCCAACTCCAAAACCATCACCACCAATCAAACGCTCACTGAGACCGTCACCAACATGATCCGTTAGGATCAAGGCGTCTGAACTATGGATCGCATGCTTTATGTCGCGATGACCGGCGCGCAGCAAACGTTGCGGAGCCAAGCGCTCACCAGCCATAACCTGGCTAACATTAACACGGTGGGGTTCCGCAAGGATTTGGCCGACTTTCGTAGCATGCCGGCTTTCAGCGATGATCCTGCTTTGCCCAGCCGGGTGTATTCCATGGCTGAACGGCCGGGCATCGACCTGACCCAAGGCAAATTGATGACCACCGGCCGGGATCTGGACATCGCGATCAAGGACGCCGGCTGGATCGCCCTCCAGCTCCCCGACGGCAGCGAAGCCTACACCCGCAATGGCGAACTGCAATTGGACGCCAACGGTCAGTTGACCACTGCCAACGGCCATCCCGTCCTGGGCAACGGCGGCCCTATCGCCATCCCGCCCGCCGAAAAAATCCAGATTGGCGAAGACGGCACAATCTCTATCCGTCCACTGGGCGAAAACCCGGAAAATCTGGTGGTCGTCGACCGCATCCGCCTGGTCAAACCCGATGCCGAAAACCCGCTCTACAAAGACGAAACCGGCTTCATGCGCATGAAAGACGGCGCTGCCGCCCCGCCCGACGCTACGGTGCGGATCGTGTCCGGCGCACTGGAAGGCAGCAACGTCAACCCCGCCGAAGTGCTGGTGAGTATGATTGACGCGTCTCGGCGCTTTGAGCTGCAAGTAAAGATGATGACCACGGCGAAAGACAACGCCAGCGCTACTGATCAACTGTTGAAGCTGGAATGAGATTTAAGGAGCAAAATCATGACTGCACTATGGGTTGGCAAGACCGGCCTCGACGCCCAACAAACCCGCATGTCCGTCATCGCCAATAATTTGGCGAATGTCAGCACCACCGGCTTCAAGCGGGGTCGCGCCCAGTTCGAAGATTTGCTCTATCAGAACGTCCGGCAGGTTGGCGGCCAAACCGCGCAAAACGCCGAATTGCCTTCCGGGCTGATGCTCGGCGCCGGGACCCGCGTCGTTTCTACCTCCAAGCTCTTCACGCAAGGCAACATCATCCAAACGGGCAACAACCTGGATCTGGCCATTAACGGCCGGGGCTTCTTCAAGATCAACCTGCCCGACGGCACGGCCGCCTACACCCGTGATGGCTCCTTCCAGATCAACAAGGATGGCCAGGTCGTCACCTCCAGTGGCTATGTCCTGCAGCCCGAAATTACTCTCCCACCCGGCGCGATGAGCGTTACAGTCAGTCGGGATGGCGTGATCAACGTCCAGGTTGCGGGCGAAACTGAACCCACGCAAGCCGGTACTCTACAACTGGCCGACTTCATCAACCCTGCCGGATTGCAGCCCATCGGTGAAAACCTGTTCCTACAGTCTGCCTCCAGCGGCGACCCGCAGGAAGGCGATCCTGGCGCTAATGGCCTTGGCCTCATCATGCAAGGGGCACTGGAAACCTCTAATGTCAACGTCGTGGAGGAAATGGTGGATATGATCGAAACCCAGCGCGCCTATGAAATGAACTCCAAGGTGATCTCCACCACCGATCAGATGTTGCAATACGTCAATCAAAATCTGTAGATAATCGCCATGAAACAGCCCGCCGCCCTTACGTTGATCTTCCTGCTGTCGGGGTGCAGCGGCCTGGCCCCGCAGTATGATTTCAAACCCGTGACCCCGCAGGTGATGGACGCGACTGACCCCGCCCGGCCTCGTCCAACGACCTCCGGCTCGATTTATCAGGCCCATCGCGACATGCGGCTGTTCGAAGACCGCACAGCGCGGCGGGTCGGCGATACCGTCGTCATCCGACTCATTGAAAGCACCGCCGCCAGCAAATCGGCGACGACCAACGTCAATAAATCCAGCAACATCAACCTTGAAAACCCGATTCTGTTTGGCGCGTCCCTCGGCAACCCGCTGCTCGCCGAAAGTAAAAACAATTACGCAACGACCATTTCCGGCGAACGTGAACTGGGCGGCGAAGGCGCCAGCGACCAGAGCAATAGCCTGACCGGCAATGTCTCCGCTGTCGTAGTCGGCGTCTACCCCAATGGCAATCTGGCGATTCGCGGCGAAAAAATGCTGACCCTCAACCAGGGCGAAGAAGTCGTGCAAATCTCCGGCGTTATTCGTCCCGAAGATGTAGGCGCAGACAATACTATCCTGTCCAGCCAGGTTGCCGACGCCAAGATCACCTACGCCGGTAACGGTGCATTAGCGGACGCCAACACGGTCAGTTGGTTGGGCCGGTTTTTCCTCAGTCCGTTATGGCCGTTCTAAGAGAGGCGCTCGCCATGTTTCGTCTACTTTCGCTCCTTCTCCTGCTCGCCCTGGCCACCCCCAGCGCCCTGGCTGATCGCATCAAGGATCTGGCGGTCATTTCCGGCGTCCGCACCAACCAGCTCATCGGCTACGGCCTGGTGGTCGGCTTGAACGGCACCGGCGACCAGACGACCCAGACCCCCTTCACGGTCAAAAGCTTGAAAAGCATGTTGTCCAACATGGGCGTCACGATTCCGCCGAACGTCAACCTGCAACTGAAAAATGTCGCTGCCGTTTCCGTTCACGCCGATTTACCGCCTTTCATCAAACCTGGCCAGACGATCGATGTGACGGTTTCCTCCATCGGCAACGCGAAAAGCCTGCGCGGTGGCAGTCTGCTGCTCACTCCCCTAAAAGGCGCGGATGGCGAGACCTACGCGATGGCTCAGGGCAGCTTAACGGTCGGCGGCATCAGCGCTTCGGCAGCGGGTTCCAGCGTCACCGTCGGCGTTCCCAGCGCCGGACGTATTCCCAACGGCGCCACGGTTGAGCGGCCGGTCCCTGGCCAATTCGGCGGCAGCGATGAATCCATTGTGCTGAATCTGCGTCAAGCCGATTTCACTACGGTTGAACGGATCGTTGAGGTGATTAACAAAGCGCTCGGCGGCTCGGTCGCCGCGGCTATCGACGCCGCTTCTGTCCAGGTGCGTGGCCCCGCCGACCCCACTCAGCGGGTCAGCCTGATCGCCGTGTTAGAAAACCTCGAAGTGGTTCCCGCCCAGGGCGCGGCCAAGATTATCGTCAACTCCCGGACGGGCACCGTGGTCATCGGCCAAAATGTGCAGGTCGGGCCAGCGGCAGTTTCCCACGGCAATATCACGGTCACCATCACTTCCGACCCCATCGTCAGCCAGCCAGAACCGTTCTCCGGCGGACGGACGGCGGTCGTACCGAATGCTAATATCGCGGTCAACCAGGAAAAGAAACCCATGTTCCTGTTTAACCCCGGCGCGGCGCTGAATGACATCGTACAAGCCGTCAACCAGGTTGGCGCTTCCCCAAGCGATCTGGTCGCTATTCTGGAAGCATTGAAAGCCGCCGGCGCTCTTAAGGCCGAGCTGATCGTCATTTAATAAGCAACGTTAATGAGTCTCCACCATGGCCGCGTCCTGGAAACCCCTATTACTGCCCGGCGTGATCCTGCTGGTCGCCCTGAGCCTGCAAGCGGGCGCTATCAAGATCATGATCAGTCGGAGCATGCCTGATCCGGCGACCTCGGAGCATCGTCCGACGCCTGCGCCATCGACCCACGCTGAATCGCCACCCGCGAAGCCAGCCAACCTCACTGCTGATCCTCCGCACCTCGCTAAACCGAGTGAAACGCCCGGATCGGCGCATAGCAGCCCCGAAGCCAGCCCTGAAACGCCACATAGCCCGGAAGCCCACAGCCCCAAAGTCCATAGCCCCGAAGCCCATAGTCCCGAAGCCCATAGCTCTAAAGCCCTTAGCCCTGAGGTCCAGCGCAGCCCGGAGGCGCGGATTACTTCAGCGCCTCCCCATAATCCGATGGTGTCCAATATCCCTCCCCCCATCGAACTGGACCCTGAACCGTCGGCTGTGGAACCCAAAAATCCCACTCTCGCCTCTGCTGAAGCGAACCTGGTTACGGCGACTCCGCTGGTTGAACCTGCTGCTGCATCCGCTGGCGCATTGCTGGAGCCGGACTGGCTCAAAGGCCGCGACTCGAAGCGCTATACCGTGCAGCTTTACAGCGGCAAGGACATGGCCAAACTCCGGGAAATCGCGGGATCGGTGGCCGGCGCCGCGCCGCCTGCCTATTTTGTGACCACCAGCCGTTCCGGCCCCTGGTATTCACTGGTGATCGGCGACTACTCGGATTTCACTGCCGCGCAGACCGTGGCCGCACAAATTGCCGCCCAATCGCCCGCCCTCAAACCCTGGATTCGCCGCTTCAGCGAGATTCAGGCGAAGATGCGCTAGGAGATGGTTCATGCTCACCACAGCGGACTCGGCTTTTGTCTACACCGACGTGCAGGGGCTGTCCAGCCTGCGGCGCAAGGCTCAGCAAAACTCCCCGGATGCGGTCCGCGAAGCCACCAAGCAGTTCGAAGCGGTGTTCATTCAAATGATGCTGAAGAGCATGCGCGATGCCAGTCCTGGGGATGGCGATCTCATGGACAGTGACCAAGGTCGGTTCTACCGCGATATGTTTGATCAGCAAATTGCCTTGACCCTGGCCCGTCAAGGTCAACTCGGTCTGGGTGAAGCGATCGCTCGACGCTTGGGCAGCGATCAGACGCCGTCCCCCCCCACTTCTCCAACGCCCATCGGTGACCCACTGGCGGCGTTGCGTCAAGTCGAGCGCATCCGTTCCAGCGTCAGAATGCCGTCATCAGCGCCCGTCACCCCACCGACGCCCTTCACTGCGACTGCTGCGCAACGCCACTATCCGGTCAGCGATGCGCCCTATGAGCCGTCATCGCCAGTCGCATTTGTTCGCCGGATGTGGCCACACGCCCAAGACGCTGCCCGGCAACTCGGCGTTGCTCCTGAAGTGCTGATCGCTCAAGCCGCCCATGAAACGGCTTGGGGTCGCTCAGTGCCGCGCTTCGCCGATGGCCGCACTAGTCATAATCTGTTTGGCATCAAGGCCAATCGGAGTTGGCAGGGTGATCAGGTCGTTAACTCTACACTGGAATTCGTCAACGGCGTTCCGGTCCGGGAACGGGACGGCTTCCGCGCCTATCGGTCGTATAGCGAAAGCTTTAACGACTATGTGAATTTCATAAAAGTTAACCCGCGCTATCAGAACGCGCTGACCCAAGTCAAGGACGGCATGGCCTACTTACGCGCCCTGCAACAAGCGGGCTACGCCACGGACCCGAATTACGCGAGAAAAATTCAAGGTCTCATGAACGGCCCTTCGTTTGACGAAGCGCTGGAGCGATTAAAGTCGGCGGGCATCGGGCCGATAACCAACGGGAAGAGCTGAGCTACACCGGGAGGCCCGCAAGGGAACACAATTTATGGTCGATATTCTCCGTACTGCGGTCACCGGGCTGATGGCCTTTCGCACTGCTATGGCCACGACCGGCCACAACGTTGCTAACGTCAATACGCCGTATTACAGCCGGCAACGGGTGGAGTTGGGGACGCCAACACCGGAAAAATATCCCTATGGCTACATGGGTCGAGGGGTAGATGTTGATAGCGTCACCCGTTCCATTGACGAGTTTGTGATGAAACAACTGCGCGGCCACCATAGTGGCGTCAGTCAGCACGACAAGCTCAACGACCTGACCGGGCAAATGAGCGCCCTGCTGGGCGACACCGACGTGGGTTTGACCCCCGACCTGGAAGCTTTCTTCGGCGCAATGCAGGACCTGGCGGATTCTCCAGCCTCGATCCCGGCGCGCCAGGTGTTTCTCGACGAGGCACAGACCCTGACTAACCGGATTCAGGACATCGAAAGCGCGCTCGGCGGCTTGCGCGATTCCGTCGATACCGGCATTCGCAACGCTGTCACTACTATCAATGACTTGACCACCGGCATTGCCAAAATCAACCGGGACATCACTCAGGCAGCGGACTCGGCCAAGAACCCACCCAACGATTTGCTCGACAATCGTGACCGGATGCTGGCGGATTTGTCCAAAATGGTTGGCGTTCAGGTCGTTCAGCAGGATGATGGTGGTCTGAACATCTTTATGGGCAGTGGTCAGCCACTGGTTGTGGGTGTCAATGCCTACTCGCTGGAGGCGGTTCAGTCCGGTTTTGATCCTCAGGACATCACCGTGCGCCTGGAAGGTCAAGCGAAAGGCAGCGATCTGGAGCGCTATATCACCAGTGGCGAACTGGGCGGCTATTTTGAGTTCCGCCGCACCATTCTTAGCCCGGCGCAAGATGGGCTCGGGTTGTTGGCGATCGGTTTAGCTGAAACTTTTAACGCCCAGCATGAAAAAGGTATGGATTTGAATGGCGAACTGGGCGCTGCGTTATTTAATGTCGGCGCTCCCAAGGTCTGGGCGCATACCAATAACAACACAACCAATGCTGCGACGTTCAGCGCCGCCGTCACTGACGCAACGAAATTACTTCGTTCTGATTATGAAATCAGCTCTGACGGCGTCAATTACACCGCAATCCGGTTGTCCGACCAAAAAACCTTGCTTGCCAGCGGTGATCTGACCGCGTTAAATGCCGAACTGAACAAGGATGGCGTGAATCTTACGCTGACCAGTGGCGCGCTGACGGCGGGCGATCGTTTTCTGCTCCAACCCACTCGCTATGGCGCGCCGAATTTTGCTTTAAACATCACGGATGCGCGCAAGGTTGCTGTGGCCGCGCCCATCACGACCAGGGCTTTGGCTGATAATGTAGGTTTGGCCGGTATTTCGGCGGGCGCCGTGACCGACGCCACCAATCCTGCGCTACAAAATACCGTCAGGATTCAATTTACCAGCGCCAATACATTCGACGTACTCGACCTCACCGCAGGAGCGCCGCCTCTGGCGACCGGGTTGACCTACACCAGCGGCAGCGCCATAACTTATAACGGCTGGAGCGTCAATATTACTGGGTCACCACAAGGCAGTATCAGCGGGTCGCCAATTACTGCCAGGGCCAGCCCAGCCAATTTGGGCGCTGCCACTATTGCAGCGCCAACTGTGGGCAATCTTTACCACGCCGATTTGCTCAATAAGGTCGAAATCCGCTTCACCAGCGCGACTCAGTACAATGTGTTCGATGTCACCAAGGGTGTGAACCTGGCCAGTGGTGTGAACTATATCAGTGGCGGCAACATCACCTACAATGGCTGGACGGCGCAGATTACTGACGGTGCGAGTGCGCCAAAAATTGGCGATGTCTTCCAGATTAAAAATGATGGTGACGCCTTTCAGATTAAAAACAATCAGGGCGGGGTCGGCGACAACCGCAATGCTCTGGAGTTAGTCAAACTGGAAACCAAGCAGCAATTGCTAGGCGGCAGTGACTATCGGGGCGTTTATGCGCAAATGATTGCGGAGGTCGGCGCACAAGGTCGGCGCATTGAGAATACCTTAAAATCTCAGGAAGCTCTGCTTGAACAATCCACGTTGACGCGAGAATCGATTTCCGGGGTGAATCTGGATGAGGAGGCCGCCAATCTGGTGCGTTTCCAGCAAGCTTACGAGGCGTCTGCGCAAATGATCCAGACCGCCAATGCTCTCTTTAAGTCCCTATTGGATGCAGTCGGGAGTTAATCATGCGTATTTCCAGCACTATGATTTACCGGCGGGGCGTCAAGTGGATGAACGACCACCAGTCAGGCTTGGCCAAGGCCCAGGAACAAATCAGCAGTGGACGCAAGATTCTCAAGCCTTCGGATGATCCTACCAATAGCGCCCGACTGATGGAGTTGCACAAGCAATTACAGCTCAACGAGCAATATGGGCGGAATATTACTATCGCCTATGGTCGGCAGGGGGTCGAGGAAGTCGCCGTGCAGGAAAGCAGTAATATCCTGCAACGGGCGCGGGAACTCACGATCCAGGCTAATAACGCCGCGCTAACCTCTGAAAATCGGCAAACGATTGCCCTGGAAGTCCGGCAACTGCGTCAACAACTGGTGGACGCGGCCAACGCCAGAGATTCCGAAGGGGCCTATCTATTCACCGGCTTTAAGGAACAAAGCCAGCCGTTCACTAACACCGCCGGTGGCGATGTGGTCTATAACGGCGATCAGGGACAACGTGCATTGCAGGTCGGCCCTTCACGGCAAGTGCCGGTCGGAGATGCTGGCGATAGCGTATTCATGCTCATCCGTAATGGTAACGGTCAGTTCCGCACTGGCCTGGTCTCGGATAATACCGGCAATGGCACAATTACTGTCGGTAGTGTTACGAATCCCACCGATTTCAAAAATAATTTTATGAGTGGGCAATATCCCTATAGCATCGAATTTACCGTTACCCCCGATCCCAGCGACCCGACGCCCGGTGATCTGACCGATCCACCTCCTCCTCTTAGAGAGTTTGTCATCAAAGATTCGACCGGCGCCACAGTGGTTCCATCCCAAGCTTATACAGAGGGCGAAGCTATCAAGTTTCTTGGTATTGAGGTGGCGATTGAGGGCAAACCCGATAGCGGGGACCGGTTTATCGTTCAACCTGCCGAGAATCAAAGTATTTTTAAAACGCTGGATAACCTGATCAGTGCCTTGGGAAGTCCGGATAGAACGGCTGCTGATGTTGCAGTGCTTACTCAAGGGCTGGACAGCGTGCTGACTGATCTCGACCAGGGATTGCTGAATCTGAACCAGGTGCGGGGACGGATCGGCAGCCGGATGAATACCCTGGACGCTCAGGAAGAGGTCAATCAGAACTTTGATTTGCAATTGCAGATGCTGCAATCCGATATTGGCTCAACAAACATTGCCGAGGCGGCGTCCCGGATGAGCCAGGAACTGCTGGCCTTGCAGGCGTCGCAACAGTCGTTTGTGAAGATTCAAGGCTTATCGCTGTTTAATTATCTGCGATAGCCAGCAGCAGATCCGCCTGATTGAATCGCCCCTGCGCAAATACCCGGACGCCTCGTTCGTCGCGGTGCGAAGCGCCGACGAACTCAGCAGTAAACCCTGTGTTCGATGTCTGTAGATTATTACGGGTTACAACATGCTGAATGGGCGGCCTGAACGGTCGTCGGATCAGATAGGTTCCAATCCTGGGCGCGGAATATCTGGCCCGTAATGCCCTTACTATCCGGTCCCAGCAGATACAGGTAGACCTCCAGGATAGTCTCTGGAGTGGGCCATTGCTCTGGCTCGCGACCTGGATAAATCTTCAAGGTCATCGGAGTACGCACCCGGCCCGGATCAATGCTGTTGACTCGGATCGGCGTGTTGGTTTCCAACTCACTGGCCAGCATTTTCATCAAAGTTTGCGCGCCGCCCTTGGCGACGGCATAAGCGCCCCAATACGCCTGTCCCTCCTCGCTGACCCGGTCAGCGGTAAAGACCACCGAGGCGTCGGCGGAGTGATTCAACAAACCCAGCAAGGACTGGGTCAGCAAGAACGGCGCATTGAGATTCACCTGCAGGATGCGATACCAGAGTTCGATGTCGTAATTGGCAATAGGCGTCAATCCCTGGAACAGCGCAGCGTTGTGCAGCAAGCCATCCAGTCGGCCAAACTCGCCCTCAATCACTTGAGCCAGTTCGTCATAATCCTTGGGGGTTGCCCCTTCCAGATTCATCGGATAGATCGCCGGTTTGGGAGCGCCAGCCTTTTCCAATTCGTCATAAACCTGTTCCAGCTTGCGGATGGTGCGTCCCAGCAGAATCACGGTTGCTCCATGCACACCGAGGCGGCGGGCAGCGGCGCGGCCAATGCCGTCACCCGCGCCAGTCACCAGAATGATCCGATCTTTCAGTATATTAGCGGTAGAGTCCTGCATGGTGATCTTTCCTCAACCCTGTCCCCCTCTCGTAAGAGAAGAGGAATTTTTGAATACCGATAGAGTTTAATGGGTTGCAGCCCGTTGCCGATAGCGGTGGCGCTCACGGCGACGCCATTGCCAGGCTAGCCACAACTTGCGCAGTGGGGTTAGATGAGTTTGCTGTTCGAGCAACCGATAATCCTCCGCCGCGATTTCCGCCAGCAGGGTCATCGCCAGTTCGAGGCGAATCAGCAAATGGGATTGGGCCAGGCGATCCGTCTCTGGGAGAAAATCCAGCGCCCGGCGGTAATACTCGCGAATCCGTTCAGCCTGGAAAGCGAAGAGTTGCCGAACTCGGTCGGTGGTCTGCGCCGCCAGCAGGTCACCTGGGCCGACGCCGAAGCGCTGCATTTCATCCTCAGGTAAATAGTAATGTCCCTGTTGGGCGTGATCGCGTACTTGACACAGTCTGTTGAACAACTGCAATAGCACCCCGGCCTCATGGGCGAAGCGCGGGGTGGCGCGCCGGTCCTGGTAGCCAGTGATTTCCGCCGCCAGCAACGCCGGGATACTGCCATGTCGATGCAGATACAGCGTCAGTTCGGTGAAGCTGGGGTAGACATCGTAATCCATATCCATCGCGACCCCGTCGAGAATTTCCCGGAAATATTCTTCGGGCAAGTTAAAGATCGCCAATTGCGGTTGCAGAGCGCGGGTGATGGGATGCTGGGGATTGCCCTCGAACAAACGACCCAGTTCAGCGCGCCACCATTCCAGCTTGGTCTGAGCAACACCTGGATCATGGCATTCCTGGGGAATCCGGGGGGTTTCCAAACAAAAAGCTTGTACGGCCGCCAAAGTTTGACGCTGCGCGACCGGCAGGCCCAGCAGGCTGTAGCGGAAATCGTCGGAGCCGTGCCCGGTCGCCAAATCGTAGCAATAATCGTTTGCATTCATGATGAGAGGGCTGGAAAGTCGGGTTTGGGATAATCGGCGCTGGCGTTTATGGTCACGGTCATCAGCGCCGCCGCCATTCCTGCAAGAGTTGCTGTTCACCGGAACGCAGTTTCCCGGCATGGATGGTGGACAGCGAGCCATCCTCTTCCTTAAGTTCTTTAGCGGGGACATCTGGTGGCGGATAGGCGCCATAATGAACCTTGCCTTCCGTATCAGTCCAGGTGTAAATGCGGTCAGTTGGCTGCACGGGGATGGGTGTCGCCGCCTGACCTTCAGGCGGGCGGTTGCCATAATGCACCCGGCCGGTGGCGTCCTTCCAAGTATAAGCTTCATCGCCGGCCAAGGCGCCGGGCAGCGCCAACAACGCTAGCAGTCCTGACACCCCTACGAGTTGGGAAAATTTAAAGGGATTCGGGTGATTCATCAGTTTATGTCCGTGGGCAATACCGCTGTTATTAAGAGAGTGAAGTTTATTTTGGGTTCCCCTGCACAGGATGGTGGGTATTTTAACGTCACTGCTATAAAGCGTTTTCAATTGATGCCGATCATTTAGTTCAATAGCGTCTATTGACGTTCATCCCGCTTTCGCGCTGCTGGCGGGAATCCGCCAGGAGGTATCCCCTATGAAGATCGCCGGTTCAAGTATTCAGTTGACCAGCCAACACACCGCCGTTACGCAACGCGAAGTCAAGAAGTCTTTGCGCATGTGGGTGGGCGATCAGCGCCCGGATTTTGAAGGCCGAAGCCGGGGGCAACCCAATCCACCCGGTCAAGCGCGGTCGGACGCCGTACACCTTTCCCAAGCCGCTCACGAGGCACAGCCCAGCAAGGCAGTTGCGCCTGCCGACGCCGAGTTGACCTCGGAAGATGAACTGAAACTGGGTATCCTGATCCGCATGATTGAAGCCATGACCGGCAAGAAGATCAAACTGATTTCGCCCAGTGAACTCAGCGAAGAGATGGGTAAGATCTACGAACAGGCGCAGGAAACCGGCACGGCTCTTCAAAGCGCCCAGCAAAAAGTTGAACAGGCGCCGGAGTCAGCGGGATTTGGTATCGAATATGATTATTACGAACGCCATTATGAAGCTGAGAAAACCACCTTTTCAGCACAAGGCGTCGTTCAGACCCAGGACGGCCAACAGATTACCTTTTCCGTAGAGCTGAGCATGAGCCGGGAATTCCTGATGGAGCAAAATGTCAGCCTGCGGGCGGGCGACGCCCAGCTCAAGGATCCGCTGGCGCTGAATTTTGACGGTAACGCGGCAGCGCTCACCCAAACCCATTTCAGCTTTGACATTGATGCCGATGGCCGGCAGGATCAGATTGCCTTCGTGGGTCCCAATAGCGGGTTTCTGGCGCTGGATCGCAACGGCGATGGCCAGATCAACGATGGCCAGGAATTGTTTGGAGCGATGACCGGGCAGGGCTTCGTTGAACTGGCCGCTCATGACAAGGACGGCAATCAATGGATTGATGAGAATGACGCCATCTACAGCAAACTGCGCATCTGGTCCAAGGATGCTGAAGGACGGGATCAACTGGTGGGACTCGGCGAGCGCGGCGTGGGCGCTATTTATCTGGGTCATATTACGACGCCTTTCTCGATCAAGGATGAGCAAAATGTTTTATTAGGCCAAGTCCGTTCATCGGGGGTATTTCTGCATGAGGACGGCCGGGTTGGTGCGGTGCAACAAATCGATTTGAGCGTCTGAACGCCCCGACCGTTGACGGCTCCTGACTGACTACCGTGCGGGATGAGCCGGGCGGGGGATAGTGATCGTCCGGCCTTTCAGGTATTGAGTTCCTGAACCAACCGGTTTCGCCCGCTCTCCTTGGCGCGGTACAGGGCGCTGTCTGCCCGCCGCAACCAGCTCTCGGCATCATCCGCCATGCTCAGTTCGGCGAGGCCGATAGACGCAGTAATGCATAATTCCTGATTTTCGTAACGCGGGCGCAGGTTCCGCGTCGCTTTCAACAACCGTTCGCCCAACATGCGGGCGGCGTCCATCGCCGTTTCCTGTAAAACGATAGCGAACTCCTCGCCTCCGTAGCGGGCCACGAAATCGCCACGACGCGGGAAGGTGCTGATACAGCAGTCGGCAAAACTTTTAAGCACCAGATCGCCCGCTGGATGGCCGAACTGGTCGTTGATGAGCTTAAAGTGGTCAAGGTCGATCATCAGTAGGCAAACCGGCTGGCTGGATAACCTGCTCAGTTCGAAGGTGCGCAGAAAATGCTGGTCGAAAGCCTTGCGATTGTACAGTCGGGTGAGTGGGTCGAGTTCCATCTCTCGGCGCGCCTCGCTCAGTTCAGCCCGCAAAGTGTGGAGCTTGTCTGTCAGCGCGCCCAGCATGGTGTCGTGGGTGTGTTGCCGGGTTTCGGCAATGCGGCCAATAGCGTCAGCCACCTGCATCGCTTCGCGCTTGATAGCCTCCAAAGGCGCATTACTCTCAATGACATCCTTTAAATGATTAATTTGATTAAAAATTTCTACTTGTTCTTCTTGGTCTTCAACCAGCACTTTGCCCAAGCTATTGACCAAATCACTGAGTACCTGGCGAATGTCCCTGAGACTGTTGGTAACGTAGGCGTTTTCCCGCTTGCGTAACTGGATGGCGAAATCGCGTAACCCCGGCCAGTTGCGCACGGCGCGCCGGCCAGGATCCGTGTTGTGCGGATCAGCGCCGGGATGCGGTGCGGCGACCAAGACATGTCGAGCCCATTTTTCACATAAATCCTTGATCGTTTCAGCATCCAGTTGATCGAGGTCAAAGGCGTGTTTGCCCCAAATGCGCAGCAGCGCCCCCGTTGCGTCTAACGCGGGGTCGGCCATCATTGGGGCCGGACTGTCAGTCTGAGCCGGGGATTTCTTCTCGCTTTTTTTATCTTGGAGCATAAACGCTTCGTATCAGGAACATGGAAAATACTCAGGGGCGCTTGCAAAATCCGGTCATCCGTGAAATCACCAGACCAGAAGGTATTCAAACTATATCAAAGTTGGCCTGGCGTGGAGAGGTGGCGAGAGATAAATATCCTGCTTTCTATAGTAATGTCTGATTTTAATTACGATCGTAAGTACTGAGGAGACTGTATGTCGGAAATTTTACCTATCCAGCGCGTAATCGGGGGCGATATCAAGGATTACCTGCCGGAATTGGCGCGCCTGCGCATCCAGGTGTTTCGGGAATACCCCTATCTTTATGAGGGCAGTACAGCCTACGAGGAAAAATATCTCCAAACTTATGTCAATGCGCCTGATGGCGTGATGGTGTTGGTCCGCGATAGGGGGCAAGTCGTGGGCGCATCGAGTGGCTTACCGTTATGTGCTGAAACGCCAAATGTGATTGAGCCGTTCGTGGCTTGTGGCTACGATCCAGAGCAAATTTTTTACTACGGTGAGTCGGTGTTGTTGCCGGAGTATCGGGGTCGGGGACTGGGGCAACAGTTTTTTATGGAACGCGAAGCGCATGTTCGTGGGTTAGGTCAGTTCAGCATCGCCTGCTTCTGCGCGGTGGAACGACCGATGAATCATCCGCGCCGACCCGCCAATGATCGACCACTGAATGAACTGTGGGGCCGGCAGGGTTTTATCAGGCACCCGGAATTGCAAACAGTTTTTTCGTGGCGGGACCTGGACGAGACAACGGCGTCGCCCAAACCGATGGTGTTCTGGCTGAAACATCTGGTGTTAACCCAAGAACCTTGACCTCGGATGTTCGTCAGCAGTTCATATTGGCCTCAGGCGCAAAATATGGTCATTTGAGTAGCACAGGGTGTCGTAATTTTTGACATATTGTGCAATAGAAGTCGGTAAGGTATCTTGTAAGACGATTAAAAATTAAAATTTATCATTTTAAATCAATTATTTAATTTTTGGCATCATAATTGCGAATGAAAATTAAATTCCCCACTCTTTTCTGGATAATTCAAAATGAACCGAAATAAAACCCTGTTAATGGTATGCGCCCTGGGGTTGGGTCTAAGCGCCGAGAGCATGGCCGGCGTGATCGCGGTGGACGGCAACCTGAACGACTGGGGATTGTTCGCTGAAGCTAACCCAACGTGGTCGCCCAAAGGTAACGGTAGTGCAATGACCCACGCCAAGGGAAGCACTTATTACGCGGATAGCGGCAGCTACACTCACAACGGTTACCAGATTTACTATACCGTCAATGATTACATCACCGGCGGGAATGGATTTCTTAGTCCAGGCTATGGCGGGCAAGCGTATGATGCTGAAGCCATCTATTTGACTTGGGACGCTCATAGCTTATACGTCGCATTGGTGACGGGCCACGATCCAAACACCCAGAACAATCCGAGTGGCAACACCTACAGTGCTGGAGATTTTGCGCTGAATTTCTGGAGCGGCACGGATAATCGCACCTATGAGTTTGGCATCCGAACGCCGCATCGATCCAATAACATCGGCACATTCACCACTGACGTATACAGAACGACTAATGATGATTGGTTGAAGGACCCGCTTTGGAAAACGCAGGCAGTGACTTCGTTGGATACGAGCAAGCTGACAGCAGGCGATGTCGCAGGCCAGGCGAGTATGGTCGTTCAGCAAGGACCAAAAAAGATCGGCGCTGGTTCTGACGCATCACGCTGGATTTATGAAATCAGTGTTGACCGGTCGATTTTGGGAACCTTGGCGCTAAACAGCAAGCTGAATGTCAGTTGGGCGATGAACTGCGCCAACGACCTCATTGAGGTCGATCCCCCGTTTAGTACAGTGGACGAGCCACCGGTCTGGGCTTTGCTGGGCCTGACCCTGCCAGCCATGTTCTGGCGTCGCCGCCGCTCTTCAAAACGCTGAATCTCTGTTCCACAACGGGCGCAGTCATCGCTGATGACCGCGCCCGTCCGCTTTTTCACATTGCCGTTACCGATGGCAATCCCGCTAACGCCATCGCCAATTCCCCCTCATCGTAGCTCTGATCCGTCAGTTTGCCGGCAAAGTAATCCATATAAGCCTGCATATCAAAATGGCCGTGGCCGCAGAGGTTAAACAAAATCGCCTGGCTGACGCCTTCCTCCTTGCAGCGTAAGGCTTCATCAATCGCGCCTTTCACCGCATGATTCGCTTCTGGAGCGGGCAGGATGCCTTCGGCGCGAGCGAACTGTACGCCTGCCTCGAAACAACCGAGTTGATGATAGGCGCGAGCTTCGATTAGCCCCAGTTCCTTGATATGGCTGACCAGTGGCGCCATCCCGTGATAGCGCAGACCGCCGGCATGGAAACCCGGCGGGGTGAACGTTGATCCCAGGGTATGCATCTTGGTCAGCGGGGTCAGATGGGCAGTGTCGCCAAAGTCGTAGGCATAAGGGCCACGGGTCAAGGTGGGGCAGGCTGCCGGTTCGACGGCGACGATACGGACATTTTGACCGCCACGCAGTTGTGCGCCGATGAACGGAAAAGCGATGCCGGCAAAGTTCGAGCCACCGCCGGTGCAACCTACGATCACCTCAGGATAGTCATCCGCCATCTCCAATTGCGCCATCGCCTCCAGACCGACCACGGTCTGGTGCAACAGCACGTGGTTTAGCACCGAACCCAAGGCGTATTTGGTGTCATCGCGTTGGACGGCCACCTCAACTGCTTCGGAAATAGCGATGCCCAAGCTGCCAGGATGATTGGGGCGTTGCGCCAGAATCGCCCGGCCAGAGACGGTTTCTTCGGACGGCGAGGCAACGCATCGCGCCCCATAGGTTTCCATCAGCGCCCGGCGATAGGGTTTTTGGTTATAGGAAACCCGCACCATGAACACCTGCACATCGATGCCGAACAGCGCCCCGGCAAAGGCCAGTGAAGAGCCCCACTGTCCAGCGCCGGTTTCCGTGGCGATGCGTTTGACGCCTGCTTCCTTGTTGTAGAAAGCCTGGGCGACCGCAGTGTTGGGCTTGTGGCTACCGGCGGGGCTGACCCCTTCGTATTTGTAATAAATCCGCGCCGGAGTATCGAGCGCCTTTTCCAGACGGCGGGCGCGATAGAGCGGGCTGGGTCGCCATTGCCGGTAAATATCACGCACTGGCTTAGGAATCTCGATATCGCGTTCAGTAGCGACTTCCTGTTGGATCAACGCCATTGGGAACAGTGGCGCTAAATCGTCCGGGCCGATGGGTTGCAAAGTACCGGGATGCAGGACCGGCGGCGCCGCCGCCGGCAGGTCGGCGACCAGGTTGTACCAGGATGTGGGCATCCGGGTTTCGTCGAGCAAATATTTGACGGTTTCGGTCATTTCTCTTTATCCAAAAAAGCAAAAGCCCGCCTGGAAATCGGCGGGCTGGGTGAGTCCAGTGCGGCGATCAAGCGCCGCTGATTTTAACCGAGACTGACGCCAAAATCGCGGGCGACCGCGGCTAATCCGCCGGCATAGCCCTGACCGATGGCCTTGAACTTCCATTCGTCATTGCTGCGGTAGAGTTCGCCAAAGATCATCGCCGTCTCGGTCGAGGCATCCTCGGACAGGTCATAGCGGGCGATTTCCTGATCGCCATCGGCGTTGAGCGCGCGAATGTAGGCATTGGCTACCTGGCCGAAATTCTGCTTGCGCGCTTCAGCCTCGTGAATCGTCACCACAAACGACACTTTGGCGGCGTTCGACGGCATCAGCCCGAGTTCGATTTCAACCGCCTCATCGTCGCCTGCGCCCTCACCGGTGCGATTATCGCCCAGGTGTATGACGGCGCCGGAAGGGTCTTTGGCATTGTTATAAAAAACAAAATGCCCATCACTCAGAACCTTGCCATTGGCATCCAGCACGAAAGCGGAAGCGTCCAGATCGAAGGCGCTGCCGTCCGTTTTACGCACATCCCAGCCCAGACCAAAACGCACCTTCTTCAGACCGGGTGCTTGCTTGCTCAACGAAACGTTCTGACCTTTTTGCAAAGAGATCGCCATAGTTCAAAATTCCCCAGTTAGATGTTGATGCCGTACTGCTTGCACATGGCGGCTAATCCGCCGGCGTAGCCCTGGCCGACCGCTGTAAAACGCCATTCACCGCTATGCCGGTAGAGTTCGCCAAAGATCATCGCGGTCTCGGTCGAGGCATCCTCAGCCAAGTCATAACGGGTGATCTCGGTGTTATTGTCGGCATTGACCACCCGGATATAGGCGTTGCTCACTTGGCCAAAGTTTTGCCGGCGGGCATCGGCATCATGGATGGTGACGGTGAAGGCGATCTTCTCCACTTCGGCAGGCACCTTGCTCAGGTCCACCTTGACCACCTCATCATCACCCTCACCGACACCGGTCAAATTATCGCCGGTGTGCTCGACTGAGCCACAGGATGATTTTAACTGATTGTAAAAAATGAAATCGGCATCCGAGCGTGCCTTGCCGCCAGCGCCCAGCAGGAATGCCGAGGCGTCCAGATCAAAATCAGCGCCGTCAGTGGCGCGGGCATCCCAGCCCAGACCGACCAGCACCTTGGTCAGGCCCGGCGCTTCCTTACTCAGCGATAGACGGCCACCCTTATTGAGGGAGATAGCCATGGGGTTTGTCCTCCTCTTCTCTACAGGTTCGGGATTACTGGGGGTTCCCTGAACGCGATTCCCTGACGCGCTCAGGTCAAGTCGAAATCCTTGGGATTGAGACCGAGTTCATTGCAGATGTTACGCACAGCCATTTTTTCGTTGTCGTCAAAATTGCCGTCAGACGCGCCAATCGCACAGCAGACCCGCACCATCAGCCGCGCTTCATCGGGCTTGCTTTTGAGCTTGGCGACCACTTGCAGGGCGTTGGCCTGACCAATCTGGTAGTCAAACTCAAATTGCTTGGCGTACTTGTCAAACAGGACAATGACCTCCTCGGTGCTGAAAATGGACAACACTTCGGAATTGCGCAGAAAACCCATCATTTTCTGTTTTTCTTCCGGTTTCACAACACCGTCGGCGTGCGCGACGATCACACAACCCGCCACGGTCGCTTCCAGAAAGCTCTTGTTCTTGAGCTTGGAAACCTCGGCTTTCAGGCCGGTGGAAACTTCATTGAAACGCTGCTTTAACCATTCAAGAGCCATGCTTGATTCCTCCAGGGTGTGGAAATGTAAAAGACCAATAAAACCTAATCCTTGGACCCGGCTACCCAGCGCAGGCCAAAATGATAGGCTTGATCCAGTAAACGGTGATCGCGGAAATATTCGACCAGTTTGGTGACCTTGATGTTACCTCCCTGGTTTTCCAACATGACCAGTGCGCACATACGATGGTCACGGTGATGGCTGTCGAGGTGGATTTCCAAGGTCGGCTGGCCTGGGGTCTGGATCGTGACCACCGCGGCGGTCTCTGCCCAGTTGGGAGCGCCTTCGTAGATGAATGCGAACACCACAACCTTCTCCAGTTGTTGCCACTGACGCCCATTGATATGCAAAAACTCACCTTGGGCGCTGGCGCCGGTGCGGTCATCACCCATCAACTGAATGTAAGGTGGTTGTTGCAGACTGCCAAAACTGTCGCCCAGCGCCTGCACCGCTCCGGCCCGGCCATCGCGTAACTTGAAGAGACAGCCGAGATCAAGGTCGATCTTGCCGCCGCCGGTCAATCGGCCAAAGAAGCCCTTGCCGGCGCTCCCACCCTGGTTCCAGTTGAGATTAATGACCAGTTCCTCAAAGCCCTGGCCTTTCTTCTCCAGCGAGATGCTGCTGCCCTTTTTCTCCAGCGTGATCTTTTCCAGCCGGATGGGCGAGGACGTAGCAGGCGGCGGAGCAGCGGGTTTAATCGGGGTCGGGGGTGCGGCGGCTGGTTCAGCAACCTCGGCATCATCCGCGACATCAACCCCATATTGCCGGGCCAAAGGTCCTAAACCGCCGACAAAACCCTGACCGACCGCCCGGAACTTCCATTCACCGTTGCGCAGGTAAAACTCGCCCACAATCAGCGCAGTTTCCGGCATACTTTTCGTTGCCAGCGGGAACGCCGCTAACGGAGCCTTGCTGGCGGCATCGCGGAGATCCGCCCGCACCTGGTGCAGTTGACCGAACGATAGCCCGCGTTTTTGGCTGGAATCGATGGTCAGTGCGATGACAATTCGCTCGACGCCCGCTGGCAATTGGGCGAAAGCGACGGTGAAACTGCGGCCATCGCCGGCGCGCTGAATGCCCCCGCCCGGCAGGGTCAACTGGTTGTAGAAAATGAAATCATCATCGCCCCGCACCTTGCCCTGCGCGTTTAAAGCAAAAGCGCTGGAGTCAAGAGTTAACGGAGAGTGAGCCGGTTCCCAACTCAGCGTGATCTCGACGGCGGTCAGCGCTGGGCTCTGCTTGCCAATGGAAATATTCTGACCGGGCTGCAAATCCATGACCTGATCTCCGATCTTATAGATAGGGACGCAGCGCCGGCAGCAGATCGTGGAAGGTGCGGCCTTCCGCCGATTCGCCGATGGCTTGCATCTTCCACTCATTGTTATGACGGTACAGTTTGGTCATGATCAGAC
>JBAQIQ010000390.1:0-6806 GCA_049288935.1 Candidatus Competibacteraceae bacterium
AGAACGACGGCGCCGACCGTGGCAGTCACGATCGAGCCGATCAAGCCGCCGGCGGCCAAGCCCAGCAGCCCGAACAGGAAACCGCCGACCACCGCGCCGATGATGCCGACGACGATGTTGCCGAGCAGCCCGAAGCCGCCCCCTTTCATGATCAAGCCGGCGAGCCAACCGGCAACGGCGCCGATAACCAGAAAAATGATCAGACTTTGTACATCCACGCTAATACCCTCTTGGTGTTTGAGTACCGGAAACTGGATCGGGGGTTATCCCGATCATCGCGCACTCGTGGAACCAGCCCGCCTCACTGACCTTTGAAGTGCTTCACTTCCATCTCCGCCGCGCCCCGATCGGACACGTAGAAGTAGGTTTTATCCTCGAAGATGAACTGGGTGGCGCCTTCGGAAGTGCTGAATTTCACCTGCTGGGGTTTCATGCCTTCGAAGGTGACGCTGCCCCGTCTGGGACCGCGCCAGTTCAGGGTGATGGTCTGGTCGGGATACCGGACCACGGTCTTGCCCGGTCCTCCCGGCGGAGCGCCTTCCACCGTACACTTGTAGCGATAGGGCTTGTCCTGAACCATCGCGCCGCACACCGTGGCGAAGCGACCTCTTTGCGCGCCCGGTCCCTTGGCGGGCGCGGCGTCGGACGAACCGCCCCGACAATCCGCATTGGGGGCCTTGACGAGAGATTGGTAGCGACCGTCGGCGGTGCGCACGATAATGCACTGCCCGGTGCGGGTATTCCGCCAGTTCGTGTAACTGGCGCCGCCCGATTTTTCTCCCTTGATGAACTTGTAGCCGCGATCTTGGAGAACCTGTTCGCCGCTGCTGCCGCGCGCCCCGACCAGATCTTGCAGGCCCGGTGCCGGGTCTTGGGCATGGGCAGCGGGCGCCAGCAGGAAAGCGGCGGCCAGCGCTCCCAACGAATAGCCGATCACACGATGCTGCATAAATACACTCCTCAGTACAAGCAAAGGAACCCGCCGCTAACGGCGGGCGTTATTCGCAATAAATTCGCGTCTATTTTTTCATCGCGACGGGTCCGCCGAGTTGCCCGAGCAAATGCTCGACCACCGCGTCGAGCTGCTCGTCGCGACCTTCCTCGATGGCGTCGGGGTTGCGGCGGATCAGCACGTCGGGATTGTCCTCGGTGTTTTCGTAGTAGCGGCCGTCGGCGGCCTTGCGGCCGATCTCGGGGATGCCGTATGTAAGGCGACCACCGGGCAACAGATGGACCCACCAGACGGACGTGCCGGTGCCAGGCACCGGTTCGCCCACGAAGGGACCGAGCTTTGCGTGCTTGTAGTAGTGGGGGAAGAGGCTGCCGTCGGAGTAGCTCCAGGAGTTGGCGAGGATGGCGCTGGGTTTCGTCCAGCGGGAGCTGGGCACTTCGCTGAGGACGTTGCCATCGCGATCCACGGACTGGCCGGCGGATTTCGCGGAGAGGTCGGCGATGAGGCGTTCGGAGAGATTGCCGCCGCCATTGAAGCGAATGTCGATGATCACGGCCTCCTTGTCGGCGCAGCGCCCGTGCAGGTTGTGGATGAAGCCTTGGTAGTTCTTCGTGTCCATGAGGCCGATGTAGATGTAGCAGAGGCGACCCTTGGAGAGTTCATCGGTGAGTTGTACGCGCTGCGCGACCCAGCGGTCGTGCGCTTTGATGAGGCCGTTGACGAACGGCTCGGGCGTGACGATCTCTTCCACCGGCGCGCCGCCTTTCGCCGGCTGGACGGAAAGGCGCACGGGCTGGCCGGCAGTCTTGTTGAGCAGCGGGTGGATGTCCATGTCCGCACGGATTGGCTCGCCATTCACGGCGAGGATGATCGCGCCGGGACGCAGCAGGCTGTCGGCCCGGCCTGCGGGGCCGGTCTTGAGGTAATCGGCGATCTTCGCGCACACTCCCAAGGCTGTGAGCGCCTGTACACCGAAGACCCCCCACCCACGGCCAATCTACGGGATGTCGGTGATCGGGATCACCACGGTCTGCCCAATCGGGAGTTGCAGGTGACCGGCGTAACCAGCCAGCTTTGGATTCTCCGCCACGATGCGCGTGTATTGGGCGGCATCCCGATAGTGCCGTTTCGCAAGGCCGAAGAGGGTGTCGCCGCGCTGGACGGTGTAGCTTTCCATCTTCGTTCTCGACGTAGCGTATCCCGTATCCTGCGACAGGTTCGGGAGGCGGAAGGTGTACAGTTTCGGTAGATTGATGGTGATCGGCTGGAACTCGGTCCATAGGCTGTCGGCGCCGAACAGGTTCAGGTTATGCCCGGAGATATAGAAGGAGGTAAGTAAGCCCCGTGGGACGACGTGGACGCCGTGAATGCGCGTGACCAGGGCGCTGAGCTCGGACACTTGGGATTCCGCGAACTCCAGCATATTGTGTGACTTGGCCAGATTGGTCGGATGGATGTTGGTGGCCTTGAACCCTGCCGGCGTCTTGGTCAGGACCCAGGTTCCGAATTGATCCGAGAGATGCACTTGGCCCTTGAAGCGATACGCATTCATCATATGGCCGCCACCGTTTCCCCAAATTAGTCCCATCACATGTGGGTCTCCGGTGTTCAGCACCCGTTGGGCAATGTCTTCCAGCCCTTTCCCGCCCTGATTGATGTTGATTTTGCTCTGGCTGTGTCGAACCTTCAGCTTCGTCAGCAAGGGCGAGATTTGGTCGAGTGTCTGGAAGTAGCCAGTTCCATGGCCCATGCCGGTGCTCACAGGCCTGAAACCGGGCGAACTCACAAAGTGGCCGTTCAAGTTTTGCGCCTTGGCCATGTCGTCTATATTCATGAAGATTCGCTGGCCACTCATGTTCACCGCCTGGGCTTGGCTCGTGAAGAAGCACGAGAAGGGTCCACCGGAGACGATCAGCCGGTTGGTGGACACGGCAATCCGTCGGCCCAGGCCAGAAAAGCCACCTCCCGCGTCGACCACCGCTGTCGTGCGCAGCGTGTCCCGAAAGAGGGAACCGAACGAAGGATTCCTGGCGAATTCCCCCATCTGAAAAATGTCGACCAGCCCCGCACCCTGGCCCTGCAAGACCTTGAGGAACGTGTTTGATATCCCCGTGCTGACGATCAGGTTGTACTTCAGAAACTTGTTGTTGGTGCTGTCGATCTGGTTTTTCGCCCGTTGATCCAGCCACTGGTTATTGTCCGCGACCATTTTGTCGAATTCCTGGGACATCTGGTGAAGAGCTCCGCCTAAGATGTCGTCAAGCTGCGCGAGCCCGCCGCTGAATGGCAATAGATATTTCGTGTATTTACTCATGGTGCGACCTCTAAAAGCAGGATAGGAAATCTAACCGCATTCATTAAATTATTTTCCCCGTCCAAGGGGGTAGTCAAGGCTCAGTTCAAGCCCTTTCTGACCACCGGAGGGTGGATCGGGACGCCGAAATCGGCCTGTCGGGGGGTGTTGAAGTCGATTTTTGCGGTAAGAAGTAAGGATGGAACGAAACGGGTTTCTCGCAACCGGCAAAAGCCAGTCCGGCAGCCCTTAGCGGGCCGCTACCCCGTCTCTCGCTGGTCGCGCAGTCGTTTCTCCGGCTGCGCCAGCGGATCGCCGTCTTCAACCCCGTGCGAGGCATCCCCAGAGTCTCCGTACCACTCCGGCGGTCCCCGCGCCTGGTGGGGGCAACATCCAGAGCTTGGAGCGGGATCACCAGCTGTTCGCGGCCACCGGCGACCGGGACTGAATAGAGCTGACGGGCCTCGCCCAGGTTGTAGCCGCCGTGCGCTTTCTTTGCGTCGTCCAGGCGCACCGAGCCGAAATACACCGACTTCCCATCCGGCGTGAACGCCTGCGGGGTGTCCGCCTGCGAATGCGTGGTGAGCCGCCGGATCTCCCCGCCCTTCGCGGGCATGATGAAGACGTCCGCATTGCCATGCCGGTTCGCGCTGAACACGATGCTCCGACTGTCGGGCGACCACACCGGATTGCTTGCGATAAACTCCGCGCTGGTCAGCGGCAACGCCTCGCCGCCGGCGGCGGGAACCCGCCAGAGCTGCCCGCCGTAGACGAACGCGATGTGCTGCCCATCGGGTGAAACCGCCGGGTAGCGCAGCCATAAGGGGCGGTCGGAAGGGTCTTCCTGAGCCATGACCTGGGGTGCGCTGCCCATGGCCAGCAGGAGTCCAGCAAGGAGAGAGGGGATCAATGGTTGCATGTCGATAGACTCGTCAGACTGTCGGTGGCGGCAAGGAAAGCGATGGGCTGGCAGCAGAGTGGGAGTTGATAAGCGTGAGAAAACCCTATACGGCAATGCTTTCAAAAACAATTCCGACTTTCCTGTAAGGATTTTCCTGACAAGACATGCCCTTGGATCGAGGGGTTGCCCTCCATTTGCTGTTGCAACTACACTTTGTTAGACAACATTGTATTACGAGGTAGCGCCGATGACCGTTTCACTGCGATTGGAAGCCATGCTGGATGCCGCGCTCCGACAACGGTTAACCCACGATGACATCTCCTTATCAGATTTCATTCGTCAAGCCATCCGGGAAAAGATCGAGCGCGATCAGCAACCCACCGATCCGTATACCTTGGGGCGGTCCCTGTTCGGACGCCATGCCAGCGGCGAACCGGATCGCAGCCAGCGCCGCAAACAGATTATCCGGGAGCGACTCCATGCGCAGCATCGTGGTGGATAGCGGGCCGCTCATCGCCCTGTTCGACGGTTCAGATCAATATCACGAGGCGGCGGTGCGCTTTCTGGAGCGCAGCCGATCGCTGCTGATCACCAATCTGCCGGTCATTACCGAGGTCGTTGACGTCCTCGATTTCTCTGGCGAAGCCCAGCGTGACTTTCTCACCTGGGTGCAACCAGCGCTCACGATTGATTCCCATACCGTTGAGGATTTGCCCCGAATTCGGGCGATTCTGGAAAAGTATGCGGATCTCCCGGCAGACTTTGTCGATGCGTCATTGGTGGCGTTGTGCGACCGGATCAAGGTCTGGGACGTTGCCAGTGTCGATAGCGACTTTACCGTCTACCGGGGCCACGATAAACGACGCTTCAACAATCGATTCTTCGCGGTTGAAGAACAGGTAGCTTTACAATGCGAAACCGTCAGCGACAACCTTGATTCAACCGGAGGCCCTCATGTCCGCAGTGATGAAAGCCGTTCACTATGCAGATGATTTGTATGCTGAACTGGAAGCCTTGCCGGAAAATCTGACCGGCGAAATTATCAATGGTCGGTTATATACCCAACCCCGACCGGCCAGCCGCCATGCACTGGCCGAGTCGGGGCTGGCGATGGATATTGGTAGCGCCTACCACCGTGGGCGTGGCGGGCCGGGTGGTTGGTGGATTCTGGTCGAACCCGAAATCCACTTCGTTCGCGACGCGGAAGTGCTGGTTCCCGATCTGGCCGGTTGGCGGCGGGACCGGATGCCGCGCCTGCCCCCCGACCATCGGATCGAAGTCGCCCCGGACTGGGTCTGCGAAATTCTGTCGCCCTCCACCGCCCGCACGGATCGGATGACCAAAATGCCGGTTTACGCCCGCTATGGCGTTCCGTATCTGTGGCTGGTCGATCCGCTGGCCCAGACGCTGGAGGCGTTCGCGTTGCAGGAAGGCCGCTGGACGGTGATCGGGCAGTTTCAGGAACAGGCGATCGTCAGCGTGGAACCATTCCAGGAAATCGGGCTGGAACTGGGCGCGTTATGGGAACCCGCCGAGGATTGATCGGGACTCCCCGCCATGCTCTTGTCTTGGGACGCGATCAAAAACCGCGATCCGTCCTGTGGGCTTCATGGCGGTGGCTCCAAAATCAAACCGCTTTTCGATCAATTCAACGCCGGCAGTCACCCTCGGCCAAATAGCGGCCGGCGACCCAGCCGGTGACGCCCCGGTACTCGATCTTGCACCAGCGGGGATTCTCCCGCTCGCGCTTCTTCCGCGCCGCCGGCGACAGCTCGGTGAACTCCTGAAAGGTCAGCCCGCCTTGGCAGCCGAGGTTGCGGATGCAGGTGCCGTCGGGCGGAATCTCGCCGACCTTGGCGGCACGCGGGTTCGGCTTCGCCCGGATGCTGAGAGTATCGTTCCGCGCGACATCCCTCACCTCGAAAAAGTCCGGACCGTCCGAATCCGCCGCCGCCGCGCCCAACGTCAACGCCAATACGGCAATCGGCAACCAGATGGTCTCTCGCATGGTGGTGCTCTCCAAATAAAAAGTGGATTTCGCGGCTCGATGACTCGCGTGTGGGGCCGGCGGCTCGAATTCGAGAACGGAGCCGCCGGCCAGGGTCGCCGGAAAATCGCCCGCTCTGCGCGAAGAACGTCCGCGATGAGTTTGGCGTTCCCCGGCGAACGGGGATTACAGCCGGCCCTCGTCCACCAGCGATTTCAGATGCAGAAAGTTCCCCTTCTTGTCGTAGTCGCACTGAAAAGGTTTCTTGCCTTGGTCGCCGAGGTCGGCGGTGCCCTTGACGCTGTAACCGCCGTTCTTGGCGCGGACCAACTTGCCGGTTTTGATGTACATCGGCTTGGTCCCGAATTGGCTCGATGCTTCGCCACGGCAGTAAGCCGGCATGTTGCCGGGCGCTACCGGAGCGGCGAGCGCGGCGGCCGAAACCAGCGCGAGCGCGGCGACTGAAAGCAGGTGTTTCATGGTGATTTCCTCTGTTGGGTGAAGTTGGCTAAGCGAAGTGGCGTTCAGGAGTCGGCCATGATCCGAAAACCGGGCTGGGTCCGGGTTTCGGGTTCGGCCGGCCGGTCGGTGACGACCAGCGAGGCGCCGGGCTGCAATAATTCGTACACCAGCCGGGCGAATTGCGCCGGCGGATGCACTCGCTCGCCGAGGT
>JBAQIQ010000391.1:0-43019 GCA_049288935.1 Candidatus Competibacteraceae bacterium
CAATAATGTCTTCTAAAGTTGACATGGCGGCTTCTCCTTGCATGATCTTTTCGATCATCACTATTCTTTAAGGGTTAGACAAATCATGTAGTTGAAAATTCCACAACCGGCAAAGGAACGCTATATATCCTCAAAACTCACCTTTAACCGCCACCAGAAAATCTTTATAATCTCTGTAATAATCGGTTTCGTCGTAGTAATTCGATGCTAATACCATGCATACTGAGCCAGACGAAAAGTTATCGATCTCTCGCCAAACCATGGTACGAATATACAAGCCATAATAAGATCGGTTTAGATGAAATCGCTGGCGGATATAACCATCATCCAAGATAACATCGAAACTACCGGACATAGCGATGACTAATTGTTGTAGTTCTCGATGGGCATGACCACCACGCTCTGCCCCACCCGGCACGTCATACAGGTAATAAACCCGCCTGATTTCAAAAGGAACGTGCCGTCCACCTTCGATAAAAGTCAAATTGCCTCGTGGATCATGAACCTGAGGTAGCCCGATAATCCGGCAATCGGAGATGGACATAGGTATGGGCCCTAATCAAGAGTGGATCGAAAATACAACATAAAAATTATAAGCAGCTAGCATTTCACTTTCTGATTTTTTTGAAACGTGGCGAATAGATAGCTTGCTCCAACAGCAAGATTTTAGCCGGTACCTTGAAAGATGCTAGTTTGGCTAGACAAGCTTTACGGATGCGCAAACGCAAGCTATCCATAGGCTCTGGGATCGCCAAGGCAACACGCGCCACCACAATCTGACCAATCAAAGGATGCGCTTCACCGACGACCACCACATCTGTGATATTTTCCAAGCTGAGGATGACGTCCTCAACTTCAGCAGGATAAACTTTTTGACCAGCCACATTGATCAGGTCTGTGATGCGTCCAAGAATCTTGAAATAATCACCATCAACTTCAACTTTATCTTGGGTATTAAACCAGCCATCTTGATCGAATCCAGAAGGAGCGTTCAGGTAGCCGATCATACGGTAGTCGGATCGAATCCAGAGAATGCCCTCAACAACCTTGGTTTCAAACCCTTCTCCACCAATACGCACCCATAATGATCCATCGGGACGTGACTGTGAACGTAGAACGCCAACCTCTGATAAACCGTAAGTTTGTTGTAACTCAACATCGGGAAATCGTGCATGAATGCGATCCAGCGTAGCTTGTGACATGGTTTCCGTCCCGTAACTAATTCTCTTGATGGAGCTCAGGTCGTAACGGTTAGCTAAATCAGTTGCCGCCAGCAAAGTGAGAAATGATGGCGTCGTTGGGAGTAATTCAACATGATATTTTTCAATAGCAGCACAAATAGTTTGTACTGAACGATTTTCTGTCGTAACCAGCGTGCCTAAGCTGCTGGTAATAGCAAGGATAGTATTGATTCCACCAAAATGATCAAGCATCAAGAAAGGAATAGCGACAACTGGTTTTCTTATAGCACGAAATTTTTCTATAATCCGTTCAAAATCGTGCAGCATCCCCTTAGGCTTCCCTGTTGAACCAGAGGAAAAAAGAACCAAACCCGCTCGACCCTCTAATCGAAGTTGATCAAGCATTGCATTGGAAACTGGCGTATTTCGCCATTCTAATGTCCAGTGCAGACCATCATCCGAAAAGTTGATGAACTTATCGCAACCAGAGATTGACAACGCTTCTTTTTCTTCAATCACCGAACTACGTGTCATGGGGACAACCATGCAGTGTAGTCGGGCAAGCGCCAAAATCATGCAAAATACGTCAGGAGCATAATCAGCCAAAACCACAACAGTATCACCAGCTACTATGCCAGCCTCTTTCAATTTAATCGAAAAATTGGTGATGCTCTTTATTATTTCGGCGTAGGAAACAGGCCGCTCCGAGTGAATGAAAGCAATTCGATCAGGAGCGTTGGAAAAGCGATCTAACAACCAATCCATCGTCAGTCTCCAAGAAGTTCTGAAAGCACTAATAAGATTAAACGATAAGATGTGGCATTAGCAGCATCTTCATCAGGAATAGATATCGAGAAAGCATCTTCTAACGCCAGGACTAGATTCATTTGTCGCAATGAATCCCATTTTTCAACATTATCCATACTTGAATCCAAATCAATTTCTTCAGGATCGACTTCTAGTACCGTACCCATGATCTTTTTTACCCGAGATTCATCCAGCATTGATCACCTCCACCCAGTCGCTTTCAGTCAAAAAAACTTCATTTATCAAAGCTTCATAATAGCGGCTACCATCCATCTTTTCATCGACTCTATCAAACCCTAGCCGATCAAAGAAATCAGCAACCTGAGCATTTTTTTCAGATGGAAGGTATTTTGAAACCAAACGTGATTTACCAGATACATACGCATCATCCAGTACAATTTTCCACACCGAGAATTCAACTCCCCGCCCAATGACCCGGCAGCTCATGAGAAAATCTTTCACGATACAGGCATCTTCATAATATTCAACAATAATAATTCCAGTGATTCCACACTCACCGAAGCGGTCGGTTACAGAGAAAGAATAAACTGTGGATGTGGGGCTGTTCATCAATTGTGTTATGTCACCTGGAGTCAGTCGACGGGTAGTTAAGTTAAACTGATTTGATTTCATGGTAAGTTCAGAAATCCGAGCAATCTGTTCCATTGCATCCCGATAGATCTTTACCCGCAAATTCAAGGAACGCAAATACTCTGTTCGTGACGAAAATCCATCTTGCGCCGCCGCCGCCGCCGCCGCCGCCAGTTGACGATATTGCTGCGTTTTCGAGTGGCTTTCCACACTGACGCCACCAGATAGACAGCGCTCTATCACTTCCCTCAACATCTCTGGATAGTCCGGTAGATGATCTGGAACCTGAAAAGCACGCACCATAGGTAGTTGGTTACGAACCGCCTCTATTTCAAAATGAGAGTCATCAATAAAAATGAAACTATCGAGACCAAGATTAAGCTCAATAGCGAGCTCTTTTAAATTAGTAACCTTATCAATCCAGTTGATTTTTTTTATTGTGATATGCTCATTTTTTAATACCATGCAAGCATGGCTATTGAAAATTTCATCAACATCCGCTGGATTATTTTTGCTGCATAAACAAATCAGCATGCCATGTTTTTCTAGCGCTAATATCTGATGCTGTATACTCCAAAATATGTTACCTGGATAAGTGTATGGGTTGAGCTTGATGCCAGCCATACCATCTTCGCCAACAATGCCACCCCAGAGAGTGTTATCACAGTCCAATACCAGGACTTTATAAAAAATCGATCCGAATTCGTGTGTGATCAGGCTCACTTGGCGAGAAAACCTGTCAAGGAAAAGTGGCGTATAAGGCGCTTTGCTACGGTAGTAAAAACGTGGATCAAATGCTTGATGGACGCCGAGCATCGTTACAATAGCACCGGCGTCGAGAATGCGCACATTCTTACGCCTGCTGGTCTCATTGTGTAATGCCGTGTTGAATTGAGTGATCGCTTCCGTCTGCGGGCTTTTCCCATCGAGTGATATGGGTGGGCGCCAACAGTGTGCATTGGCGATAATAAGGCTTCCAATAGCCGACGCTCGCTCCAGCGCCAATCTCAGTCTGGAAAGATAGTCGATAATCGGCTCTTGGCGCGCATCGTCATCGAGATGACTGATCTGTGCTTCCCATGCTGGCAACAGATTGTCGAAAAAAGGAATAATAATGAAGTATTTTACGTCCTTCCTGCAAAACTCTTCGGTATCGTCCAACAGATTGTCATATGAACCCTTCAGCACTTCTAGCCGGACGCCCGCTAGATAAGCATAGCGACGCAGATAAGTGGCGAGAAGATCGACAGTCACATTGGCTGCAATGCCGATTTTAACCTCTCGGAACGCTGTATCGCTCTGATCCAGGACGGTAATCGCTCGTAGAACGTCTGTAATCGATGCATTACGTTGACGCAGAACATCAAGCGCAGCCAAAGCTTCAGGGGTATACGCAGTTGTTACCATGACATAGAACCCCCACCATTAACCCGCAGGTTCTGGCCGGTAATGTAAGACGCCTTGTCCGAGGCAAGAAAAGCGACAGCAGCAGCCACATCCTCCGGATGACCGAGGCGGCGCATCGGCGTTTGCCGGGCTACGAGCAATTGCTGTTTTTCCGATATGCCACTGATGAAAGAAGTATCGATCATACCAGGAGAAACACAATTAACTGTAATACCAGATGGTCCCAATTCGGCAGCCAAATAATGGGCAAGCGTCGCCAGCCCGCCCTTGGCCAAGGCATAGGCAGTCCAGCCTGGCACTGGCGCACCATCCCATGCCTGGGAAGTCAAGCTAATAATACGACCATAGCCGCCTGCTGCCATTGTCGGGCAGCAGGCTTTAATCATCAGTAATGCGCTCTTGAGTTGTACGTTAAGATGGCGCTCAACATCTTCCCATTGCAATTCATCGATCAATCTGGCGACAATGCGCGGCGACGCCGCATTGACCAATACGCTGACACCGCCAAAGCGCCGCAAGGCTTCCTGATACAGTTTATTTACACCTTCCGGTGTAGAAACATCAGCTTGGACCGCGATAGCCCGCAACGCATCGTGATTAATCTTTCGCAGCAAAGACTCAGCACGCTCCTGCCCGGAAAGGTAATTCACTACAACCGAAAAACCTTCGCTCGCTAATTTCTGGCAAATCACCTGGCCAATGCCGCCGGCCCCGCCAGTCACAATCGCTACTTGACATTTTGCAGTTCGAGCAATGATCTGAGGCTGAGGCGGTTCAAGCACTTTGACCTTGCCCTGTCCGCGCAGCACGATTTGCCCATGCTGGTTGGTAATGCGCGTTTCCAATTCCAGTAAATGATCACGTTCATGCTTACGCAACACCTTACAGGTCACGGTGAGTGTGTCGCCAAGTCTCACTGGCAGGTTAAATTCCATTGATTGCGAAACCCACAGCGCTCCCGGCCCCGGTAATTGGGTACCGATAACCGTAGAAATGAAGGATGCACCGAGCATGCCATGAACGACGATTTCCTTGAAAGACGTGGTACTTGCATATTCAGAGTCCACATGCAGTGGGTTATCATCCCCAGTCATTTCCACAAAACGGCGAATATCTGTCTCAGTAATAACCTTTATTAAAGAGCCTATATCACCTTCTTTGATCTGCTCAAAATTCGCAAAAACGGTCATGGTTTACTCTCGGGGGCAACGAGCGTCCATCGCCAAATACTTGCAGAAAAATTGAAACCAGCTCCTACCCCAGCGAGTACGACACGGGTTCCTTGAGTAAGATATCCGTAGTGCACCGCCTCACTGAGCGCAATAGCGATCGACGCAGCGCCGCTGTTGCCGACGTCTGCCACATTGGTATACGTGCGGGTTATGTCAAACCCCAGTTTACGCACGAGGTACTCAATCAAGCGTAAGTTCGCTTGGTGGAAGATAAAGAAATTCACATCGCTTAAAGTTAATCCGGCTTTTTGACACGCCTTGCGAATGGTGGGTGGTAAATGTGTGATAGCTTGTTTCCATGTAGCGATACCATTCATTTCCATCAGGTCAACTGCCGGATTAAATATTCGCCCGTTGTTTGGAAACGCCGCTCCACCTCCACGCAAACGCACTGCTTCATAATTGGAGCTATCCGTATAAAAAGCGGAAGCTAGTATTCCTTCGCCCGGAGCAACACGCCCTAATACCGCTGCACCGGCACCATCGCTCAGATAAATCGCGGTATTAACATCACTTCGATCAATGTAGCGTGTACAAAATTCGACCCCGATCACCAAAGCATAGTGAACATCAGGGTCGACCCGCATCCGGTCGGAGGCGCAGGTCAGGCCGGTGATAAATCCTGAACAGTTCGCTTGCAAATCGAACACCTGTGCATGGGGTGCGCCGAGTTGTTGTTGCACTTTTGCAGAAAGCGGAGGGAATTGATAGTCTCCCGAAAAGGTGCAGGCGATAATCAACCCAATATCTTTTGCTGAAACTTGCGCCATCGCTAGGGCACGCTGCGCTGCGGCCAAAGCATAGGACCACGCTGTATCGTCTGGTGCTGCGATATAGCGACGCTTAATACCTGTTTTCTCTAAAATCCATTCGGGTGAGACTGGTAAACTCTGGCACAACGTTTCGTTGTCTTCCCATCCTGTCGGCAAGTGGTGACCTACACCTATGATGGAAACCGATGGCCAGTGCGTAATACTGGTATTCATCGTTTTATCAGTCCTGCTGTGCCATGAATATACGCAATTCCTGATTGTCCCTGAGAATTGCCGCGAGGGTTGCACTACCACCATGACCTGGAAAGACGCTAGTATTACTGTCTACTTGCTCAAATAAACGAGAAAGAGACGTGCACAAAATTTTGCTATTTTCTCCTGGGAGACGAGACAAAGCGATTTTCTTTGCATATAAAGAATCACCAGAGAACAATAGGTCGTCTACTGTAATTGCTACACTACCCGGTGTATGTCCTGGCAAGGCGCGAAATAAAAAGGATCGCTCTCCTTGATTTATTGAAAAAATATCGGTTTCAATCAACTGAAAATCAGGTAAATTAATTCTTTGATTGACTTTAAACGCAGCCATCATGAAATTAGCGAGCTTTGCCAACTTTAGATCAGCACTATGCAAAAACACTGGTATAGAATAAGATGACTGTAGCCATGAAGCACCCCCAATATGATCAAAATGCCCATGTGTACATAACACAGCGATAGGACACCAACCAGACAACGAAATCGCTTGCTCGATAGCTTCACGATCCAAGCCGGGATCAATGACCACGCAATCCCGAATCCGACCGGTTGCCAAGAGGTAAGTATTAGATTGAAATCCACGGCTGACAATGAGTCGCAAGTCGGAACGAGACCACACTTCCATGCCCTCCATGTTTAGCTGACTCCACCGAGAAAAAGAGTCTGTGCGGTGATGTAGCTACTGGTCTCCGAAGCAAAAAAATTGATCACATTCAAGATATCATTAGCGGTAGCGTATCGCGGGATCGGCAATCCACTGATAACGGCATCAACTTTTTGCCGCGACAGTTGATTGAGCATATCGGTCTGGATCGCTGTAATTCCCAAAGTGTTACAGGTTACATTAAAGGGTGCAAACTCCTTGGCCATGACATTGGCTAAGCTAATGATACCTGCCTTAGTAGCCGCATAAACAGAATCACCTATTGGCTCAAGATTCACCGCCATTGAGCTGATGTTAATAATGCGTCCCCACTTGTTACGGCGCATGATTTTTGCTGACTCTCGGGAAATCAGGAAAGTGCCCAGTAGGTTGGTTTCCACCATATCTCTAGCAGCAGAGGCCGGCATAATCATTGCGTATTGGGAGGTCAGGACAGCCGCGTTGTTAATCGCAATATCTAATCGATTAAAATTCTTGCGAAAGGTATCAAAACCATGAACAACGGACTGGTGATCACTCACATCAATCGCAAAGTGATGATATTGTGGATGCTGATCTACAACAGATTCTTCACTGCGAGAGAACCCGATGACTTGTGCGCCCTGCTGTAGAAAGTATTCGACAATCAATCGACCAACACCACGACGCGCCCCCGTCACAAGAACTACTTTACCGTCATAAATCAATTTCATATGCCAAGTTTATCCTCAGCGATTCCCGCTTTCTTATCTTTTGACTATAATTTTAAGGATATTTTTTCTAAAGTAATGCTGATTAGGAAAAAATTCCTTGTAAATCAAGACGCCGGGAATTGCTGGTTTATCCCTGTTCTAAAAGGATCTCGGTTATATAGTTTTTCAGTGAATTTACATTGGTGAACGGTACTGGGTCTCGACTCATCGCCCGATCATCCGTAAGGCTAATGACCCTATCAAACTGCTCCGAAACCAAGCTTTCGATATCCACAATAACCGAGACTAAAGATAAGGAATCAAGAATTGAGTCCACACCAAACAGACAGGTGTCGGGACCAACCGAGATTTGCTTTTGAGGTTCTCTCTCCGCATTGAGTGATTCGAAAGCTTTATAAATCAGATTCATCACAATATTTTCTTGGTTCATCTCACACACTCTTAGAAAATTGGCATTTATCATTTCGATGGGTGCCTATGACCAATAGCAATCAAGGCGTTCATGCGAGGCAAGGCAACAGTGCGATATTCTTCCACCAACATGCCAAGAATAACTGCATCCTGAAACTGGCCGTTGATAAAGTAGTGCTTTCGTAATCGCCCTTCTTCTTTCATCCCTAGAAAATTTTGCCATTTGATCATCAACAAATTATCGGAAGGGATTGTGCCAAAAACTCTCAACAAGTTCAATTCATCGAAAGCCAGAGAGTAAATCAGCTTCATGGCCTCGATTGCGACAGGTATGCCTCGTACAGCACTTTCCTCACCGATCAAGAATCGCGCTGGTTCGGCATGGCGATGCGCCTGATTAACACCAATGAGCGACACCATACCCACTGGTAATCCGTTTTTCAGTGTAATAATAAAATTATATTCTGATGCAGGTCGCGATATGATCCACTCTTCTTGTTGAGCCAAGGTTTGTGCCCCGCTATTCAGATAAATTGCCCTTGTGCTAAGCCGCCAACGCAAGGTTAACGAGGCATCAACCAAAGTCAATGGCTGCAATGTTACAAAGTCACCTTCCAGTAATTTATTCATTTTCATCATTGACGGCTGGCAATGACCATTGCTAACACAGCAGGGACCGGTGTGTTCTGATGTTCTGCAAGATAAGCATTGGCGAAAAAGTGGTGTTCAACATGCAATCCTACTTTATCAACCTGATCAAGCACATCTTGTGGTTTACGATAAAGATAAATATGGTCAATATGAGCGGCATTAAGCGCTGCAGTCACGAATAATTTTCCGCCTGGAATAATCAATTTTTTGAGTGCGTATAGTAAAGAGATTGGGTCTTCCATATGCTCAAGTACTTCAACACAAAAAACCCACTGAAAGCACTTTTCTGGAGGCGAAAGAAGTATATCACGAAGCTCTAGACTATATCGGTTCTCTAAACCATAAGCTTTTAAATGATCTTCGGCAAATTTCATAGAGAGCGGGCTGACCTCATAACCGACGCCACGCAATTCTTCGATTTCCTCTAAAGCAATCCGAGAGTATATTCCTGTACCTACACCTACTTCTAAAAAATTTGCAGTTTTTTGTGAGCGTAGTGCAGAAATAACAAACGTCTTAAAATACTCAATCTGTCGATAATGGTGTTCCCATAAGTAATGTGAAAGCAATAAACCAGGAAGGTATTGTGTAGTCATATAATCAGCATTCAGATAAACTTCTTCTGAAACTTTTTCAAACGCTTTAACTGGGTAAAATCCCTCTACTTCAAACTTTTTTTGCTGACGCATTGAGTCGATAGCAAAGCTGCGATATCCCTTAATAGCAGCTTCCAAATTTTCAGGAGAACTGTATAGGCGTGACAGCAAATTTTCAAAATCTCTGCGCCATTTTTCACCAAATTCTTTATCAGCATGATCAATACTGTTGCCGGCAAAACGTGCGATTTTTTGCGTGAGATTAATAGCGGCACGAATGTTTTCAGGATAGGGCATAAGATATAGCATTCCTATACAGGCGATGGAATATTCAAATACCAATAGGTTTTTTGAAAATTAAAAAATCTTCTTTTGTTGAGGAAATTGAAAAACTGCATTTAACCTGCTTAATTTTTTAGGTTCTTCGAGGATTCTTATGAAACTGGCCCATCTGGACATGGCTTGACCTGCCAAATTAGTTATTTTCAGTATAAGTAAGTTTTATATCAATAAGTTATAGAGGTGATCTACTACCGGTCTAGTTAGCTCTAAAAGAACCCTCGAAAAGCCAAAAAAAACAAGCAAGAGTTCATTTGATAATGTACGGATAACTAATTGTCTTTCGCGATGATGACCGGACATCTTTTTCTCTCCTCAGCCAAGGAGGGCGGTGCGCAGCGCCGGGGTGATTCGGGATGTCCACCTCTCAGGCGGAAAGACTCTATTGGCAAGACGATGACATTTCGTTTCCGCCAAATACTCGACACTTCACTTTTTTAAAGCATAATTCATGCCAAAAAACATATCTAAAAGCGGTCATATTATGAACCTATTGCTAAATTTTGCTTCTTCGAGGGTTCTTGTAAAGCTACTCTCTCCCAATACGGATTCGCGGCTAGCCAAGTTTATGTTTTTAACATTAACTAACTTATTGATGCGCCAACAATTATAATTCTTATTTTTGAGACAAAAAACCGCAGTTTCTACAAAAATCCTCGAAGAACCAAATTTTTTATGGACTGGTCAACGAACGGCTAAGGCAATCATTTCGTCAAAAAGTGGGTACTATATCTGCCCGCCTTTTCCGATAAATCTTTTACACCCAACGGCCTAGAAAGGGGAAGCGCTAGACTACTGAAAACCTAAGACTTGCCTCCAGCGCCTGTAGCCGGTGAGCACGACCTTCGAAAATGACTTATATCCCTACATTTTTCGGTGTCAGTTCCTCGTCATTGCAGATCGGTCAACCTGCGTGCTGATCCCCTACTACGTCAAATATCCGTCGCCCTCGCAAACGAAATCAATTTCATCTCGATATGGGGTGGATATTGAGAATGCAGATCCCCATTACCCCATCACTTGAGCAGAGATCTATCATTAGCCTGCACCGTTCGCAGCTTACTTGGAATAGCCGATAATTCGATAAATTGATCTCCGTCTTGTATTGCTGCACCAACCGCCAACGATCCAACAGGTCAGGCCGGAAAATTGGGTATAAATAAATATAATCAATTAATTATAATAATTCCCGGTTCTGGTCCCACGCGGCCAACCGCTGCCGTTATCATCGGAAAATTTTACCTGAGGAAAATCCATGCCGCCGTCGGCCTCTGCTTTTCGCATTGCGACCTGGAATGTCAACTCGTTAAAGGTGCGCCTGCCGCAGGCGCTCGATTGGCTACATCAGCACCAGCCAGACATCCTGGCCTTGCAGGAAACCAAATTGCCTGATCCGGATTTTCCGACCCTGGATATTGCTAACGCCGGTTATCAGTCTCTTTTCGCCGGGCAGAAGACCTACAATGGCGTCGCGATCCTCAGCCGGCTCCCCGCCAGCGACAGGGTGACCGACCTGCCGGGCATGGACGATCCACAGCGGCGGGTGCTGGGCGCGACCGTCGGCAGTGTGCGGGTGCTGAACCTCTACATTCCCAACGGCCAAGCCGTTGGCTCGGATAAATACGCCTACAAACTGGCCTGGCTGGACCGGCTCACCGCCTGGGTCGAAGCTGAACTGGTCGGTCATCGCCAACTGGTCGTGCTGGGCGATTACAATATTGCCCCTGAAGATCGGGATGTGCATGATCCCATCGCCTGGGCCGGGCAAGTGCTGTGCAGCGAACCGGAACGGGTGGCCTTTCGCCGGTTACTGGATTTAGGCTTGCAAGACACCTTCCGCCTGTTCCCCCAAGCAGAAGGTTGCTTTACCCAATGGGACTACCGCGCCGCCGCTTTCCGTCGCAATATGGGTCTGCGCATCGACCATATTCTGGTCAGTCCCGCCCTGGCGGCGGTCTGCACCGCCTGTTGGATCGACCCGGCTCCGCGCCGGTTGGAGCGCCCTTCCGATCATGTGCCGGTGATCGCCGAATTCAATCTTTCATCTCAAGTGAAGTGAGCCGTCCATGGAACATCATCCCCATAACATGCTGGTGACCGGCGGCGCCGGTTTCATTGGCTGCAACTTTGTCCGCTATCTGCTGGCCAGCGATCCAGACATCCGCATCGTCAATCTCGATCTGCTGACCTACGCTGGCTCATTGGACAACCTGCACGACTTGCCCGATCCGACCCGACATCTCTTCGTCCAAGGCGACATCTGCGATCGGGCGCTGGTGGGTCGTCTGTTGCGCGAGCAACAGATTGACACCATCGCCCACTTCGCTGCGGAAAGCCACGTCGACCGTTCGATCACCGGACCGGCGGCGTTTGTACAAACCAATCTGGTCGGCACGTTTACTCTGTTGGAAGCAGCGCGCAGCGCCTGGCGAGATGAAAAGAAAGCGGAACTTTGCCGGTTTCACCATATTTCCACCGATGAGGTCTACGGGACGCTCCAGCACGACGATCCCCCGTTCAGTGAAATCACGCCGTATGCACCGAATTCCCCCTATTCCGCTTCCAAGGCCGGTTCCGACCACTTGGTGCGCGCTTACTTCCACACTTACGGCTTGCCAGTGGTCACCACCAACTGCTCTAACAATTACGGTCCATTTCAGCACGGCGAAAAGTTTATTCCCACAGTGATCCGCTCCTGCCTGCTGCAAAAACCGATTCCGGTCTATGGCGATGGCAGCAATATTCGCGACTGGCTGTATGTCGAAGATCATTGCCGAGGCATCGACGCGGTGATTCGCCGGGGCCAGTTGGGCGAGACGTACAATATCGGCGGCTGCAATGAGTGGGCGAATATCAATATCACCCGACTGATCTGCCAATTACTCGATGAACGCCGCCCGGAACACGCCCCGCATGACCGACTGATTACTTTTGTCACCGACCGGCCCGGCCATGACTGGCGCTATGCCATTGCCGCCGACAAGATGGATCAGGAACTCGGCTGGAAACCGCAGGAAACTTTCAATACCGGCCTTGCCAAAACAGTTGACTGGTACTTGCAACGCTACACGGCTGATTCTCTGTAGGGGCGCAGTGACTCGATGCGCGGCAAACTTACCACCTATCAGTTCCGCATCACGGGTTTGTAGCCTGGATGGAGCGAAACGGAATCCAGGATGCCCCGGATTTGGTCCTGTAAATTTTCCTGTGATCGGAACGGCGGCGCGGGCAGGTTAGACCAACATCACTTAACAAGACCAATAGGTTGGATGGAGTTGGCACCCTAGCTCCACGCTGCTACCCCTCGTCATCACAGGAAAATTTACAGGACCGGAAAATTTACAGGACCCAATCTGCATCATGCGACCCTGATACCCGTCATGGTTATAACAAGGTGATTTTCATGCTACGCATTGAACCCCAAAGCCTGTCGGAACCTGGCGGCGTTCTGGCTTGTCTAGTGCCGTTTATGAGATTGTTTTGGAAGGTAAGAAGCTGCCTGCTGGTGATGAGACGGTGCGAGTTCGAGTGATCGAAACTGGCGAAGAGCTTGACTCTCAACTGGCCGATGTTCTCGATGACCCCAAGGAGCGTTAATATTTGCCATTGCTTTCGATCTGATATTTTTCCGCCTCGGTACGGGATATTCGCGCCGGCAAAATCGAACACTGGTCGGACTTTACCTCGTTGGTGAAAGGTTGAACGACCGACAATCGCCCATTGCCAACCCATCCCGTATCCCTTCACTCTGACCGCTGACCCTAAAAACCCAAACCATGACCCATCCCGCCTTTCAGCACCTGCGTCGCCATCCGGTTCCCGCCCTTCGGCTCGAATTTCAGGAATACCGCCACACCGCTACCGGCGCCCGGCATCTCCATCTCGCCGCCGACGACCCACATAACGCCTTCATGGTGGCCTTCCTGACCGTGCCGCAGGACTCTAGCGGCGTTGCGCACATCCTTGAACATACGGCGCTCTGCGGCAGCCAGCGTTATCCAGTACGCGATCCATTTTTCATGATGATTCGCCGGTCGCTGAACACTTTCATGAACGCCTTTACCAGCAGCGACTGGACCGCCTACCCGTTCGCCAGCCAAAACAAAAAAGATTTCAATAACCTGTTGGACGTCTATCTGGACGCCGCGTTTTTCCCGCTATTAGATGAGTATGATTTTGCCCAGGAAGGCCACCGACTGGAATTCGCTCAACCCGACGATCCCCATTCGGAATTGCTGTTCAAGGGCATTGTGTTCAATGAAATGAAAGGCGCGTTGAGTTCACCCGTGCAGCGACTCGGGCAAGAATTGCAACATCGATTATTCCCAACAACGACTTACCACCACAACAGCGGCGGCGATCCGGTGGCGATTCCCGATCTCACTCACGCGCAGCTCAGAGCCTTCCACGCTCGTCACTATCACCCGTCCAACGCCATTTTTCTCACCTACGGCGACATTCCCGCTGCCGAACATCAAGAACGCTTCGAGACACAGGCGCTGAATCAATTTCAGGCGCTGCCGCTCGATTTGGCTATTCCCGACGAGCGCCGTTACACCGCACCGGTCAGCGATCTCATTCACTATCCCCTGGATGGGACTGACGACCTCAGCGACCAGACCCATATTGTATTGGCCTGGTTGCTGGGGCCGATCACCGATCCGTTGGCAACGTTGCGGGCGCGGCTGCTCAGCGACGTGTTGCTGGATAACAGCAGTTCACCGTTACGTCATGCGCTGGAAACCTCGGAACTCGGCGCCTCGCCCTCGCCCTTATGTGGTTTCGACGCAGCCACCCGTGAAGCCACCTTTGCTTGCGGGCTGGAAGGCTCCAATCCCGAACAGGCGGCAGCGGTCGAGGCCCTGGTGTTCGACGTGTTGCAACATGTCGCCGCTGAGGGCATACCGCAGGAAGCGATTGACGCCGCCCTGCATCAACTGGAATTGAGCGAGCGGGAAATCACCGGTGACGGTTTCCCTTACGGCCTGCGCCTGATCATGGAGGCACTCACCCCGGCGATTCACGGCGGTGATCCGCTCCCAGCGCTGGACAGTAATCCACTGTTGGAACAACTCCGTGCTGAAAGCCGCGCTGCCGATTTCATCCCGCGCCTGGTTCAGCAACTGTTGCTGAAGAATCCGCATCGCGTGCGGTTGGTGATGGCTCCCGACCCGGAATTGAGCGCGAAACAGGCGGCGGCGGAACGGGACCGGCTGGCGGCTCTGCGCACCACGCTGACCGACGCTGATCAAACCCGTATCGTTGAGCAGGCGCGCCGACTGGCCGAACGCCAGCAACGCCAGGATGATCCCGAACGGTTGCCCAAGGTTGGCCTGGAAGATGTGCCGGTGGACTTGAAAATCGCCGAAGGCGTCCACCGCCCAGTCGGCGACCTTCCTGCCGCCTGGTACGCTCAGGGCACTAACGGCATGGTCTACCTCCAGGCCATTCTCGACCTGCCGGCGCTGAAATCGGATGAACTGGAATTACTGCCGCTGTTCTGCGCCTGCCTGAGCGAAGTCGGCAGCGCCGGACGCGATTATCGAACCACCCAGGCGCTACAGGCGGCGGTTACAGGCGGACTCAGCGCCCGAGCTAACGTGCGCGGCGGCGTGGATGACGTGCAACAGTTCAAGGGTGTTATGGTGCTGGCTGGCAAGGCGCTGGCTCGCAACCAAGCGGCCCTGTCCGATCTGCTCTGGGAAACGCTGACCCGCGCCCGCTTTGATGAACTCCCCCGATTGCGGGAGTTGGTTGCCCAGGTGCGTGCTCACCGTGAGGAAGGGATCACGGGTCGTGGCCACCTGCTGGCCTTGGCTGCCGCCAGCGCTGCCCTGAGTCCGGTGGCGGCGCTCAACCACCGCTGGGAGGGGCTGGCCGGGCTGAAGCGACTGAAAGCCCTGGACGAAACGCTGGACGATCCCACAGCACTAGCCCAGTTCGCCCACCGGCTGGAACGATTGCGCGACCGCCTGCAACACGCTCCCCGCCAATTGCTCATCGTCAGCGAGGCGGAACAACAGGACGCCATCGCCGAGGCGCTGGCAGCGCACTGGCGGAACGGCGCGGCCGAGGTGGAACCTTTCACCCTGGCCTCACCGGAGGCGTCTCCCACCCGCCAGGGGTTCAGCGTTAACACTCAAGTCAACTTCTGCGCCAAAGCCTATCCCACCGTCGCGCCGAACCACCCCGACGCCCCGGCGCTCCATGTGCTCGGCGATTTCCTGCGCAACGGCTATCTGCATCGGGCCATCCGGGAGCAGGGCGGCGCTTACGGCGGCGGCGCGGGCTACCATCCCGATAGCGGCGCCTTCCGCTTCCACTCCTACCGCGATCCGCGCTTGGTCGAGACCTTGACCGATTTCGACCGGGCACTGGATTGGCTGCACACCGATGATCATCCGGCCCGAACGTTGGAGGAAGCGATCCTGGGCATCATCGCCGCCATCGACAAACCCGGTTCCCCGGCTGGCGAAGCCATCAGCGCTTTCTTTGGTACATTGTTTGGCCGTAGTCCACAACAACGCCGTGCTTATCGACAGCGGATATTGGCCGTGACGCTCGATGACCTGAAACGGGTCGCCGCTGCGTATCTGCAACCGGAAAGTGCGCACTGTGCAGTGCTGAGCAACGCCCGAACGCTGAACGAACAGGTCGATTTCACCGTAATCGCGGTTTGACCGATTGGGGCTGGCAAGGCGCATTTTCCTGCGAGAATCTCCGCTGGCGAGGCGCGATGGTTGGGGGAACCGCCCTCTCTGGATCAGCAGCGCCCGGCACTGGCCGGATGCGTTGCGGGGATGCGTAGCGATTTGCGCTAGAGTCGATTAACCTTGTGGAAATCAAGGATACCTGACCTTTCCCTTGGACTCGACTCCAAAAACTATTGCCAGAAACGCCGCCATGGAAATCTTTGTCTACCACACTCCCGACCAAGTCCCCGACTTCAGTAAAAAAGCCCGTAAGGGTGGCCTTCAGCTCGAAATGCCGGCCTGCGCCATCGTCATTGACGTACTGCGTGCGACCACTACCATGGCAACCGCACTGGAATCCGGCGCCGAGGCGATCCAGGTGTTCGATGACCTCGATGAACTGTTCCGGATCAGCAAACGCTGGCCCGTCGAGCGGCGCCTGCTGGCCGGCGAACGCGGCGGTGAAAAACTGGAAGACTTCGATCTGGGCAACTCGCCAGCGGAATGCACCCCGGACCGGGTCGCGGGCAAACGGCTGTTCATGAGCACGACCAATGGCACCCGTGCCCTGGAGCGGGTGCGGCAGGTTCCCATGCTCATGACCGCCGCGCTCACCAATCGGGGGGCAGTGGTGCGCTATCTGCTGGAACACCAACCGCATACCGTCTGGATCGTCGCCGCCGGCTGGCGTGGCGGTTTCTCGCTGGAAGACACCATTTGCGCCGGAGCCATCGGCCACCTGTTGAGCGTGGAACGCGACAGCGATTGTGCGGGTGATGATGAATCCATTGCCGCTGTAGCCCTGTTCGAGCAGTGGAAAAACCGGCTACCACAACTGCTGCGCTACGCTCATCATGGACGCGGCCTGGCGGCGCTGGGTTGTGGCGAGGATTTGGATTACTGCGCCCAAATCGACAGCGTCAACGTCGTTCCGCTGCAAGTTGAACCGGGGGTGTTGATAGCAGCGGCGCTGGACGGATGAATTGAATCAAAAGCCCTCTGATCTCTCTAAATAGTCTCTATAATTAAACTCGAAAATTCTTCCATCCAGCCTGCAAGCGTTATGCCGAGGAGCCAGAAGTAATGGAGATCATTAAAGCCGATGTGGCTATCGTCGGAGCGGGAGGCGCGGGGCTACGAGCCGCCATTGCCCTCGCCGAAGCCGATCCAAAACTACGCATCGCCCTGATTTCAAAAGTCTATCCCATGCGCAGCCACACTTGTGCTGCGGAAGGGGGCGCCGCTGGCGTCATCAAGCCCGATGACAGCCTCGACCTGCATTTCAGTGACACGGTCGGCGGCGGCGACTGGCTGAGCGATCAGGACGCCGTCGAATACTTCATCAATGAAGCCCCCAAGGAACTGACCCAACTGGAGCACTGGGGCTGCCCGTGGAGCCGCGAGGTGGATGGCTCCGTCGCCGTGCGCCCGTTTGGCGGCATGAAGATCAAGCGCACCTGGTACGCCGCTGACAAATCAGGTTTCCACATCCTGCACACCCTGTTTCAAACCTCGCTGAAATATCCCAGCATCCAGCGGTTTGATGAGTACTACGCCACGGACCTGCTGGTCGAAGACGGGCGCTGTCAGGGCCTCACGGCGCTCGAAATCCGCAGTGGGGAAATGAAGCAGTTTCAGGCCGGCGCAGTCATTATCGCGGCGGGCGGCGGTGGGAAAATGTTCCCGTTCACCACCAACGGCAATATCAAGACCGGCGATGGCATGGCCCTGGCCTATCGCGCTGGAACGCCGCTCAAGGATATGGAGTTCGTCCAGTACCATCCGACCGGCCTGCCGAATAACGGCATCCTCCTCACCGAGGGTTGTCGCGGCGAAGGCGGCGTACTCTTTAACAAGGATGGCCGCCGCTATTTGCAGGACTACGGCATGGGACCGGAAACGCCCATCGGCCAACCAGTGCTGAAGACCATGGAACTGGGTCCCCGCGACCGGCTCAGCCAGGCGTTTTGGGGCGAGCAGCAGAAGGGCAACACGGTCAAAACCCCCTGGGGCGATTGCGTGATGCTGGACATGCGCCATCTGGGCGAGAAGAAAATCAATGAGCGGCTGCCACTGGTGCGCGATCTGTGCATCAGCTACCTGGGCAAGGACCCGGTCAAGGAGCCGATTCCGATTCGCCCGGTCGTCCATTACATGATGGGCGGCATCCATACCGATGTGCAGGCCGCGACCCGGTTGCCAGGACTGTTCGCCGCCGGCGAATGCGCCTGCGTCAGCATCAACGGCGCCAATCGACTCGGATCCAACTCGCTGACCGAGCTGCTGGTGTTTGGCCGGCGGGCGGCGCTCAGCGCCATCGCTCATCTCCAGTCCGGCTTGCCGGCCAGCAAGGACGCAACGCTGGCCGCCAAAGCGAAAGCATCGCAGGATCGCATCCAGACCCTGTTCGACAAGAGCAACGGCACGGAGACCATCGCCGGATTGCGTCAGGAAATGATGGACACCATGGAAGCGAACGTGGGCATCTATCGCACGGGCGAAGGCCTGGCGGCAGCGTGTGAAAAGATTGCCGAGTTGCGGCAGCGTTACGCCAACATTTCGGTGACGGACAAGAGCCACGTCTATAACACCGATCTCATGCAAGCCCTGGAACTGGGGTCAATGCTCGACTGCGCCGAAGCGGTCACGGTGGGCGCACGAGATCGCAAGGAATCGCGGGGCGCGCATCAGCGACTCGACTTCACCGCTCGCGATGATGAGAACCTGCTCAAGCATTCGCTGGCCCACTACCATCCCACGGAACCGCCACGCATCGAGTATCTCGATGTCGTCATCACCAAGTCGAAACCCGGTGTGCGTGACTATTCAGGAGCCAAAAAATGAGCGAACTCCAGAAACGCCAGATTCAACTGGAGGTGCTCCGCTACAACCCGGAGACCGATACCGCGCCCCGGTATCAGACGTATTCCGTACCTTGCCTCGAAGAATGGGTGGTGCTGGATGCGCTGAACTACATCAAGGACCATCTCGACCCGACGCTGAGCTATCGCTGGTCCTGCCACATGGCGGTCTGCGGCAGTTGCGGGATGATGGTCAACGGCGAACCGAAACTGGCCTGCAAAGCCTTTATCCACGAATACAAGGAAGGTCAGATCAAGGTTGAACCGATGGCGAATTTCCCCATCGAGCGTGATCTGGTCACGTCAGTCGAGGATTTCATCACCAAGTTGGCCAGCGTCAAACCCTACCTGATTCCCAAGGAAGATAAGCCCATCAGCGCCGGCGAGTTCAAGCAGACGCCGGCGGAACTGAAGAAGTTCAAACAGTACACGCTGTGCATCAACTGCATGTTGTGCTACGCCGCGTGTCCGCAATACGCCCTGGTGCCGGAATTCCTCGGCCCGGCAGCGATCTCGATGGCGCACCGCTACAACCAAGACTCCCGTGATGGCGGACGGGATCAGCGTCAGGAAGTGATCGCCTCTGATGAAGGGGTGTGGGAATGCTCGTTTGTCGGAGCCTGCTCTGAAGTCTGTCCCAAGCATGTCGATCCCGCCGGCGCTTTGCAACAAGTCAAGGTCGCCAGCACCATCGACTGGTACAAAGAACACCTGATGCCCTGGATGAAGAAATGAACAGCAAACCCTATGTCCGTGAGGTCTCCAAAACGACCTGGTTTCTGAGCCATCCGCGCTACAAGCGGTATATGGCCCGCGAAGTGACCTGTATTTTCATCTTCGCCTACACCTTCTTGCTGGTCTGGGGCCTCGGCGCTTTGGCAAATGGCCCGGAAGCTTTTTCGGGTTTTGTGGAGTCGCTACGCAGTCCGCTGGGTGTCCTGTTCAGCCTGGCGGTGTTGGTCGTGACCGTGTATCACAGCCTGTCCTGGTTCATTGTGACGCCGCAGGCCATGCCCATCCAGCGGGGTGAGGAGTTCGTACCCGGCAATATTATCGTCAACGCCCATTACGGGGCTTGGGCGGTGGTCTCGCTGATCATCCTGATCTGGGGAATGTAAGATGGCCAAATCCAACAAACCGATCTTCTGGGGCCTGTTTGCCGCCGGCGGCACGGTCACAGCGTTTGTGACCCCGGCACTGGCGCTGATCACGCTGTTCGCTGCCTTCGGGGCAGGCATGGACATGTTCACCTATGAGTCAATCCAAGCCTTCGCCGGCTGGTGGTTGGGCAAGCTGATCATTTTTGGGGTCATTCTGGTGTCGCTATGGCACGCCGCCCACCGGCTGCGGGTCACGGTGCATGACTTCGGCGTCCGCGCTGACAAACAGGTCGCCATCGTCGTTTATTCGCTGGCCGGTCTGGGTACGCTGCTGACGCTGATCTACCTGCTACGCATCTGAGCGTTAATCCCTCACCTCTCAACCCCTCTCCCTTGGTGGGAGAGGGTGTTCAAGGAAGCTTTTGCATGACGAGTTCTGAATCTGCCCAGTGTGCGACCACGCTGTCCCGGCCGCCGGCACTGGATCGCCACGCTGGCATGGAGTCCGGCGCTGAAGAAACCACGCACCTCGCAGACCCCCATCCAGCGATGGAGTATCCGCTGCCGGTTCCCTTGCCGGTGTACTTGCAGCAAACCTACTGGTGGGCTTACCTGCATCCGGCTTCGGTGCGTATCTTTGAGCGGCAATGGCTGGTCAATCTGATTTTGTGGGGCAATTTTGCGGCATTGCGCGACCGGGCGTTGGCGGAATTGGAACCGTTCCGCAATGGCCATATTCTCCAGGTGGCCTGCGTCTATGGAGATTTTACCGAGCGCCTAGTGCAACGACTCGGGCCGAATGGGCGGCTGGACGTGGTGGATGTCGCGCCGGTGCAACTGGAAAATCTGAAGACGAAGCTCAATGACCCCACATCGCGTATTGGCCTGCATCACCAGGATTCGACCCATTTACGTTTCGCGGACGCCAGTTATGACAGTGTGGTGGTCTTTTTCCTGCTGCATGAACAACCAGAAAACGTCCGCATCCGTACCATTGCCCAGGCGTTGCGGGTGGTGAAACCGGGTGGCAAGGTGGTGTTCGTTGATTACCACCAACCCGATTGGCGTAATCCGTTCCGCTATGTGATGATTCCCATCCTCAGTTCCCTGGAACCCTTTGCCATGGACTTATGGCGCAAGGAGATTGCCGGGTGGTTACCCGACGAAGTACGCAACGTGCAGATCGACAAGCAGACTTACTTTGGCGGGCTCTACCAAAAAGTGGTCATTACTCGCTGAACGACTGGCCTGGCCACCGCCTCTCTTGAGGGCGCGATGGACCGGATGGACATTAAAAAACCCCGAGACCGGGGTTTTTTAATGTCCATCCCAGGCAGCCGAAAAAATGGGCATCAGGCTGCGATATACGGCTGCTCAAGAGATGGATAAACGCGAAAATCTGGAAAGCACATCATCTTCAAGGTGATGCCAGGTTTTCGGGAACAACGCCGAAAGCGCAGCGCCGACCGGCAGCAGGAACACCAGCGCGCCGACCAAAGCCACTAACCAAAAACCCAAAAATGGCGACAGCGCCAAGACTAAAATAGCGAACCCAGCGATTTTGCACAGTTCTTTCATGTTAATACGCGGCGAAACTCTCGTCTTCTACGGCGTAGAGCGGTCGCGCCCTCCATCGTCAGATGTTAAAAATCCGGCTGCAAACGATATCGGGGTCTATGTAGAACGCTTGCTGCCCGGAACCTGGTGTTGTGGGATAGCCGAAATTACTAGCGCCTAACGTGGCGGGTGATGTTTCGCAACTATCTCACTTGTACGAAAGTCTAACAAAAAAAATGTTGCAATGCAAAAAAATTGCGTTTTCCTGCTTCTTTTACAGTGAGGTTAGTCATTTCATATTGACTGGCGATGATCGCGGTTGAATAACCTCCCCAGGGTGGCCCTGGATACAATAGACCATCGTCGCCACCGTACTCATCCCTTTGGACCTTCCTATGACCGATCTCAAACCTGAAGTCCCCGCCACGCCGAAGAAACCCAGCCTGTTCGAGGTGCTGAATCGACCGATCCGCTTCCCCTCCTTTCGCAAGGACGCTGCGCCTGAATCGACGACTGCGCCGGCGCACCCGGTCGAAACCAAACCCTTCGCCCGGTTGCGCGATCGGTTGCGGCGCACCCGACAAAATCTGGTTTCGGGACTGTCCAGCCTCTTCACTGGCCGAAAACTGGATGACGAGGCGCTGGAGGAACTGGAAAGCCGCTTATTGATGGCTGATGTCGGCGTGAACGTGACGAACCACTTGATCCAGCGACTGACCGAGCGGGTGTCGCGCCAGTCGCTGAACGATGTACCGGCGCTGATTCAGGCTCTGCATGATGAACTGCTGGCCATTCTCGCGCCCTGCCAGCAACCGTGGCAACCCAGCGATTCCCGCCCTTACGTGATCCTGACCGTCGGCGTCAACGGTGTTGGCAAAACGACGACGATTGGCAAGCTGGCCCAATGGCTGCAAAACACCGGGCATTCCGTCCTGCTGGCGGCGGGCGACACCTTCCGCGCTGCGGCGGTTGAGCAATTGCAGGTTTGGGGTGAACGCAACCGGATTCCAGTCATCGCCCAGAAGAACGGCACGGATGCAGCCTCGGTGATCTATGACGCGATTCAGGCTGCCACGGCCCGGCAAATCGAGGTTGTCATCGCCGATACCGCCGGTCGCTTGCACACCCAGCTCAACCTGATGGAGGAACTGAAGAAAATCAAACGGGTCATTGGGAAGCTGGATGCAGCCGCACCCCATGAAGTGCTGCTGGTGGTGGACGCCAGCACCGGCCAAAACGCTTTGAATCAGGCGGTGCAGTTCCATGAGGCCGTCGGCGTGACCGGCCTGATTCTGACCAAGCTGGACGGCACTGCCAAGGGCGGCATTGTCTTCGCCATCGCCCAGCGGCTGAGTCTGCCGATCCGCTTCATCGGCGTCGGCGAGAGCATCGAAGATTTGCGCGCCTTTAACGCCGCCGAATTTGTCGCTGCCCTGTTGGACGAAGAAACAAGCGATTGAAAGAACTTCCCAGTGTATTTGGCACTCCTAGAACGTGAGTGCTAAAATAAAGCCAGATTGAATGAGTGGAAGGAGTAAATGACGATGACGACGACTGCGCTGGTTCCCCGTATTGAGAATCTGCCGGTGTTAGCGGGCAGTCTGGACAACTACATCCAGACGGTCAACCGGATGCCGATGCTCAGCACTGAAGAGGAGCAGGGACTGGCCCAGCGTTTGCGGCTGCAAAACGACCTGGACGCCGCGCAACGCCTGATCGTGGCCCATCTGCGCTTCGTAGTGCATATTGCCCGTGGCTACCTTGGCTACGGTTTGCCGTTGGCCGATCTGATTCAGGAAGGTAACGTTGGCTTGATGAAAGCCGTCAAGCGCTTCGACCCGGATCATGGTGTACGGCTGGTATCATTCGCTGTTCACTGGATTCGTGCGGAAATTCACGAATTCATCCTGCGCAACTGGCGGATCGTCAAAGTCGCCACCACCAAGGCGCAGCGCAAGCTGTTCTTCAAGCTGCGCGGCGCCAAGAAGCGCCTGGGCTGGCTGAACCACGATGAGGTCAACACTGTCGCCCAAGAGCTCGGGGTCAGCCCCGAACATGTGCTGGAAATGGAATCGCGGCTGAACGGCTACGATGTATCGTTTGATCCAGTTTCGGAAACCGATGGCGACGACGAGTCAGAGAGTTTCGCGCCTGCCGCCTATCTGCGTGACGAGCAGGCCAATCCCGCCGAGGCGCTGGAGCGGGATAACTGGGATGAACAGGCCGTCAGCCAACTGGGCGAGGCGCTGGAGCGGCTGGATCCGCGCAGCCGGGACATCGTGCAACGCCGCTGGTTAAGCGACGCCAAGCCCACCTTGCATCAGTTGGCTGCGGAATATAAGGTTTCTGCTGAACGCATCCGGCAGTTGGAAAACAACGCCATGAAAAAGCTGCGCACCGCTTTGCCCGCGCCGGCTTGAACAATCTCCCTCCCCCTGCCGCAACGGGGGCCTGAACAGATTACCCACCCGCCCACCTGGCGGGTTTTTTACGGACCTATCCCTATGCACCCACCCGTCAGCCAGCTCGCCAGTGACAACTACTCTGGCATTTGCCCGGAAGCTTTGGATTTCCTGCTGGAAGCCAATCAGGGCGATGCGCCTGCTTATGGCAACGATGCCTGGACCCAGCGCGCCACCGACCGCTTTCGCGATCTGTTTGAGACCGATTGCGAAGTGTTCTTCGTCTTTAACGGCACTGCCGCCAATTCGCTGTCGCTGGCCGCCCTCTGCCAGTCGTACCACAGCGTGATCTGCCATGAAACAGCGCATATCGAAACCGACGAATGCGGCGGCCCGGAATTCGCTTCCAATGGCTCCAAATTGTTGCTGGCCCAGGGTGCGCAAGGCAAACTCGATCCGGCGGCAGTGGAGCGCTTGATCACACGCCGCTCGGACATCCACTATCCCAAACCCAAGGTCATCAGCGTCACCCAGGCGACGGAATTGGGGACGGTTTACGACTTGGACGAATTACGTGAATTGCAAAAACTGGCCCATCAGTATGGGTTGAAAATGCATATGGACGGCGCACGCTTCGCCAATGCCTTGGTGGAAATGGATTTAACCCCGGCGCAACTGAGCTGGCAGGCCGGGATCGACGTATTGTGTCTGGGCGGGACAAAGAACGGGATGGCCACGGGTGAAGCGATCCTGTTTTTCGACCAGGAACTGGCGGCTGATTTCGCCTGGCGCTGCAAACAGGCCGGACAACTGGCATCCAAGATGCGTTTCATCGCAGCGCCCTGGCTGGGACTGCTGGAAACCGGCGCCTGGTTGCGCAACGCCCGCCACGCCAACGCCATGGCCACCGCGCTGGAGCAGCGGTTGCGGGATATTCCCGGACTGCCACTGTTGTTTCCGCGTCAGGCCAATTCCGTTTTTCTGCAATTACCGCCGCCGGTCATCCAGACCCTGCATGCCAGAGGCTGGCAGTTCTATACCTTCATTGGGGTTGGCGGGGCACGACTGATGTGTTCCTGGAATACGCCCCGCGAAGTGGTCGATCAGTTCGCCGATGATTTGCAAAAGGCCCTGCATCAGGCGGCGGCTGGACGGCGCTGATGCCGACCGATCTGCTGCAACGCGATGCGCCACTGGATCGCCTCAATACATTGGGCCTGCCGGCCCGCGCTGCCGGGTTGGCGGTCATTGAGACGTCGGCTCAGGTAGCCGCCTTGATGACTCTGCCCGAATGGCGAACCTGGCCGCGCTTTATCCTGGGCGGCGGCAGCAATCTGGTGCTCACCGGCGATTTCGCTGGTTTAGTCTTACAGGTGCGCATTCCCGGACGGCGACCCGTCGCTGAGGACGCTGACGCCTGGCTGATTCAGGCCGGAGCCGGGGAAAGCTGGCGCGACTTCGTCACCTGGACGCTGGATTGCGGCTGGCCAGGACTGGAGAATCTGGCGCTGATTCCGGGTACGGTCGGCGCCGCGCCGATTCAGAACATCGGCGCTTACGGGCTGGAAGTGGCTGAGCGGTTCCAGCAGTTGGAGACCGTCGATCTGACGACGGGCGCAACGGTGATCTTTGACCGCACGGCCTGCCGATTTGGCTACCGGGACAGCGTGTTCAAACAGGAAGCCGCCGGGCGTTATCTAGTGACGAACGTGACCTTCCGATTACCCAAGCGCTGGCGACCCATCACGGGCTATGCCGAACTGGCGCGGGAACTGGTGGAGGCGCGGAATCTTTTCCAACCGACCGCCCGACAGATTGCTGAGGCCGTGATCGCAGTGCGCTCCCGCAAGTTGCCTGACCCGGCCCAAATCGGCAATGCCGGCAGTTTTTTCAAGAATCCGGTGGTCGATGCGATCACCTTTGCCCGTCTCGCTGAGCGCTATCCCGAATTGCCGCGCTATCCGCAGCCGAATGGCGCAGTCAAACTGGCGGCGGGTTGGCTGATTGAGCGGTGTGGCTGGAAGGGACGAAACCTGGGCGCGGTCGGCGTTTATGAGCGCCAGGCCCTGGTGTTGGTCAATCGCGGCGGGGCGCGGGGTGCGGATGTGCTGCGACTGGCGCAGGCCATTCAGGTATCGGTACGCGCCGAGTTTGGGGTCGAATTGGAGCCCGAGCCCGTGGTGTTGTGATCCGATTCCTGAAGCATCTGCACCGGCTGTGGGGCTTTACGGTGCGGCTGGAGGCGGTGGACGAGGACGGCAAGATGGAACGGGTCCGGGGAATGCCCGCAATCGAAGGGGCGGTGAAAATCGCCGACCGACCTCCTATAATTTTCGGTGGAAGCAGGTTCACACCAAAATCCCTCCTCGAAGGTTTAGGTGGGCGCCGAACAAACTCTGTCGGCAACTCCTTGGCTGCAAGCCCGATACCGCTGGAACACAACTTTCGAACGAACCGCTCGAAGCGGGAACGGCCTATTACCCGGCATCCCTTGCGCGGCGTGCGCGGGCCGGACCCTCGCCGCACTTTTCACCTTCACGACACAACCAAACGGATAACCATGGACAAGCGCGAACTCGAACAAACTCTCGTCCTCATCAAACCGGACGCCCTCAAGCAATCACTGACCGGCTACATGCTTTCCCTGCTTTCCGAGGTGCATACCGGACTCCGGTTCGCCGGCGCAAAGATCGTGACCGTACACGCCATGCTCGCCGAGGAACACTATGCGGAGCATCGCGGCAAGCCTTTCTTCCCCTCCCTGATCGACTACATCACCGGACGCATACACTACAGCGAAGAGGATGCCTGGAAACGCCGGGTGGTGGCCCTGATTTACCAGGGCCCCGACGCCATCAAGAAAATTCGCGACATCGCCGGCCCGACCAATCCCCAGCAGGCCCGCGACAGCAAACCGGGTAGCGTTCGCGCCTTGGGTACGGTGATCCCGGTGGAAGACGGCAATGGCGCGGTGGTGGACAGCCGCATCGACAACCTCATTCACGCCTCCGCCAATCCCGCTGACGCCGAGCGGGAAATCAAGCTCTGGTTCGCGCCCTACGATATCCCTCCGGCCATGCACGAGTTCGAAACCGCCGAGAGCGACGAGCACTACTATTTCAAGGGCGGCCGGCTTTTCACCAGCCACGAACCCGGCAGCGCCTGCATCATGGCGCCCGGCGACGTAGCGTGGCAGTCGGATCTGGAAGCCTTGCGGTCGATCATGGCGGGCAGGAAGACGGCCTGCTCGCTAAACGCTGTCGTGGCCAAATACCTCATCAACGAGCAACGGGAACTGATATCAAATCCCGGTTTGTAGAGGCCGCTTTTGATGGTAGGAAATTGAAATTATCAAATAATACGGCTTCGGGCCATTCTCTGTGAACCGGATGCGGTGGCGTTGTTGCGGGACGCATTCGCCACCGTCAAACAACGGCATCCGTTCCACATCGATGCGACCGACTCGCCCTCCTCGACCTTGCCGCCGGGAAATTCCCAAAGTCCACTTTGATGAACACGGTCCGACCTCTAGCCGTTAGCGGGCGATCCGTTGCCGAATTTCGTGCGGATCGCGATTTGCGGATACTTGCCGCCAAGGTTACGACAAATTCGCCGGAGTTCGTCCCCGACCGCACGGGGTTTGCGGGTACGGATTAGTAGACGGTTTGAGCGAGCTTGAGCAACTGCGAGCTGATGCTAAATCCGTGTTGGCGGGCGGTTTGCAGGTTCACTTTGAATCCCAGCCGTCGCTGTTCGACGACCATTTCGATCATGATGCCCCGCGCCGCCATGCCTTCCACATCGCCCACCGTCAGCACGGACGCAGCGCGCAGCGCGTGCAAGATACTGGCTAGACGGCGATCTTCCGAAGTGCCGACGAACAGGACATGACAGGTTTGGCCTTCGGTCGCCGCGCCGATGCGCCGAACCGATAAAAAGCTTCCCTTCAGGGGCTTGCCGTGGAGGGAATCGAGCGCCGGGCCGAATGGATCGGAGCCGAGCACGCACAACACCATCCCCGATGGGGCTGCCAGCGGCCAATCCACGAACTTGGGAAAATTGTAGAGCATCGATACCTTGGCCTGGCTTTCGGAGAGCCCGTCGGCGAGCGCCGCTTCCCGATGCCCGGCGCTTGCCAAACAAAGTATCGCGACCAGCGCCAAACGGGATGCGCCTGACGGGCCATGGAGGCGCTCAAAACCGGTAATCGAGTTTTAAGCGCCACGTTCGTCCATCCTGGGGAATTTCCGCCTGGAGATGTTCATCCGCTCCAGGGTCGGCGTAGTCCTGATCGAACAAGTTGTAAACGCCCAAGGCCACATCCAGATTCTTGCCGAAGGGTTGGCCGAGCAGGTTCAGGTTGGCGACCAGCGCATCGGCCACTTCGTTGCCTTGGGTCGCGCGGCGCTTGCTGATGTAATGCACATCCAATCCCGCGCGCCAGGCGTCGCCGAAAAGCGGTTGGCTCCAGCTTAGCTTGGCGAGATGGCGCGGCGAGTTATCGAGCCACCCGCCATTTTCATCCTCGGCCAGTTGCCAGCTATAGCTGGCTCGCAGTCGCGCGCCATCGGCCCAGCGTCGCTCGGCCTCCAGCGTCAAGCCGTCGGCCCGCACGCGGCTCAGGTTGCGGAAGGTCAGCAGCCCCGAATCGGGGTCCGTGGTCTGATCGATCAGATCGGTGATGTCGTAGTGATAAACGGACGCATTGAGGCGAGTGCGCTCGTCCGGGCGCTTCTCGAAAATCAGCTCGTAGGTTCGGATGGTCTCGGGCCGGAGATCGGGGTTCGGCAAATTGCCGACGGCGTAGTAGAGTTCGTAGGCGTTGGGTGCGCGGAAAGCTGTGCTGTACAAAAGTTTGAAGGTGGTCTGAGCGTCCCACTGGTGGACAAGGCCGATGCGAGGGTCGATGCTGCCGTCTCCGGTGATGGCGCGGTCGTAGCGAACGCCGACGCTGAGGTTGGTTTGGTCGCCCAGCGCGAACTCGTCCAGGGCATAAAGCCCCCAGCGATCCCCGCCGGCGCGACTCTCGAAGGTGGCGGCGCCGGTCTCGTCGAACGCGGCCTGATCTCGCCGCGAATCGCGCTGGTATTCCGCCCCGAACGCCAGCTTGTGCCGGTCGAAGGCGGTGCTCGCGAACTGGAGTTCGGCGCCCCACCACCGGCCCACCGCTTGATCGGGAAGATCGACACCCCCGTAGAGATAGTGCCCCTCGTAGTCGTAAGCGCCGTAAAACAAGCGGCCCAACACGTCCGAATGCGCGCTCCACGGCGCACGATAACCGAGGTCCACGAGCGTTTGCCGATCGCGGGTGCGACTGCGGGGATCGTTGAAATCCTGCTCGAAGGACGCGGTGGGAATGCCCTTTTCGCGGTCGGCGTGCGCCACCTCCAAAGTCCAATCCTCGAAAGCCAGCTTTCCGAAGAATTGTTGGGCGCTATCGTGGTCGAGACCGACCGCGAGACCGCCATGGGTCGATGGGTCATCGTATTCGGGGAAATAGAGATTCTTTCCCTGGCTGTCGTAGGCGGTCGCGGACAGCAACATTTCCAACCCGTTGTCCAACTTGCGGCCGAAGCTCGCCCGGCCCCGGTAAGTGTCGGCGCTGGCGGCCGCGCCGGACAGTTCCATGCCGCCGATATCCCGTCCCCGCCTGGTGGTGATGCTCACCACGCCGAAGAACGCATTGTTGCCGTAGAGCGCCGTCGCGGGGCCGGCCGGCAGGAACTCGACCCGCTCGATCAGATCCACGTCCAGGATAAAATCGGTCCCCACCAGCGCGGTATCGAAAATGTTGTCGTTGATCCGTTGACCGTCCACCAGGAACAGCAAGCGATCGTTGTAATCGCCGGGGCGGCCAAACCCGCGCACGCCCACGCTGCTGTAGTTGCGGTCGTAGCTCACGTAAACGCCGGGGAGGCTCCGCAAGATGTCGGCCAGGGTTCGGTAGCCGTGCGTTTTGATGTCTTGGGCCGTGACGACCGCGACGGCCGAGGGTGCTTCGCTGGCTTTCTGGCCGAATTTAGAAGCCGAATACACCTCCATTTGCATCAGTTCTTCGAGGCTGAATCCCGTGAGATCCGCCGCGGTGCTCCCGGCGAAGGCCAGACCACCCGCGACGCCCATCCCCGACACCCAAGCCAGCGCGCGGGCCAAACGGCTTGGATTGGGGGTGAGCGGGAGATGTTGCATCAAACTATCCACTGCTATCACCCATATGCGCCAACGTAAGGGTTAACAGATTAAAGAGGTTATGAAAGATGGCAGGATCGAGGTTCCTTCACAAACCTCGCGACCGGAGGGCCAACCATGATGAGCCTGCCATTCAAAAATCTTGATACAACATCTGACAGCGAATGACCAGCAGCGCGTAGGAGTAGCAAAGCAGGGTATGCATGGCGCACCTTCTGCGGTGGGTCAGCACTGCGCAGCCGTGAGCTGCGCGATGATCGGTTGGTCAGCGGCGGGAAAAGCGAATGTTGCCAACTCTGTCGGCCATGCCCAGACCAGGGGTTGCCCTTCCCGACCTTGCGGCTCGCCTTGCCAGGCGGTCACTCGCCACACGTCCAACCACACCCTTTGGTCAGGATAGTCATGTCCGACCTGGAGCCAGGGTTCAGCCACTTGGACGGTGACGCCCAGTTCTTCATGTAACTCGCGGTTCAGCGCCACCGCGACCGGCTCGCCCTCCTCGACCTTGCCGCCGGGAAATTCCCAAAGTCCGCCTTGATGAACACGGTCCGGCCGGCGGGCGATCAGTACCGCACCCGCTGGATTGATCAGGACCCCCACAGCGACATGGATCGTTTTCACGTCCGGTACTCGGCGTTGATACGCACATAGTCGAAGGAAAAGTCCGTGGTCCAAATCCGCGCCGCCGCTGCACCCCGACCCAGGTCGATCCGGATGGTGATGTCGGGACGGGCCATCACCTGCTGACCCTGTGCCTCGGTGTAATCGGGACTGCGGCCCCCAGCACGGACGATGCAAATCTCATCCAGATGGATCATCACCTGCTCCAGATCGAGATGGCTGAGTCCGGCCCGGCCCACCGCCGCCAGAATCCGGCCCCAATTGGGGTCAGAGGCGAAGAAAGCCGTTTTGACCAGCGGTGAATGAGCGACGGTGTAAGCAACTTGCCGACATTCCGCCACATCCTGCCCACCTTCAACCTGCACCGTGATGAATTTGGTCGCGCCTTCACCATCGCGGATAATCGCCTGAGCCAGTTCGATGCAAACTTCCCGTACTGCTTCAGCAAAACAAGCGTGATCTTTCCCTGATGGCGGGATATTGACGCCCGATTGACCGGTGGCCAGCAGCACGAGGGAGTCGTTGGTCGAGGTATCGCCATCCACGGTGATCGCGTTGAAAGAATCGGCGACGGCCTCGTGCAAAATGCGTTGCAACAGCGTTGGGGCTACTGCGGCGTCCGTGGCGATAAACGCCAACAGGGTAGCCATGTTCGGGCAAATCATCCCGGCGCCCTTGGCGATGCCGGTCACTGTGACCTCCCGACCGTTGAGCGTCATCCGCCGCGACGCCCATTTAGGCCGGGTGTCAGTGGTCATGATGCCGTGAGCCGCTTCCGTCCAACCCTCCGGTTGCAAAGCCCACAGCGCGGCAGGCAGACCGGCGACCAAGCGCTCCACCGGCAAGGGTTCGCCGATGACCCCGGTGGAGAATGGCAACACCTCTTCAGGATGGCAACCGGTACGCTCCGCTAAAGCCTGGCAGGTGGCTTGTGCGGCGGCCAACCCCGGGGCGCCGGTTCCCGCATTGGCGTTACCCGTGTTGATCACTAGATAGCGGGGGATCGCCGCCGCCAAGTGCGCTCGGGCGACCCGGACTGGCGCAGCGCAAAAAGCGTTTTGGGTGAAGACGGCGGCGACTTGCGTTCCGGCGCTGGCCTCAATCACCACCAGATCGCGGCGGTCAGGATACTTGATGCCGGCGCGGGCGACGCCGACCCGAATGCCGGCGACGGTGAAAGGTTCCATAGTGATATCCTCAAAACATCCCGCGCTCCTTGATGGAGACGGATGAATCAGTCCAATTGGCCATGGCAATGCTTGTACTTTTTACCCGAGCCACAGGGACAAGGTTCATTACGTCCCACTTTGCGCCCGTCCCGGACAAACGGAGCATGCGTCTGTTCCGGACGCGGGCGCATTTCGGCGCCCGATTCATCGTCTTCGCTCTCGCCTGCCGCCAGCGCCGAAGTCGCCTCGGCATGTTCAAAATGCAAGGCGGTGGGACGATGCGGCGCGGGAATCGGTTCCGGTTCCGTCTGAAATTGCGCCCGCACCAAGAAGCTGATGGCTTCGTGATGGATGCGCTGCACCAGCGCCTGAAACATCTCGAACGCTTCGCGCTTGTACTCTTGCTTGGGATTCTTCTGGGCGTAGCCGCGCAGGTGAATGCCTTGGCGTAGATAGTCCATAGCGGCCAAATGTTCCCGCCAATGACTGTCCAGCACTTGTAGCAGCACGGCCTTCTCAAACTGTCGCATCCATGGCCCGCCGACTTGCGTTTCCTTAGCGGCATAGGCTTGTTCCAGCTCCGTATGAATCCGCTCCCGCAACGGTTCTTCATGCAGGTTAGCGTCGGCGTCCAGCCAAGCACGGATCGGTAGTTGCAAGCCAAACTCCTTGGCCAGCGTCTCCTCCAGTCCTGGCACATTCCACTGCTCTTCCAGACTGTGCGGTGGAAGATAAGGATCAATAATTTGTTTAAGGTCGTCAGCGCGCATCTCTTTCAGCGTCGCCGACACATCTTCGGCTTCCATCAACTCGTTGCGCCAGCGGTACATGACCTTGCGCTGATCATTGGCGACATCGTCAAACTCCAACAGATTTTTGCGGATGTCGAAGTTGTGGGCTTCCACCTTGCGTTGAGCGTTTTCAATCGCCTTCGTCACCCAAGGATGCTCGATCGCCTCATTTTTCTGCATCCCCAGCTTCTGCATCAGCCCAGACACTCGGTCAGAGGCGAAAATACGCAGCAAATTGTCTTCCAGCGACAGATAAAAGCGGCTGGAGCCCGGATCGCCCTGCCGCCCGGATCGCCCGCGCAACTGGTTATCGATGCGCCGTGATTCATGACGTTCCGTGCCGATGACGTGGAGACCTCCAGCGGCGACCACTTGTTCATGACGTTGCTGCCAAGCCGTGCGCACGGCTTCGCGGGCCGCGTCATCAGCCTCTGGCCCCAACGCTTTCAACTCAGCTTGCAAGTTGCCGCCCAGTACGATGTCGGTACCCCGTCCGGCCATGTTGGTGGCGATCGTCACCCCACCTGGCCGCCCGGCCTGCACAATAATTTCGGCTTCCCGCTCGTGCTGCTTGGCATTGAGCACCTGATGGGAAATCTTTTCCCTCTCCAGCATCGTGGAAAGCAGTTCCGACACTTCGATAGAGGTTGTACCCACCAGCGTCGGCTGGCCGCGCTTTTGACAATCGCGGATATCCTCCAGTACAGCGTCGTATTTCTCCGCCTGGGTGAGAAATACCAAATCGCCGTGGTCTTTGCGAACCATGGGCAAATGGGTCGGCGCGACAATCACTTCCAGGCCGTAGATTTGCTGGAACTCGAAAGCTTCGGTGTCGGCGGTGCCGGTCATGCCGGCCAGCTTGCCGTACAGGCGGAAGTAATTCTGGAAAGTGATCGACGCCAGCGTCTGGTTCTCGGCCTGGATCGTCACATTTTCCTTGGCTTCGATGGCCTGATGCAACCCGTCCGACCAGCGCCGTCCGGGCATGGTGCGGCCGGTGAATTCATCGACGATGATCACCTCGCCGCCGCGCACGATGTATTCCACGTCCCGGTGAAACAGGGTGTGGGCGCGCAAGCAGGCGTTCAAATGGTGGAAGACGCCCAGATGCGCGGCGTCATACAAGCTGTCACCTTCACGCAATAACCCGGCTTCCAGCAACAACTCTTCGACTTTTTGATGGCCGTCCTCGGTCAGATAGATCTGCTTGACCTTCTCATCGACCGAGTAGTCGCCGGGTCCGTCCTCTTCCTGCTGGCGAGTCAACCGGGGCACAATCGCATTGATTTTGCGATAAAGTTCCGAACTTTCTTCCGCCGGGCCGGAGATGATCAGCGGGGTGCGGGCCTCGTCAATCAGGATGGAGTCCACCTCGTCGACCAGGGCGTAATGCAGTTCGCGCTGAACCTTCTGCTCCAGGTTGAAGGCCATGTTGTCGCGCAAATAATCGAACCCGTAGTCGTTGTTGGTGCCGTAGGTAATATCGGCGCCATAGGCAGCACGCTTCTCGTCAGGCTCCATACCGGCAATGACCACGCCGACGGTCATGCCCAGGAAGCGGTAGATTTGTCCCATCCAGTCCGCATCACGGCGGGCCAGGTAGTCGTTGACCGTGATTACATGGACCCCCCGACCGGTCAGGGCGTTAAGATAAACCGGCAGGGTCGCGACCAGGGTTTTGCCTTCACCCGTGCGCATTTCAGCGATTTTGCCCTCGTTAAGCACCATGCCGCCGATTAGCTGCACGTCGAAATGGCGCATTTCCAGGGTGCGCCGGCTGGCTTCGCGCACGACGGCGAAAGCTTCCGGCAACAGGGCGTCAAGCGTTTCGCCTTTGGTCAGGCGATTTTTGAATTCGTCGGTCTTGGCGCGCAAGTCCGCGTCGCTTAAAGCCGCAACGCCGGACTCCAGGGCGTTGATGCGGTCCACGACCTTGCGCATCTTGCGGATCACGCGGTCATTGCGGCTACCAAACAGAGTTTTGAAGATATTCATCAATCAGGGGCCTTTCGCGTCGTCGCTCAGCTCAAATAGCGGGCAATCATACCCTAGCAGCAGTTTTTTTGCCCGGAATGACCGACGCAAGCGCCAAAGCCGAACGGCTTTCCGGGGAACAGGCCGGAAAGCCGTCTAGCGATTGTGCTGGGGGAGAAGGATCAGGGGAATAGACAGTTCAGCGCGTCGCCTGAGCCGGTTGCAGGAAGGAAATCGGTGCTTGCCGCTCATCGCTAAAAGTAATTTCTTCCCAGGCCGTGCGGTCCGCCAGCAACTCTCGGAGCAAGCGGTTGTTCAGCGCATGGCCGGACTTGTACCCGGTGAAGGCGCCAATCAGGCTGCGGCCCAGTAAATACAAATCGCCGATGGCGTCCAGAATCTTGTGTTTGACGAATTCGTCTTCGTAGCGCAACCCGTCCTCATTCAAAATCCGGTAATCGTCAACCACAATCGCGTTATCCAGTGTGCCGCCCAATGCCAACTGCCGCTCACGCAGGTACTCAATCTCGCGCAGGAAGCCGAAGGTGCGCGCCCGGCTGACTTCCTTGACAAACGAGGTGGTCGAGAAATCGACGGCTGCATGCTGGTTGCGGCCCCGGAACAGGGGATGATCAAAGGCAATGGTGAACTCGACCTTGAAGCCGTCAAAGGGATCAAACCGCGCCTGTTTGTCGTCTTCCTCAACCATGATTGACTTGCGGATACGAATGAATCGCTTGGGTGCGTTCTGCTCCTCAATACCCGCCGACTGGATCAGAAAAACAAACGGTCCGGCGCTGCCGTCCATGATCGGCACTTCTGGAGCGCTCACATCCACATAGGCGTTATCGATGCCCAGTCCTGCAAATGCTGACAGCAGATGCTCAACGGTCGAAATGCGGGTCTTACCCTTGACCAGCGATGTGGACAGTTGGGTGTCCCCGACATTTTGCGGGCAGGCCTTGATTTCCACCGGTTCGGGGAGGTCAATCCGCCGGAAGACAATGCCCACATCGGGCGCCGCCGGTCGCAAGGTTAAATAGACCTTTTCGCCGGTATGCAGCCCGACGCCGGTCGCCCGAATGGCGTTTTTCAAGGTTCGTTGCCTAATCATGTCAGGTCCCCCAACACGTCAATTGATCTGGAGCATGACGGCGCGATTTCATCATGCGTTGCGGTAAAGATACCGCATTCCGTAGCAATATTACAACTTTTGTTTCCCTTTCGCAACTTTGTCTGTTGCTAACTTGCGAAAATCCAGGTAAGGCACCCTCCCCTTAACGAGGGAGGGATTCGACAGGGGACGACACGAGTGACTTTGCTTATTCCGCCTGGCGGCGCAGAAATGCGGGAATGTCAAGATAGTCGAGATCGGTATCGCTAGACCGTTGCTCGTTCGGCCCATCACCCACTCCGCGACGCATTGACGTCGATGCCCGTTGCTCATGACGAGCATGCGAGTCTGGATCACCGCGCACCAGATTGATGGCTGGAATTCTCAGCTCCCGGTCGCGCCCGGTCAGCTTAGCGACCGCCGGAGCGCCCTGACCAATGCCGGTGGCCACGATAGTGACCCGCAGCTCATTCTTCATCTCATGATCAATGGTCGTACCGACGACCACATTGGCGTCGTCAGAAGCCAGATCTTTAATGGTGTTGCCGACTTCTTCGAACTCGCCGATGGTCATGTCCATGCCACCAGTGATGCTGACCAACAAGCCCTTGGCGCCGGCCAGATTGACATTTTCCAGCAATGGACTGGCAATGGCCGACTCGGCGGCTTCGCGGGCGCGGCCATCGCCAACCGCCCGCCCGGTGCCCATCATCGCCATACCCATTTCTGACATGACCGTGCGCACGTCGGCAAAGTCCACATTGATCAAGCCGGGATTGGTGATCAGTTCCGCGATGCCTTGCACCGCTCCCAGCAACACGTCGTTTGCCGCTTTGAACGCATCGAGCAGGCTGGCGCTCTTGCCCAACACCGTCAGCAGCTTTTCATTGGGAATGATGATGAGTGAATCGACCGCTTTACTCAGCTCCGCCACTCCGCGCAGGGCGACTTCCATGCGCTTTTTGCCTTCAAAGGGAAAAGGCTTGGTGACGACCGCTACGGTCAAAATGCCCATTTCCCGAGCCAGTTCCGCCACCACTGGCGCTGCGCCGGTGCCGGTGCCGCCGCCCATGCCAGCGGTGATGAACACCATGTCGGCGCCCTGCAAGACCTCCCGGATCCGCTCACAATCCTCTTGGGCGGATTGCCGACCGACCTCCGGGTTGGCGCCTGCGCCCAGCCCTTTGGTAATGCTGGTTCCGATTTGCAAAGTCACCGGTACTGAACAGGTTTTCAGCGCTTGGGCGTCCGTGTTGGCGCAGATAAAATCCACCCCCTCAATATTGGCGCCCAACATGTGCTGGACCGCGTTACTGCCGCCGCCACCGACGCCGATGACTTTAATCACTTCATTTTTCGACTGGGAATCCATCAACTCAAACATAACCGTTTCTCCTCAAACCAATGGTCTCAACCCGACATTAAGCAACCCAACCCCTAAAAATTCCCCTGAAACCAGCTTTTCATTCTGGCCCATAACCCCCGGCGACCCGCTCGCAACACCGGCACTGGCTTATTCAGCGGCCGGTTTTCGTTACCAAACAACAGCAATCCCACTGCGGTGGAGTAGACCGGATTGCGTACCAACTCCTGCAAACCGGTGACATCATGCGGCAACCCCACCCGCACCGGCATGTGAAACACGTCCTCGGCCAATTCGGCGACGCCTTCCATCCGGGCGCTGCCGCCGGTGAGCACTACGCCCGCAGCGATCAGATTTTCGAAACCACTGCGTTGCAACTCCTTCTGCGCAAACTCAAAAAATTCCGCATAACGCGGCTCCACCACCTCGGCTAAATCGTAGCGGGAAAAGGACCGGGCGGCCCGGTCGCCGACGCTGGCGACATCAATCCGTTCGTCGGACCGGGTCAAATGCTTCAGGCAACAGGCGTGCTTGATCTTGATGTCCTCCGCCGACTGGGTCGGAGTACGGAACGCGACGGCGATATCATTGGTCACCTGGTCGCCGGCAATCGGGATCACGGCGGTATGGCTGATCGCGCCGTGGGTAAACACCGCCAGATCGGTCGTGCCGCCGCCCAGATCAAGCAGGCAGACACCCAGTTCCCGCTCATCGGGGTTCAACACTGCCCGGCTGGACGCGAGTTGCTGCAAAATGACGTCATCCACCTCCAACCCACAGCGCTGTACGCATTTAACGATGTTCTGCACCGCACTGACCGCGCCGGTCACAATATGCACCCGCGCCTCCAGCCGCACCCCGGACATACCGACCGGGTCCTGAATTCCTTCCTGACCATCGATAATGAATTCCCGGGGCAGGATGTGCAGAATCTTCTGGTCGGTCGGAATGGCCACGACCTGCGCCGCCTCGATCACCCGCTCCACATCTTCCTGGGTGACTTCCTGATCCTTGATGGCCGTGACGCCATGGGAATTGAGGCCGCGAATGTGGCTGCCGGAAATGCCGGTATAGGCGGAATGAATCTGACAGCCCGCCATGCGCTCGGCCTCGTCCACCGCATGCTGAATCGACTGGACCGTGGATTCGATATTGACCACCACGCCCTTTTTCAGGCCCCGCGACGGATGGGAGCCGATACCAACCACTTCAATCTCGCCTCCGGCGTCGACCTCGCCGACGATGACCACCACTTTCGAAGTGCCAATATCGAGTCCGACAATCAGGTTCTTGTCTTCTTTTCTGGCCATGACTGCTCCCTTTTCCACAATCGCCTAGCCCGCTGCTGGAGCGGGCGGTTCCACCGCTTTCCAACGCACGGCAAAGCCGTTGCCATAGCGCAAATCCACCACCGCGATCCGGTCGATCTGGGCGGACAGAATGCGCGGATAGAGTTGCGCCAACCGCCGCAACCGTTGCTCGAACCGCTCACGCCCGACATGTACTTCCAAGCCATTATCGAAGGTCAGCCACCAGGCCCGTCGTTCATCCTGCCGCAGTTTGGTCAAACGCAATCCCACGGGATCAAACAGCGCACGAATTTCCCCGTAGGTCTGAATGAGCGTCTTTTCGTGGCCTTCCGGCCCGGCCAATTGTGGCCAGGGTCCCGGTTGACGCACGACCGATGGGCGAAACCGCCGGCCGTTCACATCGACCATTTCGCCTTCGCCCCAGTAGCCAAAGGCGACTCGTTCGCGCAATTCGATTTTCACGAGATCCGGCCACCAGCGCCGCACTGCCACCGTCTCGACCCAAGGGTTAGCGATCAGCGCCGTGCGCAGGGCATCCAAATCCGCCATGAAGAAATTCTGACCCAGCACCTCGCCAGCCACCGGTTGCAAATCCGCCTCGGTCAAATTGCGCAACTCCCCATCGATGCGCGCATGACGCAGGGGAAAGGCATACGGATCCTGCAATTTCTGGCTGCCAACCCACAGGCCCCAGCCCACACCGGCCAACACCAGCACCACACCCAGCCAGCGCAGCAGCAGCCCCCCTATCGCTTTCCATTGCCCTGGTGCTTTGGATGCCTCACTCCTGAGCGGCGTCGCACCCCGATGACGCCGTTTTTTTGCAAACTGCATCCTGTACCCCCATTCCGTTTGTTTAATCGCTGCGGGTCAGGCTGGTTTCCAGGATGCGCCAAACCAGCTCCTCGAAACTCAGGCCAGCCACTCGGGCGGCCATCGGGACCAGGCTATGATCGGTCATGCCGGGTACGGTGTTCACTTCCAACAGCCAAGGATAGCCTTGTGCATCCACGATCAAATCCACTCGACCCCAGCCCGCACCGTCGATAGCAGCGAAAGCGCGACCCACCAAATCCTGCAATTCCGCTTCCTGCGCCTCGGGCAAGCCACAAGGACAGAGATAGCGGGTATCGTTAGCATGATATTTGGCCTCGTAGTCGTAGAATTCACGCGGTGTTTCCAGCCGAATCAGTGGCAATGCCGCGCCTTGCAACAAAGCGCCGGTGTATTCCTGGCCCTGAATCCATCGCTCCACCAACACTGGCGAATCGCAGACTGCCGCCCGTTCCCAGGCGATCTGAAACTGCGACGGATCATTGACCCGGCTGATGCCGATGCTGGAGCCCTCACGGGACGGCTTGACTGCCAGCGGCAGACCTAACTGAGCCGCCGCCGTCGCCAGTTCCGCCGCGCTGGCCACCAACTGGCACGGCGGCGTTGGCAAACCCACGCCCAGCCAGAGCTGTTTGGTGCGCAACTTATCCATACCCAGCGCTGAAGCCATGACGCCGCTGCCGGTATAGGGGAGACCCAGAATGTCCAGCGCCCCCTGGATCACTCCGTCTTCGCCGCCCCGGCCATGCAATGCGATGAAGACCCGGTCGAATCCGCCATTAGCCAGCACTCGTGAAATGTTGCGGTCGGCATCAACACCCTGCGCCACCACCCCCTGCGTCTGCAGAGCGGACAAAACGGCTTGACCGCTCCTGAGCGAAACCTCCCGTTCCGCTGACCAGCCGCCCATCAGGACGGCTACTTTGCCGAAGGCCGCCGGATCGGCGACGATGCGTTGGGGTATCTGCTGCATCTACGCGCTCCACAGTGATCAGGAATTAGCGATGAGCGATGAGGGGCAAGCCATCGCGAACCAAATGCGCCGCCATAGCCCCGATGTCACCCGCCCCCATCATCAGCAACAAATCGCCATCGTGCAGCAAGCTGGACAATGCTGCGGGTAAATCGACGGTCTGTTCCACGAAAACGGGATCGACCTTGCCACGGGTGCGAATGGCCCGGCTCAGGCTGCGCCCGTCCGCGCCGCCAATGGGCTTTTCTCCCGCCGGATATACGTCCAGCAAAATCAGCGTGTCCACTTCGGAAAGCACCTGGGCGAAGTCGTCGAACAGGTCACGGGTGCGGGTGAAACGGTGTGGCTGGAAAGCCAACGCCAGCCGCCGCTCTGGCCAGGCGCCGCGCACCGCTTCCAGCACCGCCTGAATTTCCCGGGGATGGTGGCCGTAATCCTCCATCACCGTCGCATGGCCGCCGTCGGGCAGGGGCAGTTCGCCATGCAGTTGAAAGCGACGGCCAATGCCCTGGAAATTCATGAGCGCCCGGCGAATCGCTGTTTCCGACACCCCCAATTCGTGCGCAACCGCAATGGCGGCCAGGGCGTTCAGTACGCTGTATCGACCTGGCAGGTTTAGCGTAATCGGTAGCGGCTCGCGGAGATTCGGCAGATGGGCGAGAAACCGGGTGCGCAACCCTTCTCGCACGATGTCACTCGCCCGTGCATCGCAATCTTCAGTAAACCCGTAACTCAACACCGGTCGGCTCAACTGGGGCAAAATCGCCCGCACCTGGGGATCATCAGCGCACAGCACGGCCAGTCCGTAGAAGGGCAGATGGTGCAGGAACTCCACGAAAGTCTCCCGCAACCGCTCGAAGTCGCCACCATAGGTCGGCAAATGGTCGGCGTCGATATTGGTGACGACCGCGATCATTGGCTGTAAAAACAGGAATGAAGCATCGCTTTCATCGGCCTCGGCCACCAGGTAGCGGCCTGCTCCCAGGCGGGCGTTCGCCCCCGCGCTGTTCAATCGCCCGCCGATCACGAAAGTCGGGTCCAAACCGCCCTCAGCCAGCAAACTGGTGATAAGACTGGTCGTGGTCGTCTTGCCGTGCGTGCCGGCGATAGCGATGCCATAACGGAATCGCATCAATTCAGCCAGCATCTCGGCGCGTGGCACCACGGGAATGCGCGCCGCTCGCGCTGCGGCGACCTCGGGATTGTCCTCCGCCACCGCGCTGGAAATCACGACCGCGTCGCAGCCGGCGACATGCTCCCTGGCGTGACCTGGACGGATGATCGCGCCCAACTGCGCCAGGCGCGCCGTCACTGCGCTGGCGCGCAGGTCGGAACCGGAGACGCTGTAGCCCAGATTCAGCAAAACTTCGGCGATACCGCTCATGCCAGCGCCACCGATGCCAACAAAATGTACATGGCGGATACGGCGCATATCGCGCCAGGCTTCCGGGATGGTGGCCAATACAGGTTTATCCATACGATGAGTCGTCCAATGCTTTTGTCAGTACAAATCCAGGCAGGCCCGCGCCACTTGTTCAGCAGCATCCACCTGGGCCAACCGTCGCGCCGCCTCCGCCATGCGTAATAATCGATCACGGTCACCCAACCGTTCTCGCAACAGCGTCGCCAACCGTTCAGCAGTCAATGCCGCCTGTGGGCAGACCAGCGCGGCGCCATCCCGCTCCAGAAAGCGGGCGTTAGCGGTCTGATGGTCGTCCACCGCGAACGGGAACGGCACGAGGATCGCACCCACGCCGGCTGCCGCCAGTTCCGCAATCGTCAACGCTCCAGCCCGGCATAACACCAAGTCAGCCCAGCCATACGCTGCCGCCATATCCTCGATGAACGGCGTCAACCGCACCGTCACTCCCGCGACCCGATACGCCACCTCAGCGGCCTCGTGCAACTGACCGCCGGCCTGATGCCAGACTTCCGGTTGCTCACCGTCCGCCAGCAACGCTAATGCCTGCGGAACGAGTTGATTCAACGCCAGCGCGCCCTGGCTACCACCCAACACCAGTAACCGACCACGCCCGGTTCGCCCGGCAAACCGTTCCGTCGGCGGCGGCAGTTCCGCGATAGACGCCCGCACTGGGTTGCCAACCGTGGTCGCCTGTCGTTCCGGGGAAAATGTTCCAGGGAAGGCTTCCATGACCCGCCGGGCCATTCGCGCCAGCCAGCGATTAGTCATTCCGGCAATGGCGTTCTGCTCATGCACAACCAGTGGAATGCCGAGCAAGCGAGCCATAACGCCACCCGGACCACTGACGAACCCCCCCATGCCCAGCACCACGGGTGGACGCAACCGCCGCAGAATCGCGCCAGATTGCCAAAGCGCCTGACCGAGCATGACCGGCATCAGCAAGCGCTGGCGCAGACTTTTCCCGCGCCACCCGGCAACGTCGATCCACTCCATCGGGATACCGGCTTTCGGCACCAGGGTCGCTTCCAGGCCACGCCGTGTGCC
>JBAQIQ010000392.1:0-19052 GCA_049288935.1 Candidatus Competibacteraceae bacterium
AGGTGATGCGCACCGTCCGGCTGGCCCGCGCCCGACCGGTGGTGATGCGCAGGCGGCGCGGCGGCGCGACCTCCAGCAGCGCTTGCTGGGCATTGGCGATCAAGTTAGTGAACACCTGAGTGAGCTGATCGGCGTCGGCGGACAGTTCCGGCAGGTCAGGGTCCAAGTCCAGGGTAGTGGTAATGTCGGCGGTGCGCAGACCGTAGTTCATTAACTCGATAGCGGCTTCGAGCACGGTGTTCAGCGCCACCGGCTTGCGTTCGGGGGGTTGTTGCCGGGCGATGGCCAGAAAAGTCTTGACGATCCGCGCCCCACGCTCGGCCGCCTGGCGGATCTTTTGCACCTTGGCGCGCAACTCGGGCGCGACCACTTCCCCTTCCAGCATGATCGCCCGCCCCACCACCACCGACAGCGGGTTGTTCAACTCGTGCGCCACCCCGGCCAGCAAGGATCCCAGCGCGTTCAGCTTCTCGCTCTGGTGCAGCGCTTCCCGTTGCCGCGCAATCTCCCGCTCGGCGTAGCGGATTTCTGTCAGGTCGATGATGCCGCCCACCACTGCATCCGTTCCGAGGTAGTCGATGCGTCTTGCAGTGATGGCAACCGGGAAGGTGGAGCCATCAGCCTTCTGCATGACGCATTCGTAGGAATCGACGCTACCCCGGTCGAGCAGGATGGCCCGCAGCTTGAGGCGATCCGTCGGGTCAGTAAACAGTTCCTGGGGTAACCGGGTGATGATTTCCGTGGGTGGAGCGCCAAACAAGCGGCCCATGCCAGGACTTGCATAGAGTAGCCGGTTTTCTTCGAGGGCGCTGATCACCACCGGCACCGGATGCGCCTCGGTAATGCTCCGAAAGCGCTGCTCGCTCTCTCGCAGTGCTTTCTCCATCTGTTTGAAATGGGTGATATCGGTGCGCACGAACACGTTTCCACCTTCGACCGTTGGGTGGCGACTGATCAGAAACCAGCGACCGTCTTTTAAGCGACCTTCGCTGGGTTCGAGTGCGGCTGACCAATTCGAGGCGGCGATATAGGGTTCTTCCTGAGGACTCAGCGGTGGGCGGTCGTCGATGGTTTCCCACAGGGACGATATCCGTGCGTAAAGTTCCGACACCGTGCAACCCACCAGGGCTTTAGCGGGAACGCCATAAAGGGAGGAAAACGCGGAATTACAGATGATTAAACGTCCATTGGCGTCGTAAACCGCGAAGCCGTTGGGAATGCTTTCAATGGCGTCCCGGAACAGGCAGACCCAGCGCTGATGTTCTTGCTCCTGCTGGCGGAGTGTCTGATTACGTTGTTCGAGATGCGAGAATAAATCGCGCAGGGACTGGCGCATTTTTTCGAAGCTCCGGCCCAGCGCGCCGAGTTCGTCGCCGCGCCGCCATGTCAGAGCTTGATCCAACGTACCGGCGGCCAGGGTTTCGGCTTGGTCGATCAGTCGTTGCAGCGGCCTCATGACCTTGTAGCGCAGCAGCGCAGCGATGACGAGCAGGCCGGTGGCCAGTTGCAGCGCTACGGTCAACAGGATTTGGCTCCAGCGGGCCGCGAGCTGCGCTTCCAGTTGGTCGATGCTCATGTCTACTCGAACTTCACCGATGATTTCACCATCATGCATGATGGGGCTGGTGCGGGACAGGTTTACACCTGGCCGGGATCGAGGCGCCGCGACTTCCAGGAAGCGCGGCACGAGCGGCGACGACACGCTGATCGCGGTCACGCGCGGGTCCAACATGAGCGCGTCGAGTAAGGGTTTACCGGCATCAGGTCTGATTTCCCAAACCGGGGTCTGCATACCGAGCGCCAGTACGGTGGCGATACGGGCATGATCATTATCGAGCCGCTCCAGCAAGAGCGCCCGCTGTTCGGTGAAAAACAGCCAGGCGGAAATGCTGGTCGGCGCTACCAGACCCACAACCAAGGCCGTCGCGAGCGCCTTGCGTAGCGACAAATCGTCAAGAAACGCGCACAGTTTCATCAGCATGGGAACCCTCGTTCGTTTCATGGACGATCAGGGCGTCGTCGTGGGTCCGTGCGGCCTCGACCACCGCCGAATTTACTTGGCATATTGATCCATGATGCGCTGAAGCCGGCCATCGGACTTCATGGCGGCGAGGCGGGCGTTGACCGCCGCAACGAGAGCGGGAGTGACCGATTTTTTACTGAACAACAGGTGGGATACGTTGCCGGAGATGACCAGCGGATGCTGTTCGATGCGTTCGTGGAGACCGAGGCTTTTAGCTGCGGCGATCACCACGGTGACATCATCGGCCAGCACACCGTCGATCCGGCCATGGATCAGTTTGCGGAGGTTGGTGGCGTAGTCGGAAGCGACCTCGATTTGCTGGGCGAAGGCGGGATCAGCCATCAATGCTTCCAGCTCCGGCCCGTAATAGTAGCCGCCGATGACGCCGAGCTTGAAACCGGTCTTGGGCAACGCCGCCAATTCCGTAAGCTGGAGATTCCCAACCGCGCCGCGCAGCACGTACAAGGCCATTTCATCGTGTCGATAGAGATCCGAAAACCAACCGAAGGCGTCGCGCTCGGCGGTCCAGCGCACGCTGGTCGCTACGTCGATGCGACCGGCTTGCAACTCCAGCAGGTGGCGAGTCCAGGGTAATTGCTTGAAGGTGATCGTACAGCCGATTTCTTGCGCCAGAGTGCGCATGAGTTCAATATCTGAACCGGTCACTGCGCCTTTCTGATCGACGTAGATGCGGGTGCCATAAGGTTCCCAACCGACCGATAGCGCGCACGGTTCTGCGGCGCGAGCGCTCATCCATGTCGCTGCCAGAATGAGCGCCATCCCAAACCGACATAACGTCAGGGCGCCGCCGCCCATGAAATTCACAGTGTTCTTGTCAGGTTGCCTCATAGTGTCCTCCTGTCTCGACAGGCCAGATGACGATGACGTAGCGATTGAATGACACAGCGATCCCAAGGTCACCCGGATAAAGCGTAGCGAAATAGGAGGCGGTTCGGCGCAATCCCGACGTATCTTGATCTACCTTTACCGAGAATGAGCGTCAACCTACCCCCACTGAGTATCAGTTATATTTCTCAATCCCGGAGTTTTGTTTCAATTGTTTCAGCCGTCCCCGATGGTTTCGACGGCGAGCTGTGGAAAATGGGAACCGGGCAGCGGAGAGTAGGAAAGCAACTAAACCGGCGATATCCTGACGATGCATGATAAGACACACATCTTGGTGGTCGATGATGAGTCCGAATTGCGGGACATGATCGAAGAGTATTTGGTCCAGCAGGGCTTTGGGGTCACCACGGCGGAAAACGGCGCCGTCATGAGGCAAATCGTGGCGGAACGGCCGGTCGATCTGGTCTTGCTGGATCTTCGGATGCCCGGCGAAGATGGGTTGAGCCTGGCCCGGTTTCTGCGCGAACATTATCCGGTCGGCATCATCATGCTGACTGCGGCGGGCGAGGTCGTTGATCGGATCGTAGGGCTGGAGATGGGTGCTGACGATTATCTCGGCAAGCCCTTTGACCCCCGTGAGCTGCTGGCTCGCATCAAGAGCGTATTGCGTCGCCTGACTCTGCGGGCGGCCCCGGACAGGACTGCTGCTGCGGACAAGACTCCTCCGGGCGTTCGCTTCGGGCGCTGTGTGCTGAATTTGGAGTCGCATCAGCTTTTCGACCGGGATGGCGGCGAGATTCCTATCACCAGCATGGAGTTCGATCTCCTCCAAGCCTTCGCGACCCATCCCAACCGGGTTCTCACCCGCGATCAGCTCCTGGATATGGCCCATAACCGTGATTGGGACCCCTTTGATCGCAGCATCGATATCCGCATTACCCGGATTCGACGCAAGATCGAGGCAGATCCCGCCAAGCCACAAACCATCAAGACCCTGCGGGGCAAGGGTTATCTCTTCGTTCCCGATCAGGACAAATGATCTGAATGACCCAAGAGCAAGAGCAGCGCTCGGGTTTTGAGCGCTGCGGGTGCAGCTCAGGAAGTGGGGCAGCTTGAACGGCGTGACATCACCCTGATGGCCTGATTCCAGTCAGACTGGACCGTCGCCAGGTTTTTCAACCGACAGCGCAGTCAACTGCCACCAGGCTTGCAGCACGCAGGCTACCGACCAGGCCTGGGCAGGCGCACCACGCGGGTGATGCGGGGGAACGCCATCGAAAATTTCGCTGACGGTTCCCAGCCCGGCGTCACTGAGATGATCGCGAACGGGCTCCAGCCAGGCCCGCGCTGCCTTAGCGTCGCCGTGAACCCGGTATTCCGCCAGCGCGTAATGTCCCAGCAACCATCCCCAGGCCGGGCCTTGGTGATAGCCGCTGTCACGCTCCCGCACATCACCAACATAGTGAGGCCGGAAGGCGGTATGGCGGGGGGCCAGCGACCGCAGGCCATAGGATGTCAACAGTTCACGGCCACAGACGCGCAATACGGATTCCTGAGCAGCGCGATTGAGCGGGCTGTGCAGCAAGCTGACCGCCAGAAGCTGGTTCGGGCGCACCAGGGCCTCGTCGCCGCCGGGGCCGTCCAGTACATCGAGCAGTCCATCTCCATCTGGACGAACGAAACGATGAAAGCCTTGTCGCGTCTGCTGGGCTAAATCCTCATAGAAAGCCGGCGACTGTCCCAGCATCCGGGCGCAATCGGCCACGCTCAGCAGGGCGTTGTACCAGAGGGCGTTGATTTCTACGGGCTTGCCGATGCGCGGCGTCACCACCCAGTCCTCGATCTTCGCGTCCATCCAGGTTAATTGCTGACCCGGCTCACCGCATTTAAGCAGACCGTCCATGGTATCCAGCCCGATGCCGAAACGGGTTCCGGCGACATGCCAAGCAATGATTTCCTGCAAGACCGGAAATGCTTCGGCCAGACTCGCCCTGTCGCCACTGGCCTCCAGGTAGGCTCGCCATGCCTCGACAAACCACAGGGCGGCGTCGGCGGTGTTGTAAGCCTGAGGTTCGCCAGCGGCAGAAAATAAATTGGGCAACATGCCTTGATCGACAAACCGGGTGAAGGTGCGCAGGATACGGCGGGCGCTGGCCGGGCGGCCCGTCGCCAATGTCAATCCGGGCAGGGCGATCATGGTGTCGCGGCCCCAGTCACCGAACCAGGGATAGCCAGCGATGACCGATTCGCCATCGGGCAGTCCCGGCAAGGGTCGGTCGATTAGGAAACTGTCGGCCGCCAGCGTCAATTGTCGTACCCAGTCGGGAGCGCCGGGCAGGGGCGCCTCGGCTTGAGCCAGTAGCGCTGCTTCGCGGTGCAGAAAGCGTTGCAGGGCCGCCGCCAAATCCAGCGAAGCATCCTGATCCAGGCTGGCGACGATGCCGGTCCAGACGCCAGGTTGCAATGTCAGCAGCGCCTCGCCCAGACAAAGGTGATGATCACGGTGCGCCAGGCCACGCTCGTGTTCTACTGGCAGGTCAAAATGTTCAAACCAGGTTGGATCATCGGCGATAACGCCGCCGCAGGCCCATAACCCCAGAGTAAATTGTGAGACGCGAATGCGCCGCTGCGCCGGGTTCGGAGCGTCGATGATCGGCTGGAAGTCACTCATCGCCGTTTTGGAATGGTGATCGCGGCCATTGATCAGCAGTTGGACGCGCAACTGCGGGGCGTGGCCGATGCGCTTTGAGGTTAATCGCCAGGCGACATAGGTCGTATGAGCGCCTGGCTCCATCCAGATGCGCTGTTCCAGCACCAGATCACCGACCGCGTAGCGCCATACTGGCATCCGCCCTTCCAGATGGAAGGATTCCAGATGAACGTAGCTCTGGGGATTGACGACGCGGCCAGCCCAACGGTTGCTGAACAGTGGAATTTCCCGCTCGCCGTCTACCAGCGTCGCATCCGCTTTAGCGAAGATCAGCCATCGGTCGTGCGCCGGCGGCAATGGCGCGATCAGCAAACCGTGATAGCGACGGGTTAACGTGCCAGCCACGGTACCGGCGGCATAACCGCCTAGCCCGTTGGTCACCAGCCATTCGCGCCGTTCGGCCTGGAGCAGATCGCCGCACAATGCCCGGCCACAGCGGATGAAATCGGGTAGATTGTCAGTCATGAGCATCACGGGTTGCCTGATCGAAAGTCCAGCGATTTTGCAGCAATTTCCGGGGATGGGATAGAGATGATTTGGCAGCGGCGGGGATTCAGGGGCGAGGCTCCGATCCCAGTTGCAGCCGGTCCCCGACCCGAACGCCGCGCCGCGCGGCTTCGCCGGCGTTGATCTCCAGGATGTAGCGAATCGCCGCCGTCTCGCTGGGGTAAATCGGACAACTCGGCGTTTTGCAGGGTGGCGCCCCGGTCACGATTTGTGTCAATCGGCCCTCAGTATCGAAATACAGCAAATCCAGGGGGATATAGGTGTTCTTCATCCAGAATACGGCGGGGCCGGGCGGTTGCACGAACAACATGCCCTGATCAGCAGGCAGTTCACGGCGGAACATCAGACCTTGCGCCCGCTCGTGGGCGGTTTTCGCGACTTCGACCTGAAACGTCGCGGGTCCGACCGCGACCTGCGCCCGGTCGAAGGCGAAGGCGGCGTTGAAGATCAAAGCGGCAAGCGCTAACGATAAGCAGGCAGACTGTTGGTGAAATTTCATGACTGGGTCTCAGGCGGGCCTCTTCAGCGAACGACTGTGTAAGGATATGCGGATTTTGGAGATATTACCCATGCATTTTCATCTCTTGCAAACGGACGCCGCCGCCCGGCGAGGCCGGTTGATTTTCCCTCGCGGCGTGGTGGAAACGCCGGCATTCATGCCCGTGGGCACCTATGGGACGGTCAAGGCGATGACCCCGGAGGAACTGCGCTCGGTCGGGGCGGAAATCATCCTTGGCAATACCTTTCACTTGATGTTACGACCTGGCGTAACGGTCATCGAACAGCAGGGCGGATTGCATGATTTCATGCATTGGCACGGACCGATTTTGACTGACTCGGGCGGTTTTCAGGTGTTCAGCCTGGCTGCGCTGCGCAAAATTACCGAAGCCGGGGTGAAATTCCGCTCGCCAGTCGATGGCGGGATGGTGTTTCTGGGGCCAGAGGAATCGATGGCGGTGCAGCGGGTGCTCGGTTCGGACATCGTGATGATTTTCGATGAATGCACCCCCTATCCAGCGACGGATGCCGCAGCGCGCCAATCCATGGAACGGTCACTACGCTGGGCGCGGCGCAGCAAGGCGGCGCACGGCGATAGTCCTTCAGCGCTGTTCGGCATTGTTCAGGGGGGTATGTATCCACATTGGCGGCGTGTTTCCGCTGAGGGATTGCGGGACATTGGCTTTGACGGTTACGCCATCGGCGGGCTGGCGGTTGGTGAGCCATTGGCGGAGCGGTTGGCGATGCTCGATTGCACCGTGCCGTTACTGCCGGACGAAGCCCCCCGTTATCTGATGGGCGTGGGCAAGCCGGAGGATCTTGTGGAAGCGGTGCGTCGAGGGATTGATCTGTTCGATTGCGTAATGCCGACCCGCAATGCGCGTAATGGTCATTTGTTTACGCACCATGGCGACATCCGCATCCGCAACAGTCAGTATCGCAATGATCCCAGGCCACTGGATGAAACCTGTGGTTGTTATACGTGCCGGCATTACAGCCGCGCCTATCTGCGTCATCTGGATCAATGCCGGGAAATTCTCGGCGCCCGGCTGAATACGATGCACAATTTGCATTACTATCTGGATTTGATGCGTCAACTGCGGACGGCGATTTCTGAACATCGGCTAACAGGATTTGTCGCAGGTTTTTATGAGCGACGCGGTCGGGTGGTTCCGCAACCGTAACCTCGCGCCCTCTTTACCCATGGGTGGGCAAGAGAGGGGTATGCCCGCCAGGAGACCCACCTCACATTGCGGATGTTTGCGAAAAACGCGGGCAAATTTTATCGCCTGTGTATAATGGCGCGCTTTAATCCGGTCCTGAGCGACCGTCCCCGCGCCGGTTTTGACCGTCAGCGCTGACCCCAATCTCTTTACGGTCCGCCAGAGCGCAACGCGGGGCAAAGCCAAGCAATCAACGAGGAATCCCCATGGAAAGCATTCTGAACATCCTGATCCCTACGGCTTCCGCCCAGGCTGCCGGCGCTCCCGGCGGCGAGATGGGTATGCTGAACTTGCTGTTTCCGATCATTTTAATTGGCGCCTTCTATTTCCTGCTGATCCGTCCGCAGACCAAGCGCGCCAAGGAACATAAACAGATGGTTGAAGCCCTCAAGAAGGGTGATGAAGTGGTCAGCGGCGGCGGTATCCTGGGCCGAATCACCGAAGTGGGTGAAAACTTCGTGCATCTGGAAATCGCCGAGGGCGTCCAGATCCGCATTCAGAAGGCGGCGGTCAGTTCACTGATGCCCAAGGGCACTTACAAGGGCAATCTCTAATCGTCCTGATCACCCATCGCGCCACACGGGAACCGCTGTTCCATGGCTAATCCGTATACCCTCAATCAATACCCCTGGTGGAAATACCTGCTGATCGGCCTGGTCATACTCTGGGGTTTGATCTTCGCCTTGCCCAACCTGTTTGGCGAAGATCCGGCAGTACAGATTTCCGGCGCTCGCGCCAATATTGCCATCGACTCCGCCTTTCACGCCCGGATTGCCGGGTTGCTGGACGCTGAGCAATTGCCTCATAAGCGCGTGGAACTGCAAGAAGGCCGGTTGCTCATTCGTTTTCCTGATCCCGAAGGACAACTCAAGGCCGCTGATATTCTCAAAGACCGGTTGGGCCGTGACTACATTGTCGCCCTCAATCTCGCTTCCTCTACGCCGGGGTTCCTGCGGGCTATTGGCCTGAATCCCATGTATCTCGGCCTCGATCTGCGCGGCGGGGTGCATTTCCTGATGCAGGTCGACATGGACGCTACGGTCAAGCAGATCGAAGAAAGCTACGTCGATGAAATCCGCGCCCAGTTGCGTAGTGAAAAAATCCTGTACAGCACGGTAGGCCGCGCCGCCAATGGTGGGGTACAGGTGGAATTCAAGGAAGAAGCCGAGCGTAACAAGGCGGCTCAGGCGTTGCGCAAAAACCTGTCGAACCTGCAACAGGATGAACCGGGTTCGCTCAGCTTGCGGCTGACCCTCCGCGAACCGGAAATCCGCGAAAAGCGTGATTTCGCCTTGCAACAGAACATCACGACCTTACGCAACCGGGTCAATGAGCTGGGCGTCGCCGAACCGATTATTCAGCAACAAGGCAGCGACCGCATCGTGGTGCAGCTCCCCGGCGTCCAGGACACTGCTCGCGCCAAGGAAATTCTCGGCGCGACCGCGACGCTGGAATTCCGGCTGGCCGATGAGGACAACGACGGGTATCAGGCCGCTGAAACGGGACGCATCCCGCTGAATTCACGACTTTATAAGGATCGTGAGGGGCGTCCGGTGCTGCTACAAAAGCGGGTCATGCTCACCGGCGATTCCATTGTTGACGCTTCCTCGGGCCTGGAGCAGCAGAGCGGCAGTCCGGCTGTATATGTGACCCTGGACGGCAAGGGCGCCAAGCGCATGGAAGACGCCACCAAGGACAACATTGGCAAACGCATGGGCGTCGTGTTTATCGAGAACAAGACCGAAACCAAGCGGGTGGATGGTGAGCTGAAGAAGACTTCTTTCACGATTGAGGAAGTCATCAATGTCGCCACTATCCGCGACCGGTTAGGCCGGCGTTTTCAAATCACCGGTCTGGACAGCAGCCGTGAAGCCCGCGATTTAGCCCTGCTTTTGAGAGCCGGAGCGCTGGCCAGCCCCATTGAGATTATCGAAGAGCGCACCATCGGCCCTAGCGCCGGCAAGGAAAACATCGCCCAAGGCTTCCGCGCCGGAGCGCTATCGCTGCTGGTGATTGCGGTGTTCATGGTGGGGCGCTACAAAGGGTTTGGTGCTATCGCCACCGCTGCACTGGCCGTCAACGTGGTGCTGATTATCGCCGTGCTGTCCATGCTCCAGGCCACTCTCACCCTGCCGGGTATTGCTGGCATCGTGCTGACCATGGGCATGGCGGTCGACGCCAACGTACTGATCTACGAACGCATCCGCGAAGAATTGCGCAACGGTAACAGCCCACAAGCGGCGATCCACGCCGGCTTCGACCGGGCGTTCGACACCATTCTCGACTCCAACCTGACTACTCTGATCGCGGCGATCATGCTGTTCGGCTTTGGCACCGGCCCGATCAAGGGCTTCGCGGTCACGCTCAGCATCGGCATCCTGACCTCCATGTTCACGGCGGTCACCGGCTCGCGGGCGCTGGTCAATCTCATCTACGGCGGCCGCAAGCTGCAAAAACTGACCGTCTGAACGGCGGCTGGATACGGTTATGGGACGATTCAGTCTTTACAACACGAACATCGACTTTTTGCGTTGGCGCAGGCTGGCGATGGGCTGGTCGGTCGCAGTGCTGTTGATCGCGGTCGGCTCGCTGCTGGTCCGAGGCATGAACCTGGGGTTGGATTTCACCGGCGGCACGGTGATCGAGGTGCAATATCCGCAGCCGGTGGAAATCCCCAAGGTCCGCGAGACCCTGGCCCAGGCTGGCTTCAGCGATGCCCAAACCCAGCATTTCGGCACCTCTCGCGACGTGTTGATTCGCATCCCACCCCGCGAACAGGCCAACGCCGCCACGCTGAGCAACGAGGTGCTGCACACCCTGCAAGCGGCCGAAGGCGGCGCCGGAGCCACCTTGGCGCGAGCGGAATTCGTCGGGCCGCAGGTGGGTCAGGAATTGGTCGAGCAGGGTGGGCTGGCGGCGCTGGGCGCGTTGGCGGGGATTCTGATTTACGTTATGTTTCGCTTTGAGTGGCGGCTGGCGGTCGGCACCATCACCGCCACAGTCCACGACGTGATTTTCACCGTCGGCTGGTTTTCGCTGTTCCAGATCGAATTCGACTTGACGGTGATGGCGGCGGTGCTGGCGGTGATTGGCTATTCGGTCAACGACACCGTAGTGGTCATGGATCGCATCCGCGAAAACTTCCGCAAGCGGCGCAAAGGCTCGGCCCAAGAAATCATGAACCTGTCGATCAACGAGACGCTGGCCCGCACCACAATGACCAGCTTGGTTACTCTGCTGTCCGTGATCGTACTGTATTTTTTCGGCGGCGCAGTGATGCGTGGTTTCTCGATTGCCATGATCGTGGGCATCGTAGTCGGTACTTATTCATCCATCTACATCGCCAGCGCGACGGCCCTGTATCTGGGCATCAGCCGTGAGGATTTGTTGCCCCGCGCCAAGGAAACTGCGGACGAACGGCCCTGAAACTCACAAGTTCGACATTTCGCACACAGCTTGGGTAAATTGGCCTAAAGTATCTCTGGATAACGAAGATTCTCATGCCGTAGGAGGCCCGCATGGACATCAAAAAGGCGCTGGTGGTGGATGACTCCAAGGTTGCCCACCTGACCTTACGCAAACTGCTGCTCGAACGCGGTATCGAGGTCGACTGGGTTGGGTCGGGCGAAGACTGCGTCAAATATCTGGAGGGTAAGAAACCTGACATTATTTTTATGGACGTCATGATGCCTGGCATGGACGGTTTCGAGACCAGCCGCACCATTACCAGTCAGCACCCCGGAGGGGCTGCACCCATCATCATGTGTTCCGCCAACGCCACTGATGAAGATAAACGGGATGCTCGGGATAGCGGCGCTGTCAGTTTTCTTTCCAAACCCTATACCCCCGATCAACTCGATAGCGTCCTGCACACCGTCAGTGTGGGGACTGCAACGATCTCCATGGAAGAGCTGGCGACGCCTGCGGCCATTCCCACGCCGCGTGTAGTCGAAAAAGAACCCGTTCCGGTTCAAGCGCCTGCTATTGCTGAGGCGCCATCCGCGCCAAAGCTGGCGATGGCTGCCGAAGCCGGGTTATCCGTCGGCGATATCGAGCAGCTTGCGGAACGCGCCGCCTGGGCGGCTGCAGAAAAAGTGGCCCGCGACATTATTCAGGAGCTGGTGCCGAATCTGGCGCGGGACGCCGCTACCCAGGCTGCGCGCAGCATCTCCGAGGATTTAGGTCGGCGGGCGGCGCATGCCGCAGTGCGCGCTGCTCAGGAAGCCGCTAAACAAGTGGCGACTGAAATTGCCCGTGGCACCGCTGAGCGCACGGCGCGTACTGCCGCTCATGAAAGCGCCCGGGTGGTGGCTGAACAGGCCGCCCGCGAGGTCAGCGAGGGGATTTCGCAGCGCAATATCGCCCGTGGGCTGGAAGTCAACCGGGATGAACTGCTTAAGGAAATCGAAGTTCAGGTCAAACGCCACAGCCAGGAGACGCTGGTCATGGCGACGGGTTCCCCGGAATTCAAGCAGCAGGTGGTGCAAATGGTGCGTTCCGGCATCCAGCCGGTGATTGAGACGATTGCCCGGGAAACCTCCGAGCGCGCCATCCAGCAATCCTCGGCCAATCTCTCACAGGGAGGAGGGAGCAGACAGGCCGAGTCACGAGCGACTCTGGCGCTGATGGTTGGCATTGTTGCCATCCTGGCTTCAGCCGCCGCTATCGTTGGTTCAATCCTCAAACTGTTCTGATGTCCCGCTCCCCTCCCGCAATGGGAGGGGAGCGTTGGATGATCCGGGTGCTTGCTCAGACGGCAAGACGATATCGATGATAAATCCTTGCCACGCTGAGCAAGTTGACGCCCAGCCATGTCCCGGTTGCGCCCAAAGCCAGCGCTGCGGGATAAGTAAAAACGGCGGGATAGACCGCAGCAGCCAGTAGTAACAATAGCGCCGCCAGCGAAGCCCACCATTGCCGCCGAACCGGCGCATCCGGTAACAGTTGCTTGATATTCGGCGCTTTCGCCCGTCCCAGCAGTTGCGCCTGCAAATGAAACCAGGCCAGAAACGGTACGATTTTGTACAACATGCCGTTGATCACCGCAACGGCGAAGCCAAAAATCAGCAAAATGCCCAGCCCTAATTCAACTTGGGGTGAAGTCGCCAGCGCTGGAATCCACCGGGTTAACAGCCACACAGCGGCGCCGGCCAGCAGGCTAGCCATGCTCATTCGCCAATAACCGAGGGTCGGATCGCCGATCTTGCGGCGGCGCTGCGCCAATAGAGAGAGCGTCGCGGCGGCCAACACTATCAAGCCCACGGCCAGCGCCATGCCCGCTACGGTCGCCCCCATAGTCCAGCCCGCCAGGATAAACGCTGACCAGCCGGCCAATATCCCCGTCATGAGCGGTGTAAATCGCCGGGTCAGCCCGGCTGGGTACGGTGGCGTGATGTGGAACATTGGCACGACCTGATAGGCCACGCCGGCGAGCAACAAGGTGGTCCAACCCGCCAGCCCCCATACTGCGTGCAGATCAGTGATCACCACGACCGGCAGGCTCCATCCCCAACTCAGGCTGCCGGCCAACAGCAAGCCCAGGACGACCGTGACCAATAAAGCGCCCAGTGCGCAGCGCAAGGCGATGACGGCGCCGCTCGCTACGGGCGCTCGCCAGAGGGCAAGATGGAAGGCGATCAGCGCGACGCCAAACCCCAGGCCCAGTAAGCCTACGGCATGGGCGAATCCGACGGGAAGGCTGAACAAAAACGCTCCGGCCAACGTTAATGTTCCCAACGTCAGGGGAATGTGAATTAGCGCCGCTGTTAATCGCGGACGGGGTACGGTGACGCCAACCGCTACTGGCAGAATTTGCAGCAACGCGCCCAGCATGACCTGCGCCATGAAGCCCAGCACCAGCAAGTGCGTCAGGGCGAGGGTGGCCGGCAGCCAGCGACTGGCGAAGATGGCTGACCCTTCCCAGAGCATCAGTGCCGCCGCCAGCACCAGAAACCAGGGCGCCGTCAGGAAAAATCGCAGGGGGACGCTGAAGGGCGGCGCTTGTTCAAGCGATAAACCGGCGGGATTCATGGCGTGGAAATGAGAATTTCAAACCCGCCATCGGTCCCTGCGATGGTCTCATAAAGGTAGTGATGGCGGCGCAGCAGGTCGTAGAGCGGATAAGGTTGGCGATGGATGAGAAAGCGTACCCGTTGTCCGGGCTGCACAGTGTCCAGCGCCGCCAGCACCCGCTCCATCGGTTCGGGTGGCTCCAAACCCCGTCCATCCACGATGATGTCCGGCAGATTCGGGTTCATGTGGGCGACGCCACTTCCAGTTCCCGCATCGCCTGAATCACCGAGTCCACCTCGCTACCCAGGAACCGGTCACTCATCGGATACAAGATCTGTTCCTCCTTGATATTGTGTTGCTGCATCAGAATCAGCAACGTTTCCGCCTGACCCCGATAATCCTCCAAATCGCCAGCGGCCAGCGCGTCCGCCAGTTCCGCCAGCGCCTCCCGCATTTGCTGATGCTCCAGTCGCATGACCCGCGTTGGCCCCATGGCGTGGCCCGTCGCTTCCTCAAAGGCGGGAAACAGCACTTGTTCTTCCTTCTGAAAATGCTGTTCCATCGCCGCCTGAAACTGCTGGAACCGGGTGCGGCAACTGGCCAGATCGTCGGTATGTGCGGCTTCTTCAGCGATAGTGAAAACTTCATCGCACTGGCGATGTTCAGCGGCAAGAAAATCAACAATGGCCGTCATACTTCCCTCGATAATTTCAATGAATTTCGGCCATTTTGTGGATAGTTAGCCCGGTGTTCCTTGATCTTGGTCAAGGAAAAAACACTCTCATTTTTGGAAGATAACCGCCGGTTTCCACCCGAACGAACGCGGTCGCAGGATCGTCGAGCAGAGGTCTTCATGAGTGTAACTTTCACCAAGTCCATGGCGCGAAATATTTTCTACGGGGGCTCCGTGTTTTCAGTGCTGCTGTTCCTCGCGCTCACCTTTCACACCACTTGGAAATTGCCGGGGCGCATTCCCACCGCAACGCCGAGTCCCGAGGTCGCACGCGGCAAATCGCTATGGGAAACCCGCAACTGCATCGGTTGCCATACCCTGCTGGGTGAAGGGGCTTACTTCGCCCCGGAGCTGGGTAATGTTTACCAGCGTCGCGGTCCGGAATTCATCAAGGTCTGGATCAAGGCGCAGCCAACAAAAGTACCGGGACGTCGGCAGATGCCGCAATTTCACTTCACCGACCAACAATTGGATGACCTCGTGGCTTTTTTGAAATGGGCTTCAGAGATCAACACCGAAAACTGGCCGCCCAACATCGAAGGCTGAATTCCAGCACTGACTCCAAAGGAAACGGCAATCATGCAATTGTTGCAATACAAATCCCAGGCGGTGGCCAAACCCTATTTCATCGCCGCCATCGCCTTGTTCGTGGCACAGATTCTGTTCGGTCTGGTGCTTGGCCTGCAATATGTGATCGGCGATGTTCTGTTTCCGGCGATCCCCTTCAACGTCGCCCGCATGGTCCATACCAACCTGTTGATCGTCTGGCTGCTATTCGGCTTTATGGGGGCGGCCTACTACCTGGTGCCGGAAGAGTCCGAAACCGAGTTGCACAGCCCGCTGCTGGCTCATGTGATGTTCTGGGTTTTCCTGATCGCCGGCGCGTTGACCATCGTGGGTTATCTGGCCGTGCCTTACGCCACGCTGGCCGAAATGACCGGTAACGAAGTGCTGGCTACTATGGGTCGCGAGTTTTTGGAACAGCCGACCATTACTAAAGTGGGCATCGTGATCGTCGTGCTGGCCTTCCTGTACAACATCGGCATGACCATCCTTAAAGGGCGCAAGACGGCGCTCAGCACGATTTTGCTGATCGGTCTGATCGGTTTGGCAGTGTTCTTCCTGTTCGCTTTCTACAACCCGTCCAACCTGGTCAAGGATAAATATTTCTGGTGGTGGGTGGTGCATCTCTGGGTCGAGGGGGTGTGGGAGCTGATCATGGCGGCGATTCTCGGCTTTGTCCTGCTCAAGATCACCGGCGTGGATCGCGAAGTCATCGAAAAATGGCTGTATGTGATCATTACCCTGGCTTTGGTGACCGGTATTATTGGCACCGGTCACCACTACTACTGGATCGGCGCTCCCAGTTATTGGCAGTGGTGGGGCGGGATCTTCTCGGCGCTGGAGCCGCTGCCGTTCTTCGCGATGACCGTGTTTTGCTTCAACATGGTCAACCGGCGTCGCCGCCAACATCCCAACAAGGCTGCCACGCTGTGGGCGCTCGGCACTGGCGTCATGGCCTTCCTCGGCGCTGGCGTGTGGGGTTTTCTGCACACCCTGGCCCCGATCAATTACTACACCCATGGTACGCAAATCACGGCTGCGCACGGGCATTTAGCCTTCTTCGGCGCTTATGTTATGGTAGTGTTGACCATTATTTCCTACGCGATGCCGCTGCTGCGCGGGCGTGAGGTCAACCCGGAACGGGCGCAGGTGCTGGAAATGTGGTCATTTTGGCTGATGACGGTGTCCATGGTGTTCATCACCCTGTTCCTGACCGCCGCCGGTCTCCTGCAAGTCTGGCTGCAACGGGTCATTCCCAACCCGCAACCGTTCATGGAAGTGCAAAATCAATTAGTGCTGTTCTACTGGCTGCGCTGGCTGGCTGGGGTGGCGTTCTTCATCGGCCTGGTCGTTTATTTGTACAGTTTCTTCGCCAAGGATAAACCGCAGGCGGTGGAAGCGGGCGAAATTCAGCCGGCGGCAACGTAATCCCTCCCCACCCTAATCCTCCCTCATCCACCGTGGGGGAGGGCGCTTTGGACTACCTTTGGACATTCCCTACTACGAACCCTCCAGCGATGAATGTGCGGTGTTTGAAGCCGCCTGGCGCAATCGCTTGCCGCTGTTGATCAAAGGACCGACCGGCTGTGGTAAAACCCGCTTCGTCGCTCACATGGCGGCTCGGCTTGGATTGCCGCTGCATACCGTTGCTTGCCATGATGACCTGTCCGCCGCCGACCTGGTCGGCCGGCATTTGCTGCACGGTGGCGCGACGGTCTGGTGCGATGGGCCATTAACCCGCGCCGTCCGCGAGGGCGGCGTTTGCTATCTCGATGAGGTGGTGGAGGCGCGCAAGGACACGACCGTGGTGCTGCATCCTCTGGCCGATGACCGGCGGATGTTGCCGATTGAACGTACTGGGGAAGTGTTGCCCGCGCCGCCATCCTTCATGCTGGTGGTGTCGTACAATCCCGGTTATCAGAACCTGCTCAAAAGCCTGAAGCCCTCGACCCGTCAACGCTTCCTCGCCCTGCGCTTCAACTTTCCGACGCCGGAACGGGAGCAGGCGATTGTGATCGGCGAAACCGGCTGTGACGCGGCAACCGCCCATGCTCTGGTCAAACTCGCCGGCGCTTTCCGCGCTCTCAAGGAACATGATCTGGACGAGGCGCCTAGCACCCGCCTGCTGGTTTACGCTGCGCAACTCATTTACGGCGGCATGGATCGCGTGACGGCTTGCCGGGTGGCGCTGGTCGAGGCATTGACCGACGACGAAGCAACCGCCGCTGCGCTGCTGGAGGTGGTCCATGCCTGCTTTGTCTGAATCGTCATGACCCCATTCCAACGCCAGCGCATTCTCTATCAGGGCAGTTTTTTCATCCTGTTCCTGTTCGCCCCGGTGTTCGATCTGCTGCGCTTTGACCTGATCCAAGGCCATCTCATCGTATTTAGCCAACCATGGACGCTGGGCCTGGACGATTATCTGGCTGGCCGGATTGACAACACGCAAATGGCGCTCAACATCCTGTCGCGGGTGATTGCGCCGATTTTGCTGCTGGCCGTGGTGTTCCTGGGCGTCGCCTGGCGCTGGGGGCGTTTGTACTGCGGCTGGCTGTGCCCACATTTTTCGGTGGTGGAAACCATCAATCAATTCGTGCGCAAGGCCAGCGGCAAGCAAAGCCTTTGGGACCCGAAGCCAGGGCCGCTCTATCACCCGGATGGAACGCCCGCGCTGACGGACCGCCGTTACTGGTTATTGGCGATTCCGTTCGCGCTGGCCTTCGCGTTCCTGTGGGCGGTGGCGCTGTTGACTTACCTGCTGCCGCCCGCCGAGGTTTACGGCAATCTGTTCAGCGGGACGCTGACGCGCAACCAGGGGTTGTTCATCAGCGTCGCCACGGCCGTGCTGTTCCTGGAATTCACCTTTGCCCGGCATTTATTCTGCCGCTACGCCTGCGCGGTCGGGATGTTTCAAAGCCTGGCGTGGATGAGCAATCGCCAGGCAATGGTGGTGGGCTATCCGCGGGAGCGAGCGCACGACTGCGCCCGTTGCCCGTCGTTCTGCGACCACGTCTGCCCGATGCGGCTCAAACCACGCAACATCAAGCGGTTGATGTTCGCCTGTACGCAATGCGGGCAATGCATTGATGCCTGCCAAACCGTGCAACGGAGCAATCCCAACGGCGGTTTGCTGCACTGGATCGCCGATCAGCAGGCGTTGCAAGCGGATGGCTCGCAAGGTTTGCTGGCGAGCGAACCGGTGACTGACCGACCGAAGGTTCGGTCCGAACCACGGGTGTCGCTCGCAGCGGAGGCTGATGATCCAGCACTGAAACCAGCGGAGCAACTGCGGTGAACCAGGCTTTACCCGCTTCGCCCGGCTTGTTCTGACATGGAAGAATTTGTTGGCGCACTTTGGCATCGCTTCATCACCCGTGCAGCGCAACGTGCTGACCCGGATGCGGTGGTCACCCTCTCCGCAATCGAGAAAACCGCCGGGCTGCTGTTTCGGGCTTTCGGCGGCGATCCCGGGTTGCGTGTTGCGCCCGCCTCCGCGATCCGCCACGGCGCTCGCAGGAATTGGTTAGCGCGCATCGCGGGCCTGGACGAAAAAGCCGATTTAGCCTGCCGTGATCAGGAAACGCTACAATTACCGGCGCAACTGGCGCTGTTGCCCAGCCGCGAACTCAACCGTGACTTGTATTTGTGGCTGATCGCCTTGGCGGCCGCTCACGATGATGTCATTCCTGGTGCGACTTGGCTTCAGCAAAACCAGCAGGGAACATTGATCACTCTGGAGCGCTATCCCGGACTGCGATCCCGTTATCAACGGCTGGTGTCGGCGCTGCTGGAATTACGGATTTCCCCGGAACGGCTGCCGCCGGATGAAGCTGCGCAGGAAATGCAGTTACGCCAGGCTTTGCAGCAACCTGGCAGCATTGTGGAACTGGCCGCCGCCCGCCGCCCGCCGCAACCGGTGTGCTTGTGGCTTTATCC
>JBAQIQ010000393.1:0-22664 GCA_049288935.1 Candidatus Competibacteraceae bacterium
TACACCGGCACGCTGCTGCTGGTCAGCCACGACCGGGCGTTTCTGGACAACGTGGTCACCGGTTGCCTGGTGTTCGAGAGTGAGGGTAGCATCCGGGAATACGTGAGCGGTTATAGCGACTGGGTGCGGCAACGGCTCGCGCCGAAACCGGCTCCCGTTGCCAAGCCCACGCCCGCGCCGAAACCGTCACGACCGGTCGCGCCGGGCAAGTTGAGTTATAACGAGCGGCGGGAACTGGAGCAGCGCCAGCAGGAGCTACAGGCGCTGACCGCCGATCCTGCCTTTTATAAGCAGGCGGCGGTGACTCAGCGACTGGAGGAATTGCGGACGCTGGAGGCGGAACTGGAAGCAGCGTATGAACGCTGGGAGGCGCTGGAGGGGTGATTTTAACTGTCCCTTCCATATCCGGACAGGCGACAGGTTTCCCGCAACCGGGCCTCACGCGCCCAACGCGGTTTTCTGGGGGATAGGTTGGCTTGGCGCAGCGCTTCGCGTAGCCGGGCTTCGCGGGTGACGCGAGGCTCCCGTTGCAGCGGGACTGGATCGGCCACTTGGGAATTTCCCTGGACATCCGCCAACGCTGGCGAATTCGGGCTCAGGCTGAGGGTAGCGATAGCGGCGGCAGTCAACAGGGTTTTCATACCGGAACCGAAGAGTCTGTGGAGATAGTGACCAGAATAATCGGCGCTGGCTGAACGGTCGCTAAACGAATAGCCTACGGCCCATGGTGCAACGAGGTCTCCCATAGCGCATCAAAGCGCCGCTATCCACGCATAACCGCATCCGGGTCACTGATCGCCGCCCGCCAGCCAGGAATCAGTGTGGCGATGAGGTAGGGCAGTACGGTGATGGCCAGCAGTATCAGAATCTGTGACAAATCCACCGCTGGCGTGAGTTGAAATTCCGGATACAGCACCGCCCAACCTTTCAATACCGGCGCGAAGAGTCGAGCGCCGCCGTAAAACACCTGCCAGTAGGCTAGCGTATAGCCGGCTAAAAAAGCCGTCAGCGATAGCAATGCTCCCTCCCAGAGCTTCATCCGTAGAATGTCGCCGGTTTCCCAGCCGATGGCTTTGAGAATGCCAATTTCACGCTTCTCTTCCGCGCTCAATCCCGCCGCTTTGTCCCAGGCCAGGATCATGAACGCCAGCAGCAGCGAACCCAGGGTGACGAAGATCAAGCCTTCGCGCCAGTGGAATACCGCATCGTAGGTGCGCAGGATTTCCTCGCGCAGAATCGGGCGGCTGTCGGGCAGCGCCAGAGCAATTTTCCCGGCGACGGTGCGCGCTTCGCGGGGATTGCGCACGGCCAGCACGGCGTCGGTGTAAACTTCCGGTGGCAGGTTGAATAGTTGCCGATAGCTCGCTTCGGACAGCAGCAGCAGATCAGCGCTGAGCAGTTCCGAGGCGGAGTCCAGCACCCCGGCGACCTTGAGAGGCAAGGGTTGGCCCAGCGCAGTGCGCAGGCTGAGATAATCGCCGACGCCGAGTTGGCGTACCCGCGCCAGCGTCGCCCCGATCAGCAGGTCATTGGCCGCCAGCCCCCGTTCTGGAGCAACCATTAACGTGTAGTTCGCCTTGACCGCTGGATCGTAGTAATAGCCCCACAGTCGGCCCTCAACCCGACTGACCCCGCGAATGCGCCGCAAGGGTTCCAGCCAGGCGGTGGGTAACAGGTCGTGGCGACCGGCGACCAGTTTCTGTACGATCACTTCCGGGGTGTCCTGCAACAGCAGCGCCGCTTCCCGCCGCAAACCCTGGCTCAGCAACAGCACGGAACTGAACAGAAAGACCAGCAACGTGTAAACCATGAGCAATCCAAGATTGCGCGTCTTGCGGCGCAGCAGGGCGGCAAGGGTATAGTCCATCAGGTATTTTTGCCGTTCAAGAAAAGGGTGCATGGTCATTTGGCAAGGCACAGTGGGCGGTTACTACAGCGTTCTGCCCGGTTGGGAACCTGTTCACTCAAGGGGCGGTTGACTAAAATCGCTCTGGTCAATGCAGCCGGGGTGGCGGCAGCAGCGAACCGGTGGGGAAATGCTCCAGCGCTGCCGGATGATCCTGAAAGGGGGTATGCTGATCCGCCTGGGTGGGATGGCGGGTATAACGGGCTTCGGTGAATAGGGCAAGGTCGCTTAAGCCCAGTTCTCGAACCAGCGCCCGGTGAGCGGGTTGATTCACCGTTCGGGAACGCCAGACGGCGTCGATCAGCGTCAGGCCGAACAGCAGCAGCAGGCTGATCAGCGCCGGCAGGGCACAGTGGGAGGGGCGCAGCGGCGGGCGGGTGGTCATTGGGCGTCTTTTGCAATTTCACCAGCATAATAACGGTTCAGGCGCTAAAATTCGCTTTTTAAACGGATTGCAGGGTAACGATAGCGATGTCTCGCGTGCAAACTGGTCTGGAAACATTAGTTAATGAATTTCCTGAAAAGATTCGTGGCGCACGGATTGGCGTGGTGTGCCACCCGGCCAGCGTCGATGCTGAACTGCGCCATGCGCTTGATCTGCTATCTACCGCCGGCGCTAAAGTCGTTGCTATTTTTGGCCCCGAACATGGCGCACGGGGCGAGGCGCAGGACATGGAGCGGGTTGATGATGTGTCGTTCGATCCCCGGCTCAAAGTGCCAGTCTACAGTCTGTACGGCGCGACGTTCGCCAGCCTGACGCCCCGGCGCAAGTATCTCCGGGGACTCGACGCCCTGGTCATTGATTTACAGGATGTGGGCGCCCGTTATTACACTTTTATTTGGACCATGGCGTTGTGTATGCAGGCAGCCGGCAAGATCGGGCTGCGGGTGCTGGTCTGTGACCGACCCAATCCGCTCAACGGGGTTACCACCGAGGGTAATTTGATCAAGCCCGGTTTTGAATCCTTTGTCGGTCTTGATCCGCTGCCGAACCGGCACGGTTTGACGATTGGCGAGGTGGCCCGCTACCTGCAAAGTCGGCGGGGCGTGGAGTGCGAGCTGGAGGTCTTGCCGTTGCGGGGTTGGCAGCGCGAGATGTATTTCGAGGAAACTGGATTGCCCTGGATTTACCCCTCGCCCAACATGCCGACGGTGGATACCGCTTTGGTGTATCCCGGCATGTGCCTGGTGGAGGCGACTGAGCTATCAGAGGGGCGCGGAACCTGCCGGCCCTTTGAAGTGGCGGGCGCGCCGGGCGTCGATCCCGAGGCGCTTGCCGCCGCATTGACCGAGCGGAATGTACCCGGCTGCCAGTTTCGGCCCCTGTACTTCCGGCCCCTGTTCCAAAAACAGGTGGGCAAGACCTGTGGCGGCATACAAATTCATGTCACCGAGCGCCAGCAGTTTGATTCGGTCGTGACCGGCGTCACCTTTTTGCAGTGTGTCAAACAGCTTGCCCCAGAGGTCTTTGCCTGGCGGGCAAAGCCCTATGAGTTCGTGGACGCAATTCCCGCCATTGATCTATTGGCCGGGGATGATCAACTCCGCCTGGCGTTGGACGCCGGCGCGGATTTGACGGATTTGACGGATCGGTGGACAGAGGAACGGGTCGTTTTCGAGACCATTCGTCAGGAAGTCTTTCTGTACTGATTCAAGTTCCCGCCAATTCCGGCTTGGCATGGTAGCCACGCGGGGTATAGACCCACTGGCCCACGCGCCGGGTTTCGCTGTTGCCGATGATCACCAGTGACAGCATGTTCAGCGGTTCCGGGTCCAGTTCGCCCAGCGTGGTGACCGTCAGTTGCTCGCCCTTGCGGGTGACGTTGAACGCCACGATGACGGGCGTAGTGGGTGGGCGGTAGCGCAGCAGGGTTTGCCGGGCTTCCAGCAGTTGCCAGGAACGCTTATTGGATACAGCGTTGTAGAAGGCAATGGCGAAATCACCCTGACCGGCCAGATCGATGCGCTTGGCGATCAGTTCCCACGGCGTCAACAGATCGGACAGGGAGATGACGCAAAAGTCGTGGGCGAGCGGCGCCCCCACGCGCGCCGCCGCCGCCTGCATGGCGGAGACGCCAGGGATGACTTCGATCTCAACCGTGGCCCATTCCGGTTTCGGTTTGCGGGCCAGCAATTCGAACACTACCGTCGCCATGCCGTAGATGCCGGCGTCGCCGCTGGAGACCAGCGCGGTGGTTTGGCCATTGGCGGCCAGATCGAGCGCCAGCGTCGCCCGAGCCAGTTCTTCCCCCATCGGCGTTTTATGGCGGGTCTTGCCGTGGGTCAATTCGCCCAGCAGGTTGAGATACAGGCCATGGCCGACCAGGTTCGTGCAGGATTCCAGCGCAGCGCGGGTGATGGGGCTCAGGTATTCCAGCCCGCCAGGGCCGGTTCCGATGATGTAGAGGCGGTTCATAGATGCTCGGAGGTCGTTTTAGGAAGGATCAGGTCTCTCGATTGCCGTAAATTCGGGCAATCGCCAGCGTCGCGTCGGCATTTTTCTGTTTGGGGATGAGCAGTTCCGCCGGGTAATCATGACGGACCAGCCGCTCGGCGTGCGCCAGCGCCGCCGCTTCCGCAACGCCGTAACAGCCGGTTTCGCGGAATACGATGTCAGATTTGCGGCTGAGCCGGTCGCCATAATCCCGCAGTACGGCAGCCGGGTAAAAGTGGATCGGTACACTCAGTTCCGTGGCCAAATCGTGCAAGCCTTGTTCATCCTTCTTCAACTCAATGCTGGCCAGCGCCTGCAGGTCGCTGCGTTGCAGACCGTGGCGGGCCAGCGTGTCGTCCAGCAGCGCCAGCAACGGCCCCAACGGGCAGCCGCGATTGCAGCCTAGACCGGCGACCAGCAGAGGTTGCGTGTAGCGTTGCGCACCGGTGATGATGGCTTGTGCGCCCAGGAATTCGGCGACCTGGCGCGCCCATTCATTAGCGCCGCCTTCATGGCCGGACAGGATCGGTACGACGAACCGCCCATGCTCGTCCAGGATCAGGACCGCCGGGTCCTGGTATTTATCGCGCAGCGCCGGCGCCAGCGTTCGTACCGCGATACCCACGGCGCAGAGCAGGATTAACCGGCGTCCGGCCAGAAAGCGCTCACGCACCGTGTCTTGAAAGGGTTGGGGTCGGTGTAGATGTTCAGCATCCGGCAGCAGGGTCAATAAGCGCTCAGCCAAGGCCTGACCGGGATCGGTTAGGCTGATGAGGGTGACAGGACGCATAGGCGAGGAGCGCTCGGCGGTCATCCAGACTGCTGACCAGCGCGGATGATTAAAAACAGCGCGAAATACGGTCCCGGCGTCGCGGGGATATCCTCAAAGCACTGAACAATGCGCTGCGCCGGACGACTGGCCTGCTCGATGTACAGCGTATCCCCGGCGCGGCCCGTTTCCCGTAGCAATTCCAACAGGCGCGGGCGGTGCCGACCGGGTTTGAGAATGGCTACGCTGTCGCTGTTGAGCAACGCTTGGCGCAATGCCTCGTCGTCGGCAGTGGCGGGAATCACGGTTAAGCGTTGTTCGCCGGTGATCAGGGGCCGGGCGGCGGCGGCGGCGCTGGCGCTGACGGAGTTGATGCCGGGAATGACGACGCAGGGAAACCGCTCGCCGAGTCGTTGCAGCAGGTAGCTGAAGCTGCCGTAGAACAACGGATCGCCTTCGCAAAGAATCGCCACGTCATGCCCGGCTTCGAGTTCTTCGGCAATCCGCAGGGCCGCTTCGTCATACGCTTGATTGACCGGGCCGCGATCCAGCATACAGGGCATGGCGATGGGGATTTCCCGCTTGCCCTCCAGCCAGGATGCGGCGATGTCGCGGGCCTGGGCGCTGCCTTGCGGGGTCGCAGGGTAGGCGACGACTGGCGCGGACTGAATGATTCGCACGGCTTTCAAGGTCAGCAATTCAGGGTCGCCGGGACCGACGCCGACGCCGTACAGAGTGCCGGTGGCGCTCATTATGGCTTCTCCATTTTCATCAGCAATACTGGCAAATACGGTCGCATGACCCGTTGACCCGCTAGCTGCTCACTGCGGGCAATGCTAAGTTCAGTCCATTCTGCCGCCCGGTCGCCGGCAAAGAGGTGCAATTCCACCCGACTGTCTTCGGTAACGGCGCTGGCAACCAAACGACCGCTTGGCGGCAGTCGCGCCCAAACGATGTCGAGCATTACCGGCAAACTGCCGCTGCTGCCACCAATGAATACTGCATGGGGATTCGGCAAATCCGCCAACGCTTCCGGGGCGCGTCCGGGGACGATATGCAGATTCGATACAACGCCGAACCGCTCCCGGTTAATGGCGAGATGCTCCAGTCGTTCCGGGTGACACTCCACCGCGTAAACCTCACCATGAGGGTTCCATCGCGCCCATTCCACCGACACGCCGCCACAGCCTGCGCCCACGTCCCAGCCCATTTCACTGGCGCGGGGCGTCAGCAGCGAGAGAATGGTCAAGCGCACCTCGCGTTTACTGAGTAAACCCTTACCGGGTTCCGCGCCGGTGCTGAACCGCTCGTCAGGGATGCCGGGAAATTCCGGCAACACGCTGCCCGGCCCGCGGGTTTCCAGGATGACGACGTTCAGCGGGGAAAACTCAATTTCCCTATCCGCCAATTCAGTCGCTTGGAATGGGCGGAACTGTTCGCCCGGCATGCCCAAATCCTCGGCAATCCAAAGCGCCGACTCGCTATACCCCGCTTCGACCAGCAGCCGGGCGATGGCGGTCGGTGAATTTTCGCGGTCGGTGAGCAGGGCATACCGCCGGTTGCCTTGCAACACAGCCCGTAGCGTTACCAGCGGTCGCCCGTGCAGGCTGACAAACTGCGCCTGCTGCCAGGGTCGGCCCAGCCGGGCAAAAGCGGCTTGCACGCTGGACACGTTTGGATGAAAAACCAGAGATTCCGGCGACAGATAACGCAGCAGAGTTTGGCTGATGCCATAAAACAGCGGATCTCCAGAGGCCAGCAGGGCGATCCGCTGATCGGCATGGGCGTGCAATAAGGCGTGCAAACCGCTCATCGGACTGGGATAGGGAATTTTTGCAGCAGATAGTTCCGGTAACGCGGCCAGATGCGCCGCCGCGCCGATGATCAGCTCCGCCTGCTCCAGCGCCGCCCGCGCCGCAGGACTCAACGCGCCGGTTTCAATGCCCATGCCGACGACGTGAATCGGTGGGCCGGACCTTGCCGTCATCAGAAGCGAATCCCGTGGGTCATGCGGGCCAGCGCATTCAACGTCGCAGCGGCCAGGCTGCTGCCGCCGCGCCGACCGAGGAGGGTGATGCAGGGGGTTTGAAATTCGCTCGGCGCAACCTCCCACAGCGCTTGCTTGGATTCAGCAGCGTTGATAAAGCCGACGGGCATCCCGATGATCAGCGCTGGACGAGGCGCGCCTTCATCCAGTAGTTCGAGCAGGCGGAACAAAGCAGTGGGCGCGTTGCCGATAGCGACAATGGAACCGGCCAGATGCGCGGGCCATTCCGTCATGGCGGCCATGGAGCGGGTTTCACCGGTCTGGCGCGCACGCTCGGCGACGGTGGGGGCGTTCAGGAAGCAGTGAACTTGGCCCTGGAGATAGCGCTTGCTGACGCCGTGGCTGACCATTTCGATATCGCATAGCACATGGGCCCCCTGTTGCAGCGCCGCCAGCCCGGCGTCGATCGCGCCGGGGCTGAAGTAGAGATCATGGACAATGCCGGGATCGCCGGAGGTGTGAACCAAGCGCATGGCCACCTGTTGCTGATCGGCGTCGAAGCGAGAGAGATCCGTCAATGGGCGAATTTGCACGAAGGATTGGCGTTCAATGTCATCAGGATCGCGGAAATAGTCAAAGCGAGGCATGGCGGCTCCAGGGCGCCCATCTCCCCCACAAGGGGAAACAGGCAGGGGTGAGGGGGAATTTAATGATCGTGGGGGTGATCGTGCAGATGATCATGAGGGTGGTCATGCTCCGCTTGCGGCGCATTTTGCCAGTCCTCACGGCCTACAACAGGTGTCCGGTACGCGCAGAACTGGCAGTTCATGCGCGCTGCGCCGCCCTCGGCTTCGGTGAGGCGCTCCAGAAAGGTGGCGACGACCAGCGGATGGGCGTTCAGATAGGGCGCGACGACGGCCCGAACGTCGGGGTGACGGGTTTGATAGTCAGCCACGGTGGCTTGCACCTGCTCAACCAACCGACCGGTGAATAGCAGATAGGGGAAAACGATGATGTGCCGGAAGCCGAGCCGGTGGGTTCGCTCCAGGGCATCCGCCATCAAAGGTGCGGTCACAGCGGTGTAAGCAGTTTCCGCCCAGCCGAAGCCCATGCCTTCCCACAGGATGCGGGTAATTTTGCTGATGTTGGAATTGGCGTCGGGATCGGAACTGCCGCGCCCGATGACGACCAGCAGCGTATCCCGCCGGTCATAGTCAGGTCCGAAATCCGCTTCACTGCTCTCGATTCGCTCACGGGCGACCCGCAGCAAATGCGGATGAATGCCCAAATCCGCGCCGAACGTGATGTGCATATCGGGATGTTCAGCCTGAAAGGCATTGAGCATGACCGGGATATCGTTTTTAACATGGCCGGCGGCCATCAACAGCGCCGGCAGAGCGGTGATGCGACGGAAACCTTGTTGTCGCAGCATCTCCAGCGCTTCCGGCACACCGGGGTCCACCAGTTCCAGAAAGCCGGCCAGACTGGTTCGATCAGGCAGGGCCTGTTGTAACTGGTGAGCGAGATGATGAAATTCAGCAACGCCAGCGGTGCGGCGGGTGCCGTGGCCGATCAGCAGAATGGCGGGATGCGAAGTCAGCAGGGTTTGAGTCATGGTAAGCGCATGGGAGATCGTGGGATTAGCTCAAGATTTGGCGCGCCGATTGAGCAGCGCCCGCAGCTTGCCGCCCAGTTCAGCTTTGCGATAGGGCTTGGCCAGCATTTCTACGCCTTCCGCCAGTTCGCCGCCGCTGACCAGCATCCGTTCGGTATAGCCGGAGGTGAACAGAATCGGCAGTCCAGGACGACGGCGGGCGGCTTCCGTGGCCAAATGCACACCATCCATGCCGCCGGGCAACACGATGTCGGTGAAGAGCAAGGCAATGTGGGGGGTAGTGTCAAGAATCTCGAGCGCCGTTTTGGCGTCGCCGGCCTGGCAGGTTTTGTAGCCGAGGCTGTGCAGGGCCTTGACGGCGAACAGGCAGACATCAACGTCGTCTTCGACGACCAGAATCATTTCGCCCTGACCCTCGACCGAGGGATTGGCGGCGGACGGCTCCAGCGTGACCGGGGTTTCGGCATGAATTCGCGGCAAGTACAGCCTGACCGTTGTACCCCGGCCCGGTTCGCTGTAAATCGTGACGTGGCCGCCGGATTGTTTGACGAGGCCATACACCATACTGAGACCGAGGCCGCTGCCCTTGCGGGCTTCCTTGGTCGTGAAGAACGGCTCAAAAGCCCGTTCCAACACCTCGGGGGCCATGCCCATACCGGAATCGCTGACCGACAGCATCACATAGGCGCCAGATCGCACGTCTTGATGAGTGGCGGCGTAGTCATCATCGAGAATCGCGTTGGCGGTTTCCAGCGCCAGCCGCCCAGCTTGTGGCATGGCGTCGCGGGCGTTGATCACCAGATTGAGCAAGGTGCTCTCGAACTGGTCGGGATCGATGAAGGTTTGCTCCAGATCGGGCGCCAGGGCGGTTTGAATCTGGATCGTGGCGCCCAGGGTGCGGCGGATCAGTTCGATCATGCCGAGCACCAGTTTGTTGAGGTCGGTCGGTTGCGCTTGCAAGGGCTGGCGGCGGGCGAAGATCAGCAGTCGCCGGGTCAGCGCCGCGCCCCGATCCACTGCCCGCAGGGCCTGCGACGCCAGTTCGTACAGCCGGGGGTGAACCACCAGTTGTTCATGCAGCAGCTCCAGATTGCCCATGATCACCGCGAGCAGATTATTGAAATCGTGAGCAATGCCGCCCGTGAGTTGGCCGATAGCCTGCATTTTCTGCGCTTGTCGGAGTTGGGTTTCCGCTTGTTTGCGCTTGGTGATGTCGCGGGCGACGACAATCGCGGCCAATTTTTCTACGGATGGCGTTTCGGGCAGTTCAAACAAGCGTAACTGCGCCTTGCTGACCATTGTGGAGCGCCGGTTGATCAGCGGGATATCCAGCGGCGCCGTGCGCGATTCAAACCAGCGCAATCCCGAAGTGGTGGCTAGTTCGTATTCGGCGACCTGAATTTGTCGGGTTTCCAGCGCTCGATGGATGATGCCGAGAAAAAATTCCGCCATTTCCGGGGAATGGACTTCGCTAAGCAATTTGCCCCGGATTGGAGTGATTCCAGCAGTGCTTTCGCGCAATTCGCTCAACAATTCCCGGCGTTGATTGGGTTCCTGGGGTTGTGCCTCGGCTGGGAATCGACCCTGGATCGGGGTAATGCGCTGGGCTTCCCACTCTCGTCCGGCAGCCAGCACTTCGCGGTAGCAGCCTCCGGCGTCGACCACGAACACGAGATCGGGAATGGCGCGGGTCATGGCGCGGATTCGTGCTTCACTTTCCCGCAGAGCGGTTTCAGTTTGGTTGCGAAATTCAATTTCATGGGTCAGAGAAGCGTTGGTGGTCGCCAACTGCGCGGTGCGTTCCGCCACCCGTTTTTCCAGCAACACGTTCACTTCGCGCAGTTCTGCCTGCGCCTGCTGCATCGAAGCGCGCATGTGGTTGAACGCACGAGTCAGTTCGCCCAGTTCGTCGTTGCGGCGAATCGGGAGATCATCCGTCGGGTAGCCACCCTCCAGACGCCGGGTGGCGTCCGCCAGCGCAGCGATGGGACGAGCCAGGGAACGGGCGCGGTTCCGGGACATGAAGTAAGCGACGATGAGCATGGCCATCGCCGTGGCCATCAGAATCGAGATGGTGGCGATACTGGCGACCCGAGCAGCGTCAGCATCGCGCTCAAGGCGTTTTTCAGCATTGGCGACCATCGCAGCGAGGAGGACGGTGACCCGATCAGCGAGTGGCGCCGCTTCCAGATTCATCCGTTGCAGGATGACGGGTTCTCCCGCACCTTGAGGGAAAAGTTCAGGGGTCACTGACTCTTGCATTCGTTGCTGGGTTTCCCGCAACTCGGCCAGTAACGTGCGCAATTCCTGCAAGTGCTCCAGCACGCAGGTTTGGGCGGACAGGTGCTGGCACTCAGTCAAGGTGGCGACGGCGGGCTGGATTTCCTGATCCCAGGCGTGACGCCAGTCATGCAGAAACTGGGAATCGCCCAGGCTGATCCAGCCGCGCAGGCTGGCCATTGAATGTTGCACTCCGGCCAGCATTCGCAGCGAGGATTGCGCCATGGGCGCGCCTTCGCTGGCCAGCAGAACGACCCGGTTACGTAGCTCGTAGGTGGAAATCAGAGCGATCAGTAGCATTCCAATGCCCACCAGCGCTACCGACAGGTGGGACAACAGCAACTGTTGGTGCAGCGGGCGCTTTTTCGCTGCGTACTCGGCGTTTCGGGACGGCGGGATCATGGAGCGGGTGTTATCGTGTCACTGGGGTTGTGGCGTAGTGATGACCACCGAGCAGAGTGCGCAACCGGGCCAGACTGAAAGGTTTGACCAGAGTGGTTACACTGCGCAGTCCGTTGAATTCCGCCAGGGTTTTCGCATCGCTGGCATAATCCGGGTTATAGCCGGTGGTGATGACGAGGTTCGCGGAGTAGCCCTGTTGCAGTAACCAGAGCAACAATTCATTGCCATCCATATCGGGCATGACCATGTCCAGCATGATCGTGGTGGGCTGGAAATCTGGATAGCATTCCTGGAAGGCTTTGCTGTCGGTGGTGACTTTCACCGTGTAGCCCAGCGTCAGAGCGACTTGACAGACAAACTCGCCGAACGCAGGTTCATCATCGACAATCAGCAGGCGTTTCTCACTCATGAAAAATTTCCGGTACTGGCCATCATTCGGCGCAAGCGTAGCGAAGAATCTTGCAGGCGCATAGCCTGAAAGGCAAAGCGTCCGCCAGGAAGTGCACTGGCCTGCAATCGGTCGGCCAGCGATTTCTTGACGCCATGACCCACCGGGCGTTAGCATCTTCAGCCTTATTATACAACAGGGTTCCCCTGGGCGTTCCGCCTGAGGGGATGAAAAGGGAATCTGGTGAAGCGGCGTTGAGGCCGCCTATTCCAGAGCTGCCCCCGCAACTGTCAACAGCGAGTCGCGCCCCCCGTGCGCCACTGGCCGAAAGGCTGGGAAGGCTGGGCGAGCGACGAGAACCTGTGAGCCAGGAGACCTGCCGCTGTTGTCCATTCACGTATTTCCGGGCGGGGCGCTCCGGGGTTGTGGAACGGTCTCCTGCCGAAGGTGCGCTACAAGCAAATTGTGGACGCCACTCCTCAAGACGCCTTCCCCTGAACCTGCCGCTCCAGAACCAGGGGGGACTCTCCTTCATGCATATCACCGAAGGGTTTTTGCCGCCATTGCACGCTGCTGCATGGACCGCCATTACCTTACCGTTCGTCATCGTCAGCGCCCGTCGAGTGAATCACTTGATGCGCCATCAGCCGCAAACGAAGTTGCTGCTGGCGGCAGCAGGCGCGTTTGCTTTCATGATCTCTGCGCTCAAGTTGCCTTCGGTGACGGGAAGTTGCTCCCATGCAACGGGTACGGGGCTGGGGGCGGTGCTGTTTGGACCCTCGGTGATGGCTTTGTTGGGAACTCTCGTTTTGCTGTTTCAGGCGCTGTTGCTAGCGCATGGCGGCATCACCACCTTGGGCGCCAATGTGTTTTCCATGGCGATTGTTGGCCCGTGGATGGCGTATGCGGTGTTGCGCGGTGCGCAGCGATTGGGCGCATCGCTGGCCTTGAGCGTATTTCTGGCCGCGCTGCTGGGTGACTGGGCGACTTATTTAACCACGGCGGGTCAGTTGGCCTTGGCGTTTCCCGATCCAGCCAGCGGAGTGGCTGGGTCATTCCTCAAATTCGCCAGTGTGTTTGCCCCGACCCAACTACCACTGGCAGTGGTCGAAGGGCTGCTGACGGTGGTGATTGTCAATTTCCTTCGGGAATACAGCGGCGAAGAGTTGCAAAGCCTCAAATTTCCGCCACAAACGCTGCTGGCCACGGAGACCCGTTCATGAAAGCGCGTAATGGGGGATTGCTGGTTTTAGCCGCTGTGCTGGTCGTCGGTTCATTTCTGATCGGCAGCCGTCAGGAGGGGGCTGAATTTGCCGGCGCTGATGGTCAAGCGATGGAGGCTGTGGCCACGTTGAATCCGGAGTATCAGCCTTGGTTCGGGTTGATCTGGGAACCGCCCCCGGAAATTGCGAGTGGCTTATTCGCCCTGCAGGCGGCTCTGGGTGCTGGCGTGTTGGGCTACTATCTCGGCTTTCGGCGCGGCCGGGCGCACCGGCGGAATCGCCCTGATGCGGGCGATTGACCATCATGCCTGGACCAATCGCTGGCGTAACCGGCATCCGGCGGAGAAATTGGCGCCGGCGTTCGGTCTGTTGCTGCTGACGCTGTTACTACCGCCACTGACGACCGGGCCGCTGGTTTTATTGTTGACCCTGCTGGCGACGGTATCCGGCGCTGGCGTTCCGTTCCGCGCTTTTGGGAGCGTGATGGCGGTTCCTGCCGCCTTTTTGCTGGCAGGCGCACCGTTTCTGGCCGTGTCGGTGAGCTTTGCCGGCGGGGTGAGTCTGCACTTTTCCCCGGAAGGTGGGCAACTGGCGTTAGAGACGACGGTGCGGGCGCTGGCGGCGGTGAGTTGTCTGGCGTTTTTGACCTTGACTACGCCACTGGCCGATTGGGCGCCGCTATTGCGACGAGTGGGCGCGCCGGCTAGTGTGGTCGAATTGATCCTGTTGATGTACCGGCTCATTTTTGTCTTTGCTGAGCGGGCGCTGATCGGTCAGCGAGCGCAGGCGGCGCGACTGGGTTATTCGCGCTTTGATCGCAGTCTGTATTCGACGGGGTTGCTGGCTGGCAATTTGTTCCAGCGGGCGCTGGATCGGGCGCGGCGGCTCGACATCGGGTTAGCAGCGCGGGGTTACACGGGGGAGCTGCGGGTGTTAACGCCAGAGCGACCGCTATCATGGTTGCGGTTAGCGACAGCGCTGCTGCTGGTGGGATTCATCGGCCTGATGGGCGGACTGCTGGCGCGTGAATGGCCATGATGGCGCCGCTGCTGGCGGTTCGCGATCTGGGGTACCGTTATCCAGGGGGGGTTGTTGCCCTGCAGGATGTGAATTTGCAAGTCCAGAAAGGGCGGAAGTTGGCTATTTTGGGCGCTAACGGCTCCGGCAAGACCACTCTATTGTTGCATCTCAATGGCACGTTCCGTCCGACCACTGGGGAAATTCGGCTGGATGGCCAGCCCGCCAGCTACGACCGCCGTTCACTGATTCACTGGCGGCGCCGGGTCGGGTTGGTGTTGCAGGAGCCGGATGATCAATTGTTCGCTGCGACGGTGGAGCAGGATGTCTCATTTGGGCCGTTGAATCTGGGTGTGTCAGAGCTTGAGACTCGTGAGCGGGTGAGCGAAGCCCTGGCGGCGTTGCGCATCACTTCGTTGGCGCAACGGGCGACGCACACCCTCAGTTTTGGCCAAAAAAAACGGGTCGCGATTGCCGGCATTCTGGCGATGCGCCCGGAAGTTTTGGTGTTGGACGAACCGACGGCTGGCCTGGATTTTCATGGCGTCATGCAGTTGTTGAGCGTCCTGCGGCAATTGCACGAGGCGGGCGCCACCCTGATATTTTCCACGCATGATGTGGAGTTGGCGTATGGCTGGGCCGACGAAGTCGCGGTCTTTCACGAGGGAACGGTGCGGATTCAGGGCGAGACGACGGCGGTACTGGGCCATCGGGAGTTGTTGCACTTAACGCGGCTACATCCGCCACTGCTGCTGGAAGTTGCGCAAGCGCTGGGCCTGGACGCGGGGTCGTTGCCCCGCTGCCGCGAAGCCTTGTTGGCGCTGTTACGGGAACGGGCGAGATAGTGAAACGGGGTCAATGGCCGATGCGCTAAGCGCCGCTCGTTGATAATCCGGCGCATAGGCCGCCGCTAACCGGATAGCCTCCACCAGGCTCAGTGGGTTGGCCTGACCCGTGCCGGCCAGATTGAAGGCAGTGCCATGATCGACTGACGTGCGGATAAAGGGCAGGCCGATGGTGACAGCAATCGTGCGGTAAAAGTCCACCATTTTGGTCGCGATGTGTCCTTGGTCATGGTAGAGCGACAGCACGGCGTCGAACGCGCCTTCGCGGGCCAGATGGAACACGGAATCGGCGGCGATCGGACCGGCGACATCAAAACCCAAAGCGCGGGCGTCGGCGATGGCCGGCTCCAGTTCCCGAATCTCCTGATCACCGAACAAACCGTGTTCGCCGCCGTGGGGATTGAGTCCCGCTACCGCGAGTCGCGTGCGGGACATGCCGAGCGACTGGAGCGCTCCGGCGCAACGCTGGAGATAGTCCAGAACCCGCTGGCGGGTGACCAGTTTGATCGCCCCGGCCAAGGAAACGTGCCGGCTCAGAAAAAATACTTTCAGATTAAAGACCTGAAACAGCGTCAGTGGATCGGCCACTCCAGTGAGTCGGCCTAGCAGTTCGGTATGGCCGATATCATGAATTCCAGCGGCTTTGAATGCTTCCTTATTGATCGGGGTCGTGGCCAGCGCGTCGATCTGTCCAGCCTGGCATAGCTCCACCGCCTTGACGATGAACTCATGGGCGGCGCGGCCCGCCGCCGCCTGCGCTTGGCCAAAGGGTAGCCATCGGGCGTCAATATTGGCTAGATCGACGAGATCAATACAGCCGGGTTGGTAGCGACCTTCGGCGGGGTCAGTCACCACTTGAATTTCCATATTATTTAGCCCGGTAACGCGCAATGCCCGTCGTAGGGCGCTGGTTTCACCGATGACCAGCGGTCGGGCGGTTTCGTAGATCGCCGGTTGCGCCAGCGCCATGGCCACGATCTCCGGACCAACGCCGGCAATATCGCCCAAAGGAATGCCGACAAGACTGCGCGTTGCTTGAGTGTGACTGGCCATCTTTTTGCTCTCACGGGGTTGGCTTGATCAATAGCATAGATCGGATGCGAGATCGAAATGAATTTTCAACCGCTCCAGTGGCTGAAAGACTGATGCGCTCAGGAGGGTGAATCGTTGCGGATTCCAGCGGTCTCAAGCGTAACGGCGTTAAAACCGATAGTGATATACTTCATTATTTTCATGAACCGGCAGGTTCGGGCGGCGCGTAACCCGGCAGCCGTTCCCCTTCATTTTAGGTGAGTAAGCAGCAGCATGGCAGAGAATCGTTATCTTCTGAACGCACAACTGGCGCAGATGCTCAAGGGCGGCGTCATTATGGATGTGATCAATGTGGAGCAGGCGCAAATCGCCCAGGAAGCCGGCGCAGTAGCCGTCATGGCTCTGGAGCGTGTGCCAGCGGACATCCGCAAGCAGGGCGGTGTGGCGCGCATGTCTGATCCGGGCTTGATCAAGGCGATCAAGGAAACCGTCACCATTCCGGTGATGGCCAAAGCCCGCATTGGTCACTTTGTGGAAGCGCAGATTTTACAGGCGCTCAAGATTGACTACATCGATGAAAGCGAGGTGTTGACCCCCGCCGATGAGGAATGCCACATCGATAAATCCCGCTTTGAGGTTCCTTTCGTCTGTGGTGCGCGCAATCTGGGCGAAGCCTTGCGGCGTATTGCCGAGGGTGCGGCGATGATTCGCACCAAGGGCGAGGCCGGCACTGGCAATGTGGTGGAAGCGGTTCGCCACATGCGCACCATGAACCGCGAGATCCGCCAGTTGGTGGTGATGCCGGTTGAGGAAGTGATGGCTTTCGCCAAGACGAATGGCCTGCCCTATGAGTGGGCCTTGGAGGCGAAGCAACTGGGCCGGTTGCCGGTGGTCAATTTCGCCGCCGGCGGCATTGCGACGCCCGCTGACGCCGCTTTGATGATGCAACTCGGTTGCGATGGCGTGTTCGTTGGTTCCGGCATTTTCAAATCCAGCGATCCGGTGCGGCGCGCTTGCGCTATCGTCAAAGCGACTGCTTATTACAATGACCCGCAGCAACTATTAGAGGTGTCCATGGATTTGGGCGAGCCGATGCCGGGGCTGGATGTGGCCAATATGCCTGCTGAAGAACGCCTGGCGGGACGGGGCTGGTAATGGACTCAGCGCTTGCCAATTCTGGACGGATCGGCGTTCTCGATTTACAGGGTGGGGTGCAGGAGCATCTGGACCATTTGCGCCGGATCGGGGTCGCTGCACGGCCAGTCAAACGCGCCGCTGAGTTAGCTGGACTGGCGGGACTCATTATTCCGGGCGGCGAAAGCACCTGCCTGTCGCGGCTATTGGCGATTTTCGGTCTGGATGAAGCGATTGAGGCGCATTACCGGCAGGGGCTGAAATTGTGGGGCACCTGCGCTGGAGCGATCCTCCTGGCGCGGGAGAATGTCGGCGAGACGCCTTATCTGGGGCTGATCGATATTGCGGTCAGCCGCAACGCCTTTGGCAGTCAGTTGGACAGCTTCCAGTGCGAGGCGCTGGCCCCGATAGTCGCTCGGGAACCGATTCCGTTGACCTTTATCCGGGCGCCGAAAATTGTCCGGGTGGGCGCCGATGTGCGGGTTCTGCTGCCGATGGATGACTATATCGCTGCTGCGGAAGATGATCGGATTCTGGTGACGGTGTTTCACCCGGAACTGACGCCAAGCTTAGTGTTTCACCGCTATTTCGCCCGCAAATGCGGCATCAGCGTGGCCAGCAGTGATCATCCGGGCCTCGATCCCCACTGGACGCCGTACAGTTGGATGGATTGCAGTGTTCACGCTTGAACGCCGACCCGGCTGACCACGCCCGTTTGACCGCCCGCCGCCAGGCCGGTTACGACCGTAAACAGGCCCGCGCCACCGGTGAGAAGGGCCTGCTGATCGTCTACACCGGTCCCGGCAAGGGCAAAACCACGGCGGCGCTCGGTATGGCGCTGCGAGCCATCGGCCACGGTATGACGGTCGGGATCGTGCAGTTCATCAAAGGTGGGCAGGACAGCGCCGAACGGGCAGCGCTGAGCCAGTTTGCACGGGTGGATTTCCAAACGCTCGGCGAGGGGTTCACCTGGCAGACCCAGGATCGGGAGCGGGACATTGCCGCTGCTGAACGTGGCTGGGCCGAGGCCGAACGGATGATCGGCGATCCCGGCTATGATCTGGTGATTCTCGATGAACTCAATCTGGTTTTGAAATACGGCTATCTCGATATGGCGCGAGTGTTGGCGGCGTTCGGCGCCCGGCGACCCGCATTGCATGTGGTGGTGACGGGTCGCAATGCCCCAGAGGCGCTGGTGGAATTAGCGGATCTGGTCAGCGAAATTCGCGCCATCAAGCACCCCTACCGGGAACAGGGCGTGAAAGCGCAACGTGGGATTGAGTTCTGAAAACCCGGTATTCAAGCGCGCGCTCCAGCGCCCGCCCCGCTGATCATGATTTTGCTTTCTCGTTGAGTCGCCACTGTTCCAGCGAATCCAGATCAAGATACGTTTCGAGAGCGTCCGCCAGCCGGTTGATGCCGTCCTCGCGCAACTGCCGATAATCCGGCGTTTCCCGCACCGCCAGCCCGGCCCAGCGCAACAGGGCGTCGCGGGCGGAAGCGGCGTCGAACAGTCCATGCAGATAGCTGCCGAGCAGTTGCCCGTCGTCCGACAGCGCACCGTCCAGCCGTCCATCGTTCAACCGAATCGCCGGTTGTTCCAGCGCTGGCCCGGTGCTGACGCCGGCGTGAATTTCATAGCCGGTCACCCAGGCGTCTTCCAGCCCGAGCCGACCTTCGACTCGACGCAATTGTTTCTCCGGCTCCAGCGTGGTGGCAAAATCCAGCAGGCCCAGCCCCGGACTACTGCCCGGTTCGCCTTCCAGCCCGGCGGGATCGTGGACCCAGCGCCCGAGCATTTGGAAACCGCCACAGATGCCGATGACTTTACCGCCGTAACGCAAGTGGCGAAGCAAGTCTGTTGCCCAGCCTTGGTCGCGCAGGCGTTGCAAATCGCTGCGGGTGCTCTTGCTGCCGGGCAGGATGACCAGGTCGCTCGGTGGCATCGACTCGCCGGGCCGCACCCAGCGCACCTCCATCTGAGGATGCAGCCGCAGCGGATCGAGGTCGGTATGGTTGCTGATCCGCGCCAGTACCGGGACGGTCACGCGCAATCGTTCAGCGTCCTTCACCAGGCCTGCATCACGGGGTAGGGCGTCTTCCGCTTCCAAATGCAGACCTTGCAGGTAGGGCAGGACGCCTAGCACCGGCTTGCTCGTTTCCTGAGTCAGCCAGTCCAGACCCGGCGTCAGCAGGCTCACATCGCCCCGGAATCGGTTGATGATCAGGCCGGTGATGCGCGCCTGTTCGCTGGCTGAAAGCAACGCCAGGGTGCCATAGAGATGCGCGAATACCCCACCCCGGTCGATATCGCCCACCAGCCAGACTGGACAATCCACCGCCTCGGCGAAGCCCATGTTGGCAATGTCCTTGTCGCGCAGATTGATTTCGGCTGGACTGCCAGCCCCTTCGACCAGCACCACGTCATAGGCGGCGCGCAGCCGTGCATAGGATTCCAGCACCGCCTGCATGGCGATGGGTTTGTAGTCGTGATAGCGCCGGGCATCCATATTGGCGAGTGCCTTACCGTGGATAATGACCTGTGCGCCGATGTCGGTATTGGGTTTGAGCAGCACCGGGTTCATATCGGTGTGCGGTTCCAGGAAAGCCGCTTGCGCCTGCACCGCCTGGGCGCGGCCAATTTCACCACCGTCCACCGTGACCGCGCTGTTGAGGGCCATGTTTTGCGGCTTGAAGGGAACGACCTTTACACCGCGCCGCGCCAGCAGTCGGCACAGTCCGGCGGTGATAACGCTTTTGCCAGCATCGGAGGTGGTTCCTTGAATCATGAGAGTTTGCGTGTTCATGGTGGCAATTTTTACTGAATTACTAGGTTTTTGGCTACACTAAAGAACCTGGCCAATGACGAAAACTTCGATGCGATTGAATAGCGACCCTCACCCCCGGTCTCTCGCCCGCCAGTGGGCGAAGGGAGTTTTATGTTGATTACGTTGTCCTGTCTCGCGGCGGTTCTGCTCGATTGGTGGTGGGGCGAGCCGCGTCGTTGGCATCCACTGGTAGGCTTTGGCGATCTGGCGCAGTGGACTGAAGGGGTGCTTTACGGCGCGCCGGAAATGAGCCCTGAGGCCCGGCGCACCCGTGGCGTTGTCGCGGTCTTGCTGTTGCTGATGCCCTTCACCGTGGTGGCTGCGTTGCTGGTCAGGCTGCCGTTGCTGGGAATCTTTGTCGCGCTGGGGTTGCTGTATTTGGCGATTGGGGCGCGCAGCCTGGCGACACATGCGGCGGCGGTTGCAGCGGCGCTGGAGGCGGGCGATTTGCCCCTGGCGCGAAAAAAAGTGGCAATGATCGTTAGCCGGGATACCGACGATCTCGATGAAGAAGGTATTAGCCGGGCGACGGTGGAATCGGTGCTGGAAAATGGTTGTGATGCGATTTTCGGGGCGCTGTTCTGGTTTGTCGTGGCCAGTGCGCCGGGCGTGGTGCTGTACCGGCTGGCGAATACCCTGGATGCGATGTGGGGCTATCGGAATGCACGCTATGCGTCTTTTGGTTGGGCGGCGGCGCGACTGGATGATGTATTGAACTGGTTGCCGGCGCGTTTGACCGCGCTGAGCTATGTCGCCATGGCAACGAACCCGATGCTGGCCTGGCGTTGCTGGCGCGAGCAGGCGCCGGGCTGGAAAAGTCCTAATGCGGGGCCGGTGATGGCGGCGGGGGCGGGGGCGTTGGGCTTGGCGCTGGGTGGACAAGCCTGCTATCACGGGGTATGGCAGATGCGGCCCGCGTTGGGGGAGGGGCTAGCTCCTCGCAGTGAAGATATTGGCCGGGCGATCCAGTTGACGCAACGGGCGTTATGGCTGTGGTTGGGGATGATTGCGCTGGGGGGATTGCTCCTTGCTTGAGCATGGCGGCGCGTTGCGGGCGGCAGCGGACCGTTACCGCATTCCTTTAAGCGACTGGCTGGACGTATCGACTGGCATCAATCCACAGAGTTGGCCCGTGCCGCCTATTCCCGCGTCCGTTTGGCAGCGGTTGCCGGAAGCGGGGGATGGTTTGGAGGATACGGCGATGGCGTATTACGGAACGTCGTATTTGTTGCCGATTGCCGGTTCGCAGGCCGCCATTCAGTCCTTGCCACGGTTACGCGAACCGGGCCGGGTCGGGGTACTGCATCCCGGTTATGTGGAACATGCGCACGCCTGGCAACAGGCGGGGCATGCGGTGGAGACGCTGACTGTTGAGGGGTTGGCGAGGGCGGTGGATCGACTGGAGGTGCTGGTGCTGATCCACCCCAACAATCCGACCGGATTGCGCTTCGATTTGGCAACCCTGCGGGACTGGCGAGCGCGGCTGGCGGCGCGAGGCGGCTGGCTGGTGGTGGATGAGGCGTTCATGGATGCAACCCCTGAAGAGAGTCTGGCGCGCTACGCCGGCCATCTGCCAGGATTGATCGTGCTGCGTTCGCTGGGTAAGTTTTTTGGCTTGGCTGGAGCGCGGGTCGGGTTCGCGCTGGCGCAGCCGACGGTGTTGGAACCGTTGGAGGAGGCACTCGGCCCGTGGACGGTGAGCGGCCCGGCCCGCTGGGCGGCGATGCAGGCGTTGCATGATCAGGAGAGACAAGAATTGATGCGGGGTGAACTGCTTCGGTCAGGACAGCGACTGGCGGATTTGTTGAAGCGTCAGGGGTTGCCTGTAGCTGGTGGAACGGCATTGTTCCAATGGATTCCTTTGCTCGAAGCGCCACGTTGGCAGGAGGCACTGGCGCGACGCGGGATTCTGGTGCGGCGCTTTGCCGATCCGCCGGGATTGCGGTTTGGGTTGCCGGGAGTAGAGCCCGCTTGGCGACGGTTGGAGTTAGCGCTGGCCGGGGTGCGGGCGGAGTGTTTGCAATCGTTTTGAAGAAATTGATGCGCGAGGGGTGAATGACGATATGCAGGAGTTTTTGGCTCAACGTAATGAGGCATTGAATAGCAATGAACAATAACGAGCAGGCCGCAAAACCAGCGGTCGGCGAGGTGTATCTGGTCGGCGCCGGTCCCGGTGATCCCGAACTGCTGACCTTGAAAGCGCTGCGGTTGATGAAGCAAGCGGATGTAGCGGTGTATGACCGATTGATTGGCCCGGAAATTCTGGAATTGCTGGAGCCTCGAACGGAACGTATTTTCGTCGGCAAGGAGCCAAACCACCACACCCTGCCGCAGGAGGACATCAATCAATTACTCGTGGATTTAGCGTTGCGAAAGCAACGAGTGTTGCGATTGAAGGGCGGTGATCCGTTCATTTTCGGGCGGGGCGGTGAAGAAATTCAGACGTTGATGGCGGCAGGCATCCCTTTTCAAGTGGTGCCGGGGGTCACGGCAGCGGCAGGTTGTGCGGCGTATGCCGGGATTCCGTTAACACATCGGGATTATGCGCAGAGCTGTATCTTCGTGACGGGACATTTGCGGGATGGAACGCTGGATCTGAACTGGCCGGTTTTGGCGCAACCCCGGCAGACCGTGGTGTTCTACATGGGACTCAAGAGCATCCGGCCTATTTGCGAGCAGTTGCAGGAACATGGCGTGTCTGCGGATTTGCCGGCGGCGCTGGTGGAGCAGGGAACGTTGGCTGGCCAGCGGGTGTACATTGGTACGGTGGCGGATTTGCCGGAACGGTTGATAGGGGTGTGTTC
>JBAQIQ010000394.1:0-1773 GCA_049288935.1 Candidatus Competibacteraceae bacterium
TTCGTTATCGGCTCCTGCCCGTCCAGTTTAAAGAACGCCATCAATTGTTGCAGCTCCTGGGCCTGGTCGCCCATCGAGTGGCTGGCGGCGGCGGTCTGCTCGACCAGCGCGGCATTTTGCTGCGTCACTTGATCCATTTGCAGAATCGCCTTATTCACCTGCTCGATGCCCGACGCCTGCTCGCGGGACGCGGCGGCCATCTCGGCGACGCCGAGGGCCTCGAATTCGCGGACCTGCTTGACGTAGTCTTCGTGGTCTTTCCACCACCGGCTCCAGGCGGGCACGAACTGCTTCCAGACCACCGCCTCCTCGGCCGTCTGGGCTTCGCTGAGGGTCAGGAGCGCTTGTACGCTCGGCAGCCGGACCCCGCCGATTTCTTCGATGGCCTTGTCGCTCGCGACGATACCGTAGTAGCCGACCAAGCCCAGCGCCAGGGCGATGCCGGCGATGACCCCGAAGCCGATGGTCAAGCGCGTGCCGATTTTCAGATGGGTCATGTTCATGGTTTTGTTTTCCTAATCTCTAAACTCGAGATTTCCGCAGCACTTTCCGGTCCATTGATCTGCATGAACCCTATTTGACTCAATAAAAATACATTATTTGAAAGCCGCGCTATTTTCCAGATGGAACTGAACACCAATTGCAGAATGGAGCTTAAGCATTCCAGGGTGATGCCTTCCTGCAATAACGAAGGTTCACCGCACGGGGCCGGATTGCCAAATTGATTCAATCTTTTAATTTTAATGGATAATACTCGTTCGGCACCCCCAATTCTCCGGTTTGGACCTGGGTCATTCTTGAAAGGCACATTTTTTGCTTTCCCGTGCATAATGCAATCTTTTTCTGGTAGAACTCATAAACTATATTATCGTCAACCTCTTTAAGTAATTAAAGAGCATTCATCAAAAAATAATAACAATTATGTTATATTAAAACCAATTTACATCGTTGTTGCTTAGTGTAAAAAATTACATAAGACTAATTTTCAGAATTTTTCTGCCTTGAAATGACGGTATTTTGGCGTTTCAAGACTATCGCTGGGTCAAAATTTCGTCGCTTCTCCCGGCGGCGCGGCGCCGACCAGCGATTAAAATAATGATCACCTGTTCGATTATTGCTCACTGACTAACGCGGCCTTATGCTCTAGCCTGATTATGAATCCGCCAACTGTTAAGACCCGTTACCCAAACACCAAACCCACGTTCGGGCGCCTTTGCTGCTATGGATGAAATCATCAAAGAGTTTTTGACCGAAAGCCAGGAAGGTCTCGATCAACTCGATAACAAATTTGTCGTGCTCGAACAGAATCCCGAGGACCGGGAGACACTCGCAAGCATTTTTCGGACCGTTCACACCATCAAGGGAACCTGTGGTTTCCTCGGCTTCACCCATCTCGAAAAGCTGACTCATGCCGGAGAAAATCTCCTGTCGCTGCTGCGGGACGGCAAGCTGCGCTTCACCCAGGATATGGCCAGCGCCTTGCTGAACATGCTGGATGCGGTGCGGGTCATGATCAGCACCGTTGAACAGACGGAAACTGATGGTGATCAAGACTATCTCGACCTAATCGACATCCTGAATCGCCTCAAGGAAGGCGGCTCAGCTCCACCACCCGCCCCCAAGCCGCCGCCAGCCCCCCCACCGGAACCGCCGGCGCCTGATGAACCGGCCGTTCCCCCCGGCGATTTGTTGCCGCCCGGCTCCGTCTTCCTGTTGCAACCGCCACCCGCGGATAAACCGCCCTCCTCCGGGCCTGATGAACCAGCCGTTCCC
>JBAQIQ010000395.1:0-10339 GCA_049288935.1 Candidatus Competibacteraceae bacterium
CCGCTGAGAAGGTCAGTCAAACCGCCGCCGGTCCCGCCAGCCTGCGCCCTGCCGGCGAGATTGCTCAGGATATCGGTCAAACCGCCGCCGGTCCCGCCGGCCTGCGCCCTGCCGGCGAGATTGCTCAGGATATCGGTCAGGCCGCCGCCGGTCCCGCCGCCACCCATGAGGCCACCAAGAAGGTCGGTCAAGCCGCCACCGGTCCCGCCGGCCTGCGCACGGCCCGCCAAACCGCCGATCAGTTGACCGAGAATATTGCCGCCTTGCCCGGAAGATGTGGCGTTGTTGCCCAGCAGACTGCCCAATATTTTGAATGCATCCATCTCAAATCCTCTTCGATCATTTGTTTTTGGTGTACGGGACCGCGAGCGTGCGGCCCCACCACGAACGCTCCGGGTTTCAACCGAGCGGAATGCGGATTTTCTGGCCGACATAAATCTTGTCGGGATCCTTGATGACCTCGCGGTTGGCTTCGAAGATTTTTGGATAGTCGTTGGCGTTGCCGAGGAATTTCTTGGCGACCACCGAGAGCGTGTCACCCTTTTGAATGACGTAATATTCAACGTTGCCTGCCTGCGGCGGCGCTTGCACCTGATCGGCGGAAACCTTCTCAACCCCTTGGACGTTACCGGCCATCAGAACGGCTTTTTCCATGGCCTCGGCGCTGGCGGCCTCGCCGGAAAGCTTGACCTGGCCGTCCTTGAATTCGACGCCCAGATTTTTGATGCCGGGGTTAGCGGCCTCGATTTCCTGCTTGATCTTGGCGGCGGGGTCATCGCCCGCGCCGAACAGTTTCTTGCCTTGATTGATCACAAAATCGAAAAGTCCCATAACGACCTCCTTTGGTCGTAACGTTGCGTGAAAAGTCGGGTTGTTAAGATCCAATATCCGCTTGATCGCAGCCTTCAGGCATTGGGCAGGGGTGGTGGCACATTGGCGAATAGCGCGTTTAGCTCCATCACTTCGCCGGCTTGAGTCCAGCTCGCCATGCCTTGGGTCCACACCATGGTCGAGCGGGTCAGTTGACCGGCCTGCGCTTGCCGTTGCAATTCGTCCATCGGGAATGGCCCGGTCTGCTGGTTATTCACTGCGATGAAATAGGCGCGAGTCGCCGGCAATGGGGGGGGAACGATGGGGGTGGATTGCGGAGCCGGTTGCGCCGGGCGAGCCAGCGTCTCATTCAATCGTTGGGCCATTGCCAGCCCCAACCCCATGCTCATCGCCTCGGAACCGCCACCGGGATTGACGGCGGCATCGCGCATGGCCTCCGCCGCTTGAAACTGGGTGTACTGGTCGAGATTGCCAACGATGCCCATGCTGCTGCGTTTGTCCAGGGCCGCTTCGACCTCTTTCGGCAACGAAATGTTTTCCACCAGCAGATTGGTCAGCTCCAGGCCGACCGCCTCGAATTCCGGGGCGATGCGCTGCAACAGGAATTGGCCGAGTTGATCATAGTTGCCGGCCAAATCCAGGGCCGGAATTTTCGCCTGACCGAGGATGTTGGTGAAGCGCGACACCACCATGTTCCGCAACTGGCCAGTGATTTCGTCCGTAGTAAAACGACCGTCTGTGCCGACAATCTCGCGCAGAAAGGTTGGCGCGTCCTTGAGCCGAATAGCATAGTTGCCAAAGGCCCGCAGCCGAATCGGCCCGAATTCGGCGTCGCGCAGCATCACCGGATTCTGCGTACCCCATTTGAGGTCGGTGAAGCGGCGGGTGCTGAAAAAATACACTTCAGCCTTGAACGGGCTTTGAAAGCCGTGTTGCCACGCCTGCAAGGTCGAGAGAATCGGCAGGTTGTTGGTCTTCAGTTCGTACATGCCGGGTTGAAAGGTGTCGGCGATCTGGCCCTCGTTGACGAACACCGCGACCTGGCCCTCGCGCACCGTCAGCTTGGCGCCGAATTTGATTTCGTTGCCATGCCGTTCAAAACGGTAGACGAGCGTGTCATTGGAATCGTCGATCCATTGAATGACATCGACGAATTCGCCCACTAACTTATCCCAAAGCCCCATCTCAGCGACCTCCAACCGGTTGGCGGGTTCGTGCATGGGCTGACGCCAACGCTTGTCGTAATTCAGCTTCACAGGCTTCCAGTTGCGTAGTCGCTTCCTGCCGATGGCGGCGGCCTTCGTCAGCGATACGCAGGCTGTCTTCAATCGTGGCGATCAGGGTCTGATTCGCCTTTTTCACCGTTTCGATGTCGAACACGCCACGTTCGATCTCAGTGCGCGCCTGAACATTGGCTTGCCGCAGGTTCTCGGCATTCGCCGCCAGCAGGTCATTGGTCAGATTGGAAGCCGCCTTAACGGTCTCAGCGGCCTGGCCGGAACGGTAGATGGTGATCGCCTGAGCGAGCTGCTGCCGCCATAACGGCACCGTATTGACCAGCGTCGAGTTGATTTTGCCGATGAGGCTCTTATCGTTCTCCTGCACCAGGCGAATGCTGGGCAAGCTTTGCATAGTGACCTGGCGGGTCAGCCTGAGATCGTGAACACGCCGTTCCAGATCATCGCGACTGGCGCGCAGATCGCGCAGGCTTTGCGCTTTCACCATGTCCTCGCTGGCGGCAACCTCGCGCTCCAGCGCCGGCAGTTCCTCAGCATCCACTTGGCGCAGCTTGTCCTCGCCGGCCTGAATGTACAGTTCCAGCGAGTGAAAATAGTCCAGGTTCGCGCTGTACAGCCGGTCCAGCGAAGCAATATCGGTCAGCAACTGGGTCTTGTGCCGCTCCAAAGCGTTGCTGATATCGTCGATTTGGTTGCGCACCAGTTCATATTGCTGAACGATTTTAGCCAAGGGCTTGGCCTTACCGAGCAGCCTGGCGAAAAAGCCCGGCTTTTTGTTCGGATCCAGTTCATCAAGGTCGAAGCCGCGCAATATGCTGACCATATCATTCAACGCAGCTCCGGCCGGGCCGCTGTCCTTGTTGCGTACCCCCTCCAGCATACTGTCGGAGACGGTGGTTAACTGTTCCTGGGCTTTGCTGCCAAAGAAAATAATCGAGTTGCTGTCGCGCAAATTGATTTCCGCAACCAGCGCAGTCACCTTCTGTTGATCCTGGGCGAGATCGGGAGCGCGGGCCGCCAAATCCTGTTGAACCTGGGGCAGCGCGGTGGCGAATACCCCGGCCATCGCGGGCAAGGTATCGATTTCATTTGAGTTTGTCACGGGGACTGGCGGTGGCGTGGTGGACATATCTTTGGACTCCTTGGATTTAAACTGGGTATTCGTGAAGTTGACTAAAGCAGACTGGATTTGACAACGTCATAAGCCGGTTTTTTCTGCGGCTCCAACACGTCTTCGCTGACCAGACGTTGCAGCCATGCTTTCGCCTGACCATTGCACCACCAACAAGCGATTGTGCCCTTCGACGATGTGGCGCATCGCCTCTTCCTGGCCTTTGCGAAATTCCGCCTGGCCCCCCGGAACCGAGGCGTAGCAGCTCCAGCGCACGTTGCGGAACATAGACCACGAGTTCTTTCCTCGCTGAATGGCGGTGGCTGCTAAATAACCCCTTCCCGCTTCAACTGGGTCGTCAACACCTCAATCTGGACATCAAGATCGGTGATATCGGTTTCCAGCAACTTCTGCTGCTGCTCCTGAAACACCTCTTCAATGGTGGCCAGCACTCGGCGAAAATTGTCATCAAGTTCAGGCGCAGCCACCCGGGCGTGCGTTTTGGCGTAGCCCTCTGTCACCTTCTGCGCGCCATCCAGATAGACATTCAGGAATTTGCGGGCGCGGCGCAGATCACGCGGGTCTTCTTCCAGCAGCTTCAGAATGTCCCGCGCCAATTGAACAATGCGTCGCAGCCGGGCGTTCAGTTCGGCATTGCGAATATCACGGTTGGCCTGTTCAATAGCAACGATGCTGCGCTCCGCCTGTTCCAGCGCCTGCACCACCTGTTCAGTGGCGTCGATGCCATCACGGTCGGTAAAACGCTTGGCGGCGCGTGGATCAAAACCATAGTGCAGATAACAACCTAGCAAGGCCACCAGTCCGAAAGCGCCACCGATGGCGAGAGAGTGGCCCGCACCGAGCCAAGCGGTGACGCCCGTCGCCAGCCCAATCAATCCACCGCCCAAGGTTTTGAATGGCCAAGGTGTTTTAGCGATGCGGCGACGGTCATATTCACCCTCCGACAGCAACCCGCGCCGCAGCAGCAGCGCTCCGGCCAGAAACAGGCTATAGCCGACCGCATCGCCGATCAGTGGGCCGAGCCGCCCCTGCGCTAACGCCATGATGGCGGCGATCAGCACGGGCAGGGGTAACAGAAACATCATCACACCCTTGGTTGAAGGGAATTGGCCAGAGGGGAGACGGTAGCGTTCAGCCATCGTTTGAGCCATCCGTTGAAGCAGTAAAAAGAGAGCGGTTATCGGAATCAGAACGACGCCGGCCAGCAACAGAAGTCGGCCCATCATGGCGACTCCCGAAGTTAGCGCAGCCTGTGGGCAGGCGGCGGGGTGGCGTTGGGCGCGCAAGACGCCACCAGAGACTGGCAGGAGGCAACGCCAACCGCGGCCAAAACCAACAGCAGACCAATAAATTTGCGCAGGGAATTAGGCATGATGGCAGGCTACCCGGTGACCAACGAGATATGCAATGACTATAGCATGTAAGACCTTGTGACAAGATGTACCAGAGCCTGATGCAGCACCGCTGCTGGATCGAACAGCGATTCCGGGGCAACAGCAAAGGTCCGATGGCGAAAATTTCCATCACCGTCTGCCTGATACTGGGCGCGGTAATGATCCGGGTGGGCCAGCAAATCGCGGACGCCCGTCAGCAGCGCCTCGATATCCTCTTCTGTGGAATACAGCCCCAGACTGGCCCGCACCATACCCCGCCATGGTTGAATCAGCGCCTCTGCATCGCCAGTATCGAGCTCAAGGTCCAGCTCCCACAATTCCGGTTTCAGCAATTCGCGGACGTAGGGATGGGCGCAGAAACAGCCATTGCGGACCGCGACATTGTGATAGTCATTCAGTACCGCAGCGACCAGGCCATGCTCTAGGCCAGCCAGATTAAAGGAGACCACGCCCAGACGCGGGGTGCGATCCGGGTCAGGGTCGCCGTAAATTCGCACCTCTGGCATGGCGGCCAGTTCAGTCAGCAAATACCGCAATAACTGTTGCTCGGCGACGTAAACCTTGGCCATGCCAATGCGTTGCAGCACATTCAGCACCGCGCCGAGCTGCGCCGCGCCGGGGATGTTGGGCGTACCGGCTTCTTCACGGTCGGGAAAGCGGTCGGTTATTTGGTAACCGCTGACGCTCACATCCTCCACCATGCCGCCGCCCAGTTCATCCGGCGCCTGACCTTCCAGCAACGCCCGCCGCACGACCATCACGCCCGGCGAACCTGGCGCATACAGCTTGTGGCCGGAAAATGCGACAGCATCCAGTTCCCGCTCTGCCGCCCCCGTATCGCTGAGAGGCAGGTGGGCGTGGGCGACATATTGTGAAGCGTCCACCACTATCCAAGCGCCGTAGGCGTGAGCCAGCGCGGCGATGTCATGCACTGGATTGACGATGCCGGTGACGTTGCTGGCGGCGGACACCGCGACGTAGTTGACCCGGCCCCGATAGTGCTCCAGTAACCGTTCAAGAGCTGCCAAATCGACAGCTCCCAACGCTGGCGCCTGGCCCATCAGCGGAATGTGGACCACTTGACCGGCTTTTTTGCGATGCGGCAGGTCGTTGGAGTGATGCTCCATTAGCGAAACCAGCACGATATCCCGTTCAGGACGCCGCGTTGCCAGCGCCCGCGCTAACCGGTTCAAACCGGTGGTGCTGCCGGTCCCAGCAAAGCAGACGATATGATGCCCCGAATGATTTAACCCGAAAAAATCCAGGACTTGTCGATGTGCCCAGTCGTGAACGTAATTAACAATCCGGGCGGAGAAGTGAGCCTGGCTATGGGTATTGGCATAGTGGCGCAGCAACTCATCCGCAACCTGGCGGGCGCAGTTCATGGCCAGGGTCGATGCAGCGGAATCCAGGTAATGCCGACGAGCCTCGCGCCCATCCGCAAGGCGGTAGCAAGTATCAAGCCCGGAAAAGTGCAGAGGGAAGCGGTTCATAAAGTTTCCTCCCCCTTAGGTGAGGAGGAGGATGGGTGGCATTGGAGAACGTCTGGCGTTTAACGTTGGTCAATCGGCGTGTAATCGCCAATGGTCTTGCCCACATAGACCTGCCGTGGCCGATAGATCCGCGACTTCGGATCGTCATGGAGTTCCTTCCAGTTGGCGATCCAGCCCGGTATCCGGCCCATGGCGAACATCACCGTGAACATGTTTAACGGAATACCCATGGCCCGCAGGATGGTGCCGCTGTAAAAGTCTACATTCGGATACAGTTTACGTTCGATGAAATAAGGGTCCTGAAGCGCCACCGCCTCCAGCTCAAGAGCAATATCCAACAATGGATCACTGGTGTTCATCTTCGCCAGCATTTTGTCCGATGCCGTCTTGAGAATCTTCGACCGAGGATCGAAGTTCTTGTAAACCCGATGTCCGAACCCCATCAGCCGCAGCTTGGTGTCCTTGGCCTTGACCCGACTGACATAGTCGGCCACGCTCATGCCGGATTGGCGGATGAATTCCAGCATTTCGATCACCGCTACGTTGGCGCCGCCATGCAACGGTCCCCAGAGTGCGCAGACGCCCGCCGCACAACTGGCGAACATATTGGCCTGGCTGGACGCCACCATCCGCACCGTGCTGGTTGAACAGTTCTGCTCATGGTCCGCGTGCAGGATCAGAAACAGGTTCAAAGCGCGGGCGACTTCCGGGGTGGGCACATACTCCCGATACGGCAACGAGAACATCATGTGCAGGAAGTTCTCACAGTACTTGTATTCGGGATGCGGATACATTAACGGTTGGCCGATGGACATCTTGTAGCTGGCCGCCGCGATGGTGCGCACCTTGGAAATGATCCGGGCCGCCGCCCGTTCCAGAGTGCGTTCATCCTCAATGTCCATCATCTCCGATTCATAGCAGCTCATGGCGTTGATCATCGCCGAGAGAATTGCCATCGGATGGGCATTGGGCGGAAACCCTTCGAAATGATTGCGCAAACTCTCGTGCATCATTTCATTCTGGGTCAGTCGATTGCTGAAACGGCTCAGCTCTTCCTGAGTCGGCAGCCGACCCCAGATCACCAGCCAGGCGGTTTCAACAAAGGTGCTGTTTTCGGCTAATTGCTCAATCGGAATACCGCGATAACGCAAAATCCCCTGGTCACCGTCAATATAGGTGATGGCGGATTTGCAGGAACCGGTGTTGCCGTATCCGTCATCCAGGGTGATGTAGCCGGTGCGGTCGCGCAAAGCGCTAACGTCGATGGCCCGCTCATTTTCCGTTCCCTGAATGATGGGGAAGTCATGGGTCTTTCCATCCAGTTCAATGCGGCACGTTTGGCTCATGGCTTGTACTCCGTGGGTCTGAAGGAAAAAGCAGGCGGGCTTCCGGTGGTTTTTCCGGATATCCCGTGAGGATTATACAGCGGCTGGATCGGTTGCAAACGCCAGGACTCATTCAACACGGGCGGTGGCCGCAGCGCGGCGATGCCGCCAGTACTCAATGACCCCCGGCATAATCGACAAAATGATAATCGCCAGGATCACCAGTGTGAAATTCTGCTTAACGAACGGCAGGTTGCCGAAAAAGTAGCCGCCGTACAGAAACGAAGCGGTCCAGGCGATAGCGCCGGTGACGTTGTAGAACAGGAAATGGCGGTAGGTCATGCTGCCGGCCCCGGCCACAAAGGGAGCGAAGGTGCGGATGATCGGCACGAAGCGGGCAATGACAATGGTTTTGCCGCCATGCCGCTCGAAAAACTGGTGGGTACGGTCGAGGTACTCCTGCTTGAGCACTCGAGCGTCGGGACTGAACACCTTTTCGCCAAAGTAATGACCGATGGCATAGTTGACCGTATCGCCGAGGATAGCGGCGGCCGTCAGCAGCAGGAACAAGGTATGAATGTTCATCGCGCTATCAGCCAGCGCGGTCAGCGAGCCGGCGGCAAACAGCAGCGAATCGCCGGGCAGAAAGGGCGTTACGACCAGTCCGGTTTCGCAGAAAATGATCAGGAACAGGATGCCATAAAGCCAGCCGCCGTATTGGCTGGCCAGTTCCCGGAGGTGCTGATCAATGTGCAGGAAGAATGACAGCAGATCAGAGAGAATTTCCATTTTTCATCAATCGGTGAAGTGGCAAATAGCAGAACGTCATCATGATCGTGGTCTAAGATGAATACGCTATATCTCGTTAATCGGCGCAATTACACCACAGTTCCGCGTCAGGCGTCCGAAGGAGGAGATATCCGCCGCGTTTCAACGTTGCTTCGATCTCGGGTGGCCAGCGCAGAAGTTCAGCTTGCCAGGGAGCAACCGGCGCGCCGGTTTCATCGGTCAGCACCGGCAACCCGTTCACCTGATTGCACAAGTGCAGGCGCTGGATTGCTGAGCCATCGCTGGCAAAGATAGCGGTCGAATCATCATCAGTTTGCATCATGGGATACCCCGCAGCGGCTGATTTTAACGTTACTATACCGGAATGGAGGGCTGAATACTGTGCGCGCCAACAAGAGAAATACTACTCGATGCAATCCAGCCAGCGGTTGGCAATGGGCCTTCATCTGCGGATTGGCCCTGGCGCCCGCACTGGCGGATGCGGCCTGGACCGCAGTCGTCCGACCCGATCCGGTCACTCGCCAATCCCGTTGCCTGCTGATCAGCGAAGCTCAAACCACCCCGGATGGCTACGATTCAACCCCGGTGTTCCTGGCGCTGGATAGCGCCAGCCTGCGGGTCATTACTGAGTCGGAGCTGGACGCCTCATTCACTGACTTGCGCCTGGTAGTGGACAAGGAACCGCCAGTGCATAGTACGACCGTGACTCACCATAAAATGCTTCTGGTCTTCGATCAGGAGCTACCCAAACTGATTGAACAATTTCGCGCCGGCAAGCAGGCCACCGTTTATTTGCGCTTCTGGCCAACCTGGCCGGCCACACAATCTTTTCCCGTGTCTTTCAACCTGGCCGGGTTCAGTAAAGCGTATGACCGTTTTACTCAAGGCTGCCAGCCGGCTGGTTGAACGCGATCATTGATCATTGCTATTTTTTTTTGAGGAGTTGGCCCATGGGTTTGCGTATGAAGTTCAATCTGGTGTTACTGCTGGCCTTCGTCATTGGCCTGGCGCTGGCGGCGTATCTGTCGGATCAGATCCTCAAGCAGAACGCCCGCGAGGAAGTGTTGCAAAATGCCCGTATCATGATGGAAAGCGCCATGGGCGCCCGCGCCTACACAGTCCAACGGATTCAACCATTGCTCACTTTGCAGATGAAGCGTGAGTTTCGACCAGAGACGGTCGCGGCGTTTGCCGCCACGCAAAGCTTCCAGGCGCTGCGGACCACGTTCCCCGAATACACCTACAAGGAAGCGGCCTTGAATCCGACCAATCCCAATGACCGGGCCAGCGACTGGGAAGCGGATATCATTCACGAATTCCGCAATAACGCCGAACGCAAGGAACTGATCGTCGAACGGGAGACCCCGACCGGGCGAATGCTCAACCTGGCCCGACCTTTGGGGATTTACAATGAGAACTGCCTGGTCTGTCACGGCCGGGTTGAGGATGCGCCCAAGACCATGACCGACATCTACGGCGTCAATAACGGCTTTGGCTGGAAGATGAACGAAATTATCGGTGCGCAAATCGTCACCGTACCCATGTCGCTACCGCTGGCGCGGGCGCAGCAAACCTTTATAACCTTCATGATTCTGTTGAGCGGAATTTTTGTATTGCTGTTGGTGCTTCTCAACATTCTGCTGCATTTCGTGGTGATCCGGCCCGTAGTGCGCATGGCCGAAGTCGCCAATGAGGTGAGCATGGGCAAGCCCGATGCTCCAGAATATGTGAAGCCGGGTTCTGACGAGATCGCCTCACTGTCGCAATCGTTCAACCGGATGCGGCTCAGCCTGGAAAGCGCGATGAAGATGCTGGGCGACTGACATGAACGAGAGCGGCGACACCAGCGGGATCAGCGGCGCATTGCCGTTGCGCGTCGGCCGCTATCAAATCACCGGCCTGCTCGGCCGTGGCGCCATGGGGATGGTCTATCTCGGTCACGATGCGGCGATTGACCGCCAAGTGGCAATCAAGACCATTCACCGCCGTCTGCTGCGCAGCGACGACAGTTCCGAGTGGCTGGAGCGGTTTCGCCGTGAGGTGCGCGCTGCGGGCCGCTGCCTGCATCCCAATATTGTCACCGTGTTCGAATACGGCGAGGAAGCCGACGCGCCCTATATTGTCATGGAGTATGTGC
>JBAQIQ010000396.1:0-1911 GCA_049288935.1 Candidatus Competibacteraceae bacterium
GCCCTAACCCGCCCTTGTATTGTGTTTCTGTGAGGGTTGTTCATCTGGGCAATCCTCAACGAACCAGAAAACCCTGATTGCGAAGTCAGGAATCCCCGTCCTTTAGGGCGGGGAGGATGTCAAGATCAGACGGCCTGCACAGGGAGACCGGATGCCGTACCCGCCCTGGAGCGCTCGAACTCGACGCGTAGATGATGCACCGGTCTTCTCTAAAATCCTCTTGCGAGAAATCGGACCGTATCTTCGGCCCGACTGAGTCGTGAGCCTGCATTCATCAGGTCGATTGCGCAAGGAACTTTCATGACACTCACCCTCGGAATCGACGACGATCCCGACCTCAAGATTCAGCAGCGCCTGCTCGCTTCCGTGTCCGGTCTGGGGGATAAAACCATTCCGGTCCTTTTGTCGTTCTACGGCGGACCCGGCCGGTTCGGCCACGCCCGCCAAGCCGTCGCCTTCGCTGGCCTCGACCCGCGCCAGCACGAGTCCGGCAGCAGCGTGCGCGGCAAACCTCGCCTCTCGAAAGTGGGACACGTCGGCCTGCGTAAGGCGCTTTACCTGCCGGCCATGGTCACCTTGCACAAGACCACTGGGGGCCGGGCCTTTCGGGATCGCCTCGCCGGCGGCGGCAAGGCGCCCATGGTCATCATCGGCGCCATGATGCGCAAACTCGTTCATGTCACCTTCGGCGTCCTCAAGTCGGGGCAACCCTTCGATCCATCTCTTCATGGCGCTTGACCACGATAACAGTATCTACAATTTTGAATCATAATTCTACTTTTTCATATTTATCTATTTGATTTAAATAATAAATAAGATAATATATGCTTTTGATCAAAAGACAAGGTTGATGAGGTAGCGCATGAAAGAGGCGCACACGGAAGCATCAAAAAAACTCGACCGCTGATGCCGAAGTCGGGTTGTTGGCCGGGATCGGTCAGCGGTTTATGGATTTTTGTGGTCGCGTCACTGGTTCCTTCGGCCGGGGGACCCGAACGGTCGAGACGGTGGCTCGGCACTATGTCCGGGGTTTGCTGTAGGCGGAAACCAAGACCATGGAGCGAATGGAAGAGGTGATTCCCGAGGCTGACCATCAAGCCTTGCACCACATGCTAAGCGAATCGGCTTGAGCGGGCGGTGCTGGAGCAGGTGGCTCAAGAGGCGAATCGGCTGTTGGGGGGACACGCGGATAGCGCCTTGCTAATCGATGAGAGCGGGTGCCCGACCGTCGGTGGGGGTGGCGCCATCATTTGGCGCTGGTCCTGATGGCCATGCTGTTTCTGTTGGAAGAGCGGCGGCTTCATCATCAGACCCGACCGCTGCTGAGTGACACGGATATCCGCGCGTTGTTGAACCGTTTCTTACCCCGGTGGAATACAACCCTGGAGGAGGTCCTCCGCCAGATGGCGGTTCGCCACCGAAAACGTCAGGCCGCTATCGATTCCGCCTATCGCAAACAGCAACTTAATGAATAGTGACAAGTGTTCTGACAAAGTAGAACTAAATCTATAGAGAAATAGTATAAACCCCCAAGCCTTGCTTTTTGAGGAGTACGACCCATGAAAACCGCTATCGCCGCCCATCGCGATGGATGAACGGCTCAACGCCATCGAGAAATCCACGCGACACCGTCGATGGCGCCGATTATTTTCGCCGCCGCTGTAAGGAACGCCCGGCCGCTTCGACTAATCCCTATCGAACGCAACAGCATGAGCGTTCAACCCCTCCTCCTCCGCGAATGGAGGAGATTTTTGAGCTTGACCCACGACCGATGATGAGGAATGCAACATGAGCAAGACCCTGACTACGACCACTCTTTCCGCCACCGCCTTGGCCCTGGCCCTGGGTTCCGCACTGGCTCTGTCCACCGCGCCGGCATCCGCTGCCGACGACAAGGAAAAATGTTACGGC
>JBAQIQ010000397.1:0-2165 GCA_049288935.1 Candidatus Competibacteraceae bacterium
GGCGTCAAGACGCCGCCGCGACAGGATGGCGATCCGTTCGAGACCGGCACGAGACCCTCTCACCCCACGGCATTGAGTCACGCCGTGCGCCAGGTCTTGCAGGATCTGATTCACCACCCGCAGTTTAACCGGCAAGAGGGTCCGGGCTGGCGTACCGGGGAAGCGTACTGGGTGACGGCGAAACCGTTTGCTGAAGCGCTCATGGAGCAGTCGTGGATTAAAACAGCAGCGTTCCGGGAACGCCGCGAGATTTACCAGTGCATGGGACGCCAGGGTTTGCTGTTGCCACAAGGCTCCGCACCGATTTGGATGGTTGTTGTCGCTGATCCTGGAGCGGCAATGCCGCGCCGCGTTTCCGCACTGAAATTGCCGCGCTGCCTGGAACTCTCCCCCGGCCCGCTTTATCCGGGTCGCCTGCAACCCGATCTTCGATGGATAGCGACCCCGCCCTGAACGGCGGGGCTTGTCGCGCCCCGGTTGCGCCCGCGATGGGCTACCCTTAATCCCATTGCTTACAAGTTAAGCCATTTAATTGATTGTCAAGGGATAAAGTGGAGATGTTTGGAGGTTGTTGGAGGACGTTCATGAGGCGCTTTTTTGCGAGGTCGTTTGATGATGCCCAACTCGCGGGCGTGGTCGGCCAAATAGCGGACGGGGTCGGTGGTCGGGTCCTGGGCAACGGCGTTCGTGACGAAATACAGACTGCGGTAGACCATTTCCACGGAGACCTCCGCGAACGGTCGCGCCAGCGCTTCGGCGACGGCGTCGGTCAAGTCGATCAATACGGCGTACAACAGCCAGGTGGCCCACAGTTGCATTTGGATGGCGTTTTCGGCGCCGCTGTAGAAATACGCCAAGCCCAACAAGCGCTTGACGATCGAGAAGGCGTCTTCCACTCGCCAGCGCTGGCGATACAGGGCCACCGCTTGGGCGGTCGGCAGGCGAGTCAAGTCCAAGGCGTTGGTCAGATAGCGATAGACGGTGCCGTGGGCTTGGACCTCGATCAAGCGGACCGGTTGGCGCGTGGCACCCTTGCCGATCCAGACGAGGCGATCCCGAACCGCCGAGGTATGAACCAGGACCTGCGCGACTTCATACTTCAGATTCTTTTTCGCCCGGGTCAACCAGGTCACCCCGCGGGCGGTCAGGGTCGCCCACCGGGCAAAATCGGTGAAGCCCAGGTCGAAGACGACCAGCGCGCCGGTCGGAATCGCCGCCACCAGCCGATCCCAAAATCGGGCATCATGACCGTGGGGGTCGGCGTCGTACCACACCCGCCGGGGCAACCGCGAGGCCAAATCCAGCACGGCCATCATCCGCCCGGCCAAGGGGGCCTTCACCGCGTCCCGCAGCAGGCCGATCCGGCGCAACAGGACGTCCAGGGTCGACCCATCGGCAATCAGAACCGCGGTAAAGTGGGCCTGGGCCCAGGCCACCGCCGGCAAGGTGCGCAGACGCTGCGCCAAGGCTTGTTGGGTCAGCTCGCGCAACGGCGGTACCCACCACACCGCCTCGGTACGAACGACCCGCACCAGCTCGTTGATACTACCGATCTGCCGCCACAACAAATTCAGGACCAGGGCCACCATCACCGGCAAGGTCAACAGGCGGGCGCGCAACCCCAAGCCGTGAAAATAACTCACCTGGGCCAAGGTCGCCGGATGGACGATCTCGGTCAGGCGTGCGACCACCGCTGCCGCCGGCGGTGCCCCAAGCGGGCGCTGGGTCCGGTCGCGCTGGATGGCGCGGGTATGACGGACCGAACTCCGTTTCTGGAGCTTCGCCTCCTCCGGCTTCGAAACCGTCGATGGGGGTTCTATCGGCTGCACCGGCGCTGCAGTGGGGACCATCGGCGAGGTGTCCATCCGTCAGTTCCTGATTTAAATAAGGGGCTTGACAGCTTCGCAAAATCCTTAACTTGTAAGCAATGCCTTAATCCATGCTGCCGCCACCGCGAGTCCTCGTTATGACCGACCCGAGCCTGAGGGTCGCCGATCCCGACCCCACCGTGCCGGCTCCGGCCACCGTCCTTCCGGCGCTGATGGCGACGTACCCGGCGGGTTTCGACTGGGAGCAGCCCCGGCCGCTCAAGATCGGCATCCACAAAGACCTGCGGGCGGCGGGCTTTGGAGGGGCTGGGATCCAGCCGGCTGAGATCCATCGGG
>JBAQIQ010000398.1:0-2918 GCA_049288935.1 Candidatus Competibacteraceae bacterium
AGCCTCGCCGAGCACTATGCCGAGCATGTTCCCTTCTACAACTACCGCCATGCGATGCGCCCGGGCATTTCGGGATGGGCTGCGGTCCACCAGGGCAATGTTGCTGAGCTCGACTCGGCGCATATCAAGCTCGAATACGATTTCTACTACATCCGCTATTTTTCGATCTGGCTTGACTTTCTCATTGTATTGAAGACAATAAAGACAGTCTGGAGCGGATTCGGCTCCCGGTGAATGTGCTTCCCTAACAGCCGCGTAGCGAGGTGGGCTGTGAACTCAGGGGTGCGTCCGAGGATTAAGGTGCGGCACGCCACGATGGCACGAGCAAAAATGAGTGTGGGCGAATCTCAACCATACTGCGGTAGCCGTCGTGGATGGCATTTTTTCAATGCCTTGGGAGCGGTGCCCGCCTAGATGCGGCCTCGCTAGTTCAGGCACCAGGACCAAGACTCTCCCTGCGATTGGCAGTTTCGGTGGCAGAACAGGGTTGAATGCACAATCAGCACCACTCGGGAGCTCTATTGGGGGCAAGCAAGGCGACGTCGAGATATGGCAACGCAGGCTCACCTCGCACGAGCCATGGCCTACGCGGACGCTTTGTCGAAAGCCTGTTCTGGCAGGAACGAAAATTCTGGATTCTGTGTGCCTGGTTGGCCTTGGTCATTCTCCTCGGCGGCGGCTCGCGCAGCGACATCCAATCACTGATCGTCTTGAGACCCATCTCGATGCTGGTCTTTGGCTATGCACTTGCCGCATTGACTTCGGATGTTGTGCGCCAGAACAGTTTTATTCTCGGCTTGGCCGCGCTGTGGATTGCCCTGCCACTACTGCAACTGGTGCCGCTGCCGCCGTCGATCTGGCAGTTGCTTCCTGGCCGGGAGATCATCGTCGAGATCGATCACACGGCCGGATTAGGCGATATCTGGCGACCCATGACGATGACGCCAGCAGAAACGCGCAATGCGCTTTGGTCATCATTCGCGCCACTCGCCACCCTGGTATTGGCCGTCCAGCAAACGTTGTATCAACAGGCCAGGCTTGTCGGCATCGTCTTGGTGCTCGGTCTCGCCAGTGCATTTTTGGGTTTGGTCCAGGTCTTGGACGAGCCCCTGGGCCCCTTCTATCTCTATGCCGTCACCAACAACGGCGCTGCCGTGGGTCTGTTCGCCAATCGCAACCATCAAGCACTGCTCTTGGCGTCGATGATCCCAATGCTCTACGTTTGGGCCCGGGTGCACAGAGGGGTGCGTCAGAGATGGGGCATGGTAGGGCTGTCGGGGCGCGAGATCGGCGCACTTCTCGCTAGTCTGTTCTTGATCCCGCTGATTCTGGTCACCGGATCGCGCTCGGGCATGCTCTGCACGTTTATCGGGCTTCTCATCCTTCCCTGGTTGTCGGAGACGGGGCAGGCCGGCAAGTCTGAAAGCAGGAACGCCGGCCCGTTACGGAATGCTCTGGTCCTGATGGGCCTGGTGGGTCTGGTTGGCCTCACCATTTGGCTCGATCGCGCCGAAGCATTTAACCGGCTTCTTGCGAACGATCCCGCCACCGACATGCGGGTCAAGGTTCTTCCGATGGTTTGGACAATGATCAAGATGCATCTCCCGTGGGGAAGCGGAATGGGATCGTTCGAGAAGGTCTACCAGATCTACGAACCCGACGGATTGCTGAGCCCCAAATATATGAACCATGCGCACAACGACTGGCTCGAACTCGCGCTAACGGGGGGTGTCCCGGGAATGCTGATCCTTGCCATAGCAATTCTGGGTTTTGGCAAGCGCCTCATTTCCGTCGCCAGAAATCGAGATGGCTTGCTGGGCACTCAATTGGCCCGGTTAGGCCTGGCAGTCCTGGTTCTCATCATGCTGGGGTCGCTTAGCGACTATCCGTTGCGAGTTCCGTCTCTGGTCTGCATGGCGGCGCTGGCAGCCATATGGTCCGGCGCGGCAATCTCCAGACCACTGAACTCGCCGCAAAAGAGTTGACGTTCCACGGGGCATCCACGATTATCTTTATTTTGTGGGCGTAAGATTCGCGAAACAAATTAAGGGGCGGGCAAGTTTGACTATCTTCATGAAACTGAACCGGCTGTCGTTATGCTGGGCCATGCTCTTGGCGCTTGCCGCATGCGGCGGTGGGCGGCCGGTGATTGGCGGCGACCCGGATCTGCAAGTATTGACAGGTAAAGAGCTGCCCACACCCGAGCGGATGGACTCAACGACCAATGCCACGCCCTACTATGTGGGGCCGTTTGACCGGCTGATAATCGATGTCTTTGGGATAGAGCAGCTCTCGCAGCGGGAGTTTCAGGCCGATGCGAGCGGGAGGGTTTCATTTCCGCTGATCGGGATTGTCTACGTAAACGGTAAGACCCCCAACGAGATTGAAAGCGAACTGGCTGTAAAGCTTGCGCGAGCCTACGTTCGCGACCCGCAAGTCACCGTCAATCTCAAAGAAGCGGTGAGCCGCGTGGTGACGGTCGAGGGACAGGTCAAGAAGCCCGGGCTTTATCCGGTAATTGGCAGGCTGACGCTGATGGGCGCGATCGCAAGGGCCGAGGGGACCGACGAGTTTACGAACCTCGAAGATGTCGTCATATTTCGCACCGTCTCCGGCCAGCGCTATGCCGCGCTTTACAATCTCGATGCCATTCGCCACGGTGCCTATCCCGATCCCGATATCTATGCAAGCGATGTCGTGATGGTGGGAGAATCCCGCGGTCGGCGGCTGTTCAAAGACATCCTAGCATCGACGCCAGCGCTTCTCACTCCACTCGTGATCGCGGTCGATCGCCTCAGCAAATGACGTAAAGAGCTCCTCGAAAGTGTCAGCCATTCCCCACCCAGCTGTCCCACCGCCAGGCGATGATCTCGCGTCGACAGAACGAGATGAGGGCCGCATTGTGCTCTCGCCGATCC
>JBAQIQ010000399.1:0-5903 GCA_049288935.1 Candidatus Competibacteraceae bacterium
CTTCCATGTTGAAACGACGGGCGGTCTGAAACAGGGCCAGTAGAAAGCCGCCAAAGGAAATGTCCTTCAGTGGCCGATCAAAAATCGGCTCCGACACGGTGCGAATCGCCGATTCAAATTCATCGACCCGGGTCTCCGCCGGCACCCAGCCCGATTCAATATGCAGTTCCGCCACCCGCCGATAATCACGGTGGAAAAACGCCAGGAAGTTCTCAGCCAGATAGTGCTGATCGGTTGGGCTGAGCGTCCCAATAATGCCAAAGTCCACCGCGATATACCGGGGATCATCGGGATTCTCGGCGTTGACAAAAATGTTGCCGGGATGCATGTCCGCGTGAAAGAAACTGTCGCGGAACACCTGGGTGAAAAAAATCACCACTCCGCGCTCCGACAGTTTCTGCATGTTCACCCCGCGCCGCCGTAATTCAGCGATGTCGCCCACCGGAATGCCGTAAATCCGCTCCATGACCAGCACATTGCGGCGGGTCTCCGACCAGAACACTTCAGGAACGTACAGGATCGGCGAACCCTGGAAATTATGCCGCAATTGGCTGGCGTTAGCCGCCTCGCGCACCAGATCCAATTCGTCGAAAATCGTCTTCTCATATTCTCCCACCACTTCCAGGGGCCGCAGTCGGCGACCTTCCTTCCAGTAGCGTTGAGCGAGGCTGGCGACGATATAGAGCAACTCAATATCGCGGCGGATCACCTTCTCAATGGCTGGACGCAACACCTTGACCACGACTTCGCGCCCGTTCAACAACCGGGCGACGTGAACCTGAGCGATGGAGGCGGAAGCCAGCGGCTCGGTACTGAATTCGGCAAACATCGTTTCCAGTGGCTGGCCATAAGCCTTCTCGACAATCGCCCGCGCTTGCTCGCCAGGAAACGGCGGCACCCGGTCCTGCAATTTGGCCAGTTCCAGGGCGATATCATCAGGCATCAAATCGCGGCGGGTGGAGAGCATCTGGCCAAACTTGACGAAGATCGGCCCCAAATCCTCCAGCGCTAATCGAATCCGCTCGCCACGCGACAGGGTCAATTCCTCACGCCGCACCCAATTCCAGGGCAACAGATGGCGTAAGAAGCCCACGGGTCGAAATAAATGGGTCGCCAGGACGATTTCGTCCAAACCGTGCCGCACCAACACCCGGTTGATGTGCAACAGCCGCAGAAACTGGGCGGGACCGGGAATACCTCCCATGCGCATGGTCAGGAGCAGCCCTAGCGGGTGGTTAACATTGAGTAGTGTCCGTTCAGCTCCCCTTGTAAAAGGGAGTTATGAAGAATTGAGCCGATGCAACCGGGCAATGCGCGCCTCGAGACGATCCGCGTCCTCACGCAGGGCATCAACTGCACTCAGAAAGGATTCGACCGCCGGGCGCGACGGCAAGGCGCGCAGTTCCTGTTGCAGATACTCACCGCTGTCCCGCAGCCGCATTGCCGATGTTTGTTGGCCCCACTGGCGGAACCCGCGCCAGAGTTGACCGAGTCGATGAGCGGCAGCATCGCCGATCACCTGCGAAAACTGTTCTTCCCAGTCAATGTCCAGCCGGGCCAACAGCGCCTGAAATTGTCGGCCGGTTGCAGCGTCGCCTTCAACGGTGATTTCACTACCCACCGGTTGACCACGCCATTGCCGGATCAGCGCCAGCGGCGTCCCGTGAATCTGCACGGTCGGTTCACCTTCATAGCGATCCATAACCCGGAGACCCTGTGCGCTCGGGAACAGGTACAAGGTCAGATCCAATCCTGCCAGATCAATGGCAATTACAGCGCCGTCCAGGGCCGCCAACGGTGGCAAGGCATCAGGATCCAGCGATAAATAACGATTGAGCGCGATCTCCAGACCGGCAGCGAGGACGGTGGGCATCAGCATCAGAATTTGTAGCCGCGATGCACGGCCACAATACCGCCGCTTAGATTGAAATACTGGCACCGCTCAAAACCGGCTGCCTCCATCATCTGTAACAGCGTTTCCTGATCGGGGTGCATTCGAATCGACTCGGCCAGATAACGATAACTGGCAGCGTCACTGGTCACCAGTTGGCCTAACATCGGCAGCACCGCAAACGAATACAGGTCATAAGCCGGCTTCAAACCGGGCATGACCGGATGAGAGAATTCCAGGATGATCACTCGCCCGCCCGGTTTGAGGGCGCGATACATGGCTCCCAAAGCCCGTTCCTTGCGAGTGACGTTGCGCAGGCCAAAGCCGATCGTGACGCAATGGAAGGCGTTGTCGGGAAACGGTAGTTGTTCGGCGTCGGCTTGCACATAGCTGATATTGCCGACGACGCCCTCATCGACCAACCGCTTGCGCCCCTCACCCAACATGCTGGCGTTGATATCGGACAGCACGACCCATCCCTTCGATCCAACCAGCGGCAGCATCCGGCTGGCCAGATCACCGGTGCCGCCCGCCAGGTCCAACACCCGGTCACCGGGGCGAAGAGCGGTCAAATTCACCGCAAAGCGCTTCCACAGCCGATGAACACCCAGCGACATCAGGTCGTTCATCAAATCGTACTTGCCCGCAACCGAATCGAACACCCCAGCCACCTTACGGACTTTCTCGCGGGTGGCCACTGTCTGGTAGCCGAAGTGCGTAGTTTCGGATTTTTCCATGACGGTTCAGACCAGGCGTTGGTGGCCAGCTTCGGCTGATCGGCGCAGGTAATCCTGCCAGTTTTTTTCCTGATTCACGCCAAGATCATACAAAATGTTCCAGGAATATAAACCGGTCGAGTGGCCATCATCAAAGACCAGTTTCACCGCGTAATGACCTACTGGTTCAATGGCGGTGATATTCACTTGCTCCTTGCCCGTCACCAGCGTCGCCGTATCCGGCCCATGGCCACGCGCTTCGGCGGAGGGAGAAAACACTCGCAGATATTCGCAAGGCAATTGGAACCGGACGCCCTCTTCGAAGGCGACTTCCAGCACCCGTGAGGTCTGATGCAGCTTGAGTTCAGTGGGAGGAGTGCTCATCGTCAAATCTCGTAGATGCTCATAAGATATAGCGGGTCAGATCTTCATCCTTGATCAGTTCGCCCAGATGGGCATCCACGTAAGCGCCATCCACTGCCACTTCTTCACCAGAACGATCAGGCGCTTCGAAAGAGACCGTCTCAAGCAACCGCTCCATGACTGTATGCAGGCGACGGGCGCCGATGTTCTCGGTGCGCTCGTTGACCTGATAGGCCACTTCGGCGATGCGCCGCACCCCATCCGCCGTGAACGCCAGTTTCACTTCCTCAGTCTCCAGTAAGGCTACATATTGCTCGGTCAGTGAAGCATCCGGTTCGGTCAAAATCCGCACAAAGTCTTCAGTGCTCAGCGCACTCAACTCCACCCGAATGGGCAACCGGCCCTGCAATTCGGGAATCAGGTCCGACGGCTTGGCCAGATGAAACGCCCCAGACGCAATAAAGAGAATATGGTCCGTGCGCACCATGCCATACTTGGTCGACACCGTGCAGCCTTCCACCAGTGGCAGCAAGTCACGCTGCACCCCCTCACGGGACACATCCGGGCCACCGTATTCGCCTCGCTTGGCAACCTTGTCAATCTCGTCGATGAACACGATGCCATTCTGTTCAACAGACGCTAGCGCTTGCAGCTTGAGTTCCTCTTCATTGATCATCTTGGCTGCTTCTTCTTCCTGCAAAAGCTTGCGGGCATCCTTGACCTTGAGCTTGCGGGTGCGGGTGCGGCCATTACTCAGATTCTGGAACAGGCTCTGTAGTTGATTAGTCATTTCTTCCATGCCGGGCGGGGCCATGATCTCCACGCCGACTGCACGCACGGCCATCTCAATTTCAATATCCCGGTCATCCAAATCCCCTTTGAGCAAGCGCTCGCGCATCTTCTGACGAGTGCTGGAATGGTCGGGTGGGGTGGGTTCATTGGCGAAGCCGACATTGCGCGGGCGCGGCAGCAGGGTGTCCAGAACCCGCTCATAGGCCGCTTCCTCAGCGAGATGCTGCACCTTTTCCATCTCTTCCTCACGCGCCATTTTCACCGCTCCGTCCATGAGATCGCGGATAATGGATTCCACGTCGCGGCCAACGTAGCCCACTTCGGTAAATTTGGTGGCCTCAACCTTGATGAAAGGCGCATTCGCCAGTTTGGCCAACCGTCGGGCAATTTCCGTCTTACCCACCCCGGTCGGGCCGATCATCAAGATATTTTTGGGGGTGATTTCATTGCGCAGATCTGGATTCACCCGCATCCGCCGCCAACGATTGCGCAAGGCAATAGCCACCGCACGCTTGGCAGCATCTTGGCCGATGATGTGTTTGTCCAGTTCCTGGGCAATCTCTCGGGGCGTCATCTCGGACATGCAAGGCTACCATCCACGGGTAAAACGAAAGCAGAATACGGGCGCACTGGTGATAGATGCTGATTCATGCGTCCGCCAGTTCTTCAAAAGTTAGATTTTCATTCGTGTAAATGCAGATTCCGGCAGCGATTTTCAAAGCCTGCTCAACGATAGTCCGGGCATCGAGTTCGGTATGCTCCAACAGCGCCTGGGCAGCGGCCTGAGCATAAGCACCGCCGGAACCGATCGCCGCCAGATTGCGCTCTGGTTCGACCACATCGCCAGTGCCAGAAATGATCAAAAGGGTATGAGAATCGGCGACGATCAACAACGCCTCCAAACGCCGCAACAGGCGATCAGTGCGCCAATCCTTAGCCAACTCCACGGCGGCGCGAGTTAAATTGCCGCCATGTTTTTCCAGTTTGCCTTCAAAGCGCTCAAACAGGGTGAAAGCATCAGCCGTACCCCCGGCAAAGCCCGCAATGATCTTGTTCTGGTAAAGGCGCCGCACCTTACGGGCGTTGCCTTTCATCACGGTATGACCCAAGGTCACCTGGCCGTCGCCACCAATCACCACCCGGCCAGCACGACGAACGGCCAACACGGTGGTGCCATGCAATGATTCCATAGCCCTGCCTCGCAGTTTTGCGCGGGATTGTACACAATTCACCGCTGATGATCATGGAGATGGGGATGGTCATGCAATCGTCAAGTAGGCATCCAAAAAAAACCCCGGTGACAAGGGGGAATGAAACCGGGGCAAACAGGGTATCCGGCTTGACCGGATATAGCCCGCTCAGGGAGGGAAGCGGGCAGGCGTAAGGGCTTACGCTTACCTTCTCAGATCAGGGTCATCCGAAAAAGTTCCATAGCGTGCCGGAGCTTGCCTACCGCCGGATATGAGACAGCAATTCTCATTTTAGCGATGGCCGGCTAGGGTAGCCGAACGCTCTGGACCGAAAGCCCCTAAATGAGCGTACTGTTGGGTTTAGCCACCGTGGGGTGCCTATCGGTTCCGTGCGTTAAATCAGGCAGGTTACGCCAACAGCTCATGACGGATTGCCATACCGCCCTGACCCTGGTACTGGTGAAGCCGGGGTTGGACCAAGCCATCCGGCTGGTATCGGCATTCGTCGGCCCGCAGGATGGCGCGGAGAAGCCAGATGGCGAACTCAATGCGGCCAACGGCGGGTGGCCTGGGGTGACGATGATGGTCCATTGAGCATCACCCTCCTGGGCGAAGATCGGTACTGCCGCGAAGCGTTGCAGCCGGGCTTCGGCTTCATCCTGGTCTGTCAGCCGGCTCCCCCGCAACCCAAAACCGGGTGAAATCGCCAAAATGAGAATTGCTGGATATGAAAAGGGTGTGATTCAAAGTGATGCACCGACGAAATGACCGGTTCATGCGGCTTCTTTTTCGACCCCTTGCCAATAGGTCTCCCACTCCCGGTTAGCCCGGTTGAGCCGGAGCGCCAACATCGTCTCGATATGCTCGGGTGACCACCAGGCACCGGGGAGTTTGAGCCGTTCTTGAATAATGTAGCGGTGAGCGCTCTCGATTTCCCCCGACCCGATCGGT
>JBAQIQ010000400.1:0-9985 GCA_049288935.1 Candidatus Competibacteraceae bacterium
GCTCAGGTCCGTCACCCCCGTGCCGTTGAGGTGAAGCCACTGCAAGGCGCTCAGCCCCGCCAGCGGGCTCAGGTCCGTCACCCCCGTGCCGTCGAGGCGAAGCCCCTGCAAGGCGCCCAGCCCCGCCAGCGGGCTCACATCGGTAATCGTGCTGTCATTCGCAATCAGCACGCGCAATCGGGCTTCGTGCTGAATGGCCTCCAGCGGCCCCTCGACGATAGCGGCATAGCCCGCTTCAACAAGCATGGCCAATACCAAGTTATCTATTGGCCTATCGAGCTCCGCCCAAAAGGTGCAACGATTCACCAACCGCTCCTGCCACTCCTGCCCCAGGCGCACATGCCGATCCGCCAGCGCCCGTGCGGCCAACGCAGCATGGTAGTAACCAAAATCGGCATCTGACCCGAACAAAATATCCGCCAGATCATCCATCCAGTCCGCGTCGCGCTCGGCGGAAAGCAACTCGAACAGAAACACCAGCGTCTCGCGCCAGACCGGCTCGCCACCCCACTGGCGCAATAAATCCCGATTGACCGAACCATCGCTGCTCTCGCTCTTCTTGACGAAAGCCGGACTGACGATGCGGTCGGCCAAAAAGCAGGCGCAGAAATATTCCTGGAAACTCAGATGAACAAAGGCATGACATCCTTCCCCGCGCGGCAGTAACAAACCGCTACGCCGCGCCACCCAGCTCAGATAAACACCAGCGGTTTGTTCGGGCTGAGCGACGCCGGAAGCCCGCATCGCATCGGTTAACCATGCCAGCACATCAGCTTCTCTGGCCAGCACGCCGGCGTCGCGGTTCGCTTTTTCCGTTTCCGCGCTTCGGCGTCGCTGCATCTTGAAGCCGACCCGAGCCAGCCAGGCTTTACGTTCCTTCCACCCAAAAGGAGCCAGCGCGTCACCCGGCTCAATCTTGCGCTGGCTGTCGATAGTGTTGATGTAGGCATTGGCGATTTCGTCGTACAGGAGGGCCTTGCCATCCGGCAAGTGGGCACGCTCCCGGTGGACGATGGCCATCAGCGCGAGCAGGTTGGGCGTGCGGGCGAGTCGTTGAGTGACTTCCGAACGATTTAGCGCAGCCAAAAGATCGGCGGTCTTTTCTCGCACCTCGTGTTCCGTGCCAGAACGCTGGCGATACCAGTTTTCCGCAAAGGTGGCAATCCGGTCGGGATCGAAAGGCATCAGATAGCGGCGTTGCGCCCAAGCTGGTTCGTCTGTTTTGGTTTCCGCCTCGATCTCGGCCTTATCGCCGGACAAATACAGATCCCCGAGCTTTTCCGAAAATCCTTTTGGTAGATCCAAACGAAGCGCAATTTTCTCCCGATCCACCGGCCCATCCTCGTAGCCGACCCTGCGCGAGGTCGCCAGCACGCAAGCCCGTTGCGTGGTGGCCTGCCGCACCCAGCCCGCCACGGTTTTGCGGTGCGACACCGGGATTTCATCCACGCCGTCCAGGATCAGCACATAGCTCCCCACTGTGACACGCTCGCGCAGGCTGGCGAGCAGCGCGGCATCGGCCTTGTCTCCCAGCAAATGCCGGGCAATCCTTTCCGCCAGATCAGGCAGTGTGGTTTCTGCCGCGAAAATATCCGCATTCATCTCCCGCAGCACGCAGGGCAGCGGCGCCCGGTCTTCCAACACCTGTGGCAACGGCGTGGTCAACCCGGCCGACAGCCGCCAAGCCAACCAGTTGGCGAGCGTGGTTTTGCCGCTGCCGGGGTCACCCAGCACGACCAAGCAAGGATTCTCCTCCAGTGCCACGAACAGACTTTGACCTTGGGGCCACTGCTTCGGGTCGCTGTCCGGGCTGATCGGGATTTCGGCCAACAGCGGTGGGACGAACAGGGTTTCGATGCGCACCGGCGGCAAATCGCGCATGGACGGTAGCGCGAGAATTTCGACGATGCCATGCCGTCTTCTGATTTCGCCCAAATAGGGCCGCAGGCTCAAATCGTCCCACAGCCGGGGCAAGGGAGTCGGGGTCGGCTGGCTCATGAAGCGGCTCCCGGCCTTTTCAACAACGGGATGAAATCACTGGCCACCAGAAAATCGGCATGTGCTCGTATCAGCGAGCTGATCCAGAAGATTTCGATGTCGCCGGGATTAACAAAGCCGAGCTTCCAAATCGGCGAGCTTTGGCTGTCCCCACTATCCACCACCTTATCGATGAGTTTGAGTGCGCCCGCCCAATCTGGTCCACGCAGCGCGGTTCTTTCCGCCGTGCTGGCCTGAGGGCTTCCCGAACTGGTCTTTTCCCGCTCGCCCATGCACCACGCCTTGATCTCGTTCCAGAATTCCGGGTTGAAATGCCAACGCTCCCAAAGATCGCGATGGAACTGGTGGATGTAGGCCGCAACCAACACGCGCACGGCCCAAATGTTTTGCTGCTGATCTTCCGTAGGGAAAGGCACGCAGTCGGCAAAGCGCGCCCACTGATTGGCCAGCGCCTTCAACCGCCGGGGGTTCGGCGGCAAGCAGCGCATGCCGGTCATTGCGACAAACAAGGCTTGCCCTTGCTTCGGGTCTTCAAGCCAGCTAGTCAGCAACTGATCCGGTTCCGGTGGCAAGGGCAACCGGTGAATGTCCGTGCAGATTTTTTCCAGGTAGTGGCTGGCCCGCAGCCTGAGTTCTTCAGCCGATATTTCCTTGGGCGCGGAAACCTCCTCGCGGATGGCATCGACCAGGATGCGCTCGTTCATGCCCAGCACGAACACGCAGTTGGGAATGCTGAGGTAAATCTTCAATCCTTCCAACAACCGAAAAGCCGCCTTGGGGTTGCAGCGATCGAGGTCGTCGATAAAGACAACCACGCGGGCGTCGCCGTCCGGCAACAGACACTTGATGGTTTCATGCAGGTGACTGCGGATGGAATCGGTCGGCAAGCCCTCGGCGAAATGTTCTTTTTCCCAGTGCTCGCCGAGCTTTTCGATTTTCTCGGCGCTCGGCAGCCCCTCCAAACCGATGGCTTTGCCCACGTCCGAGAGACTATCGAGCGTGTAGCGCAACGCGATGGTTCCGAACTTCTTAAATTTCTCCACCACGACGGGTAATCCCGCCATCTGCCGCCGCATCTCCTGGAGTAGCGCCACCACCGGAGCCCGTTCGTTCTGATAGCGCCAGGCATCGAACCAAATCGTGGCAATTGTTTTACGGAGTTTTCTCTGTTCCGCCGATAGCGCGAAACCAGCAGGGCAAGAAACTGAGCCATCCTTGGTCGGCGGCTCACCACCCAACCGCCATTGCAGTTGCCGCATGAAGCTGGTCTTGCCGCTGCCCCAGTCGCCGTGAATTCCCAGCACATGAGGCGACGGGCAACGTTGGATGCGCTCGCTCAAACGTTTGAGTTCGGATTCCCAATTCAGCTTGTCATCAAGGGTGGGCAGATCATCCAGAAGAACACTGTGATCAGGCATGGCGGCTTCCCTATGCGGACAGTTTTGGTTTCAACATGACACGGATGGACGGGGGCGGAATGAATTGCCTCACAGTGTTGGCGAGAATGGAATCGGCAGCAAGCAAATCAATCAGGACATCCAAAAACGCCCGAAGCGCCTTATCGGCGCCTCGGTTGGGGTTCTATTTGGCCAGTTTGTCCGGCAACCGCTTGTGGAAATCCAGCCCATCCTGGCCAGTATCGACTACCACCGTATCACCCGGCCCAAACTCGCCGGCCAAAATGCGCCGCGCCAAGGGGTTTTCCAACGCCTGCTGAATCGCCCGCTTCAATGGCCGCGCCCCATACATCGGGTCGAACCCCGCCTCGCCCAGCCGATCCAGCGCTGCCGGGGCGATGTCCAGTTTTATCTGCCGCTCACCCAGCCGCTGCCGCAGATAGTCAATTTGCAGATCGGCAATCACCCGGATTTGCGCCCGACCCAGCGGATGGAACACCACCACTTCATCGATACGGTTGACGAACTCTGGCCGGAAATGATCCGCCACCTGCGCCATCACCATACTCTTCATCAGCGGGTAGTTATCCTGCGCCGCCAGTTCCTGAATCATCTGCGAGCCGAGATTGGAGGTCATCACAATGACGGTATTGCGGAAATCCACCGTCCGCCCCTGACCATCCGTTAACCGGCCATCATCCAGCACCTGCAACAGCACGTTGAAAACATCCTGGTGCGCTTTCTCCACTTCATCCAGCAAAATCACACTGTAGGGCCGCCGCCGGATCGCCTCGGTCAAATAGCCGCCTTCCTCATAGCCGACATAGCCCGGCGGCGCACCGATCATCCGGGCGACCGAATGCTTCTCCATGAACTCCGACATGTCGATCCGCACCATCGCCTCTTCCGTGTCGAAGAGAAATGCCGCCAGCGCCTTGCACAACTCGGTTTTGCCAACCCCGGTAGGGCCAAGAAACAGAAATGAACCGTTAGGCCGTCGAGGATCAGACAACCCGGCGCGGGAGCGGCGAATCGCATCGCAAACCGCCTGGACTGCGTCGTCCTGGCCCACCACCCGCCGTTGAATCGCCTCCTCCATGCGCAACAATTTCTCCCGCTCGCCCTCCAGCATCTTGGCCACGGGAATGCCGGTCCACTTGGAAACGACTTCAGCAATTTCCTCGTCCGTCACCTTGTTGCGCAACAGCTTGAATTGACCGCTCTCGGCGGCAGTGGCCTGAGCCAGCCGGCGTTCCAGATCGGGGATACGGCCATAGGTCAGCTCTGACATCCGCGTCAGATCGCCAGCGCGGCGAGCGGCGTCCAGCTCCAGTCGCGTCCGTTCCAATTCTTCCTTGACTTGCGCCGAACCGTGCAACGCCAGTTTCTCCGCCTTCCAGACTTCTTCCAGATCGTAATACTCGCGCTCCAGCTTGGTGATTTCCTGCTCCAGCAACTCCAGCCGCTTCTTGGACGCCTCATCGCTTTCTTTCTTCAACGCCTCACGCTCGATCTTGAGCTGGATCAGCCGCCGCTCTAATCGATCCAGGGCCTCCGGTTTGGAGTCAATCTCCATCCGAATGCGACTCCCCGCCTCGTCCACCAAATCGATAGCCTTGTCCGGCAGGTTACGGTCAGTGATGTAGCGGTGCGAGAGCGTGGCGGCGGCGACGATAGCGGGGTCAGTAATCTCTACTCCATGATGGACTTCATACCGTTCATTCAGTCCACGCAAAATAGCAATCGTGTCTTCAACACTGGGTTCATTGACCAACACTTTCTGGAAACGCCGTTCCAGCGCGGCGTCTTTTTCGACATATTTACGGTATTCATCCAGAGTCGTCGCGCCGATGCAATGCAGTTCGCCCCGCGCCAGCGCTGGCTTGAGCATATTGCCAGCATCCATGGAACCCTCGGCCTTGCCCGCGCCGACCATGGTGTGGAGTTCATCGACGAACAGAATGATCTGCCCTTCCTGCTTGGAAAGGTCTTTCAGCACCGCCTTGAGCCGTTCCTCGAACTCACCGCGAAACTTGGCCCCGGCGATCAATGCGCCCATATCCAGGGCCAATACCCGCTTGTTCTTCAAACCTTCTGGAACCTCGCCGTTGATAATGCGCTGGGCCAGCCCTTCGACGATGGCGGTTTTCCCCACACCGGGTTCGCCGATGAGTACGGGATTGTTTTTAGTGCGTCGCTGCAAAACCTGAATGGTGCGGCGAATTTCATCATCGCGGCCAATCACCGGGTCGAGCTTGCCCTGCTCGGCCCGCTCGGTCAGGTCAATGGTGTACTTTTCCAGGGCTTGCCGCTGATCCTCGGCGTTTTGATCGTCGACCTTCTGGCCACCGCGCAAGGCTTCGATGCCTCGCTCGATCAGGCCCTTGGTCGCGCCAACTTTCTGCAGCAGCGCGCCCAGTTCACTTTTTTCTTCCAGCGCCGCCAGCACGAACAGTTCAGAGCTGATGTAGGCGTCCTTGCGTTGCTGGGCGAGTTTGTCCGTCAGGTTCAGCAACCGCGACAGGGCGTTGGAGATTTGCACGTCGCCGCCAGTCCCGGTGACTTGCGGCAGGCGATCCAGCGCTTCGTTCAGTTGCGAACGCAATAGCTTGAGATTGACATCGGCCTGAGCGAGCAGGGGTCGCACCGTGCCGCCTTCCTGATCGAGCAGGGCCGCCATCACATGCGTCGGTTCGATGAATTGATGATCGCGGCCCACCGCCAGACTTTGCGCGTCGCTCAGGGCCAGTTGAAACTTGTTGGTCAGTTTGTCCATACGCATGGGTGGCTACCCCCTTGATGATGCAATTTCCCTACGAAATGGGTGTGGTTTGGGAAAAATTCAAGGGGGCGCGGGTCCTGGTCGCCATCAGACCTCAAAGTCGTTTGAACGTAATGTAGGCCGTGCAAACGCTGCCAGCGCAACTGCTGCTCGATCCTCCGAAGGTGTAGCCTGCTGCGGGGACTGCCCGTAGGGTTACGCTGGTTCCGCTGGCAAAATTGTACGAGCAGACCGTCCCGCAGTTAATTCCCGCCGGTGTGCTGGTCACCGTGCCATTGCCGGATTTGGCTACCGTCAGCGTGTAGGTGCTGGCCGTTTGCGCCTTGAAGGTCGCCGTCACGCTTTTCGCCGCGCTCATCGCGACAGTGCAGGTCGTCGCGGTTCCGGTGCAGGCCCCGCTCCAACCGCTGAAAACAGAACCACTGGCCGGAGTCGCTTTTAGGCTGACACTCGCGCCGCTGGCGTAGGGCTCACTGCAATCCGTCCCGCAGTTAATTCCCGCCGGTGTGCTGGTCACCGCGCCATTGCCGGATTTGGCTACCGTCAGTGTGTAGGTGGTCGTTGTAGGGGGAGGAGGCGTTGTCGATTGAGCAGTGCGGAAGTTGGCGACTGCTACCCGCGTATTATTCAACGATAGGGCATTATTGGCCGAATTTGCGGCAGTTTCGCTCACTCCACAGGCAATGCCGTTGGCGCAAGTGATCGCCGGATTGGAAAATTTGGCGATGCGGGGACTAATGTAGCTCATCACGGTGCCGAACGTACCGCTGACGCCATGACCATAGGAATAGGGATAAGCGCCTGATCCGCCTCCCGAGTTAGCGCGGTCATGCATACTGCCCATGTTATGACCCAATTCGTGGGTGAACGTCAGGTCCAGGCAATAATAATTCGAGCCATTGACATCAGTGCCATCGCTAATCACCGAATAGCCATAGCTGGCATACCCTGACATTGCCCGCCCACCGTAGCCGCCGATCCAGGCTACGCCGCAGCTACCACCGGACGCCGTTTTGTTGAAAGGCCGAATCAGCGACACCAGATCGGCTCCATAGGTATTGCGCAGGCTGGCAACATTAGCCAACGTCGTGTCGCTGCCATTGGTCAGCGCGTTCAGCGCGGCGTCATTAGTCGTTGCATCGCTGTAGCTGACCTGCTGCTTATGCACCAACCGCAGGTTGATGTAGACGCCGCTGTCACGATAAGCCTGATTGGACAGGGCCACCAATTGATCCAGCCGGGCCGACAAACCACCACCCAGACGGCTGGCCAGGCCGGGCGTGTAGAGAATCATGACGTCAATCGTGGCAGGCGTCGTGTCTGCGGCCACTTGGGCCTGGTCGCCCGGGTCGAGTTGATCGCTCAAGGGGTCTTTCTGGGGCGCATCACCGGTTGACGGCTCATCGTCAGATTCTGTGTCCGGTCCCATTCCTGGCAAATGCTTCTGAAGGTTCTCCGGTACGGGAATCAGCGCATCGTCCATTTCTGGTTCCGCTGGCGTCCAACCGGCAGCCTGCGTGTCAACCAGCCACTCGCCGTCAGCATCCGTTTCAACCAGAAACTCGCCTTCCGGGGTCAGAATGCGGCCCGAAACGCCACCTTCTCCCGAAGTAATGATCGCCCGGTAATCATCGCCATACCCCTTGAGATGACCAATCCACGTCACATTACCGCTGGGATGGTCCATGCTATGGTCGAACACCAGTTCATAACTGACGCCTCGCGTCAGGGAAAACCGCGCTTCGCTACCCGGTGGCAGACTGCTTAACGCCCGGTTGAACCGCACAGCTTCGCGACCGGGACCCGCCTGATCGGCTTGCAACGCCCGGTGACCAGTTTTTTCCAATAAAAACAGTTCGGGACTGGATTCGGCGGCGATTGCGGGTAGTCCGGTGGCGGCCAAGGCTAAAGCGACCAGCGTGGGCCGGCAGCGTGTCAAAAAATTGCGCCGAGCGGACCAAAATGAACCGGCAGGAGCCGGAGTCGAAACGACATGAAATTGATGAGCCATGATATCGCACCTTGATTGTGTGCGGTCCATGGCCTGCCATGAATCAGGGAAAAGCCTTGAGCGCCAAGGCGCTATCTCTGGCGGTTCCGCTGTCATAGGGCAAGGCCCCTTAGACCGGTAACTTTGCGTCACTACCTTTCGGTAGTTTTGCCTTTTGCAGATTTGCTGCTGAGTTAAATAATGCGATTTACATGCCAGGTTTATTCCAGCGCCTGCGCCAGATCAGCCACCAGGTCGCCAATATCCTCAATGCCTACGGACAGCCGCACCAGTCCGTCATCAATACCCAGTTCCCGCCGCACCTCCGGCGGCACCGAGGCATGCGTCATGATCGCCGGGTGCTCGATCAAACTCTCCACACCACCCAAACTCTCCGCCAAGGTGAACACCTGGCAACGGGTCAGAACGCGGGTCACTTGGGTTAAATCACCGCGCAGCACAGCGCCGATCATACCGCCAAATCCATTGCGTATTTGCCGACGCGCCAGCTCATGCTGGGGATGGCTGGGCAGTCCGGGATAAATGACCCGCTCTACCTGAGGATGCGCTTCCAGCCAGGTTGCGATATGCAACGCATTACTACTATGCCGCTCCATGCGCAGGGCCAGGGTTTTCAGGCCGCGCAACGCCAGGAAGCTGTCAAAGGGACTGGCAATCGCGCCAATGGCGTTTTGCAGATAACTCAACCGTTCGGTCCATTCCCGACCCCGGCACACGGCAACCCCGCCAATGATGTCGGAATGACCATTCAGATACTTGGTCGCGGAATGCACCACGATGTCGAAGCCATATTCCAGGGGCCGCTGCGCCCAGGGCGTGGCGAAGGTGTTATCCGCCACTGTCAAAATCCCGCGTTCACGAGCCACCTGCGCAACCATCGCCAAATCCACCAACCGTAATAGCGGATTGCTAGGCGTTTCGACCCAGATCATCCGGGTTTGCGGAGTCAATACCGCTTCCAGAGCGGTCCGGTCGCGCAGGTCGGAATAGGAGAAACGCAATCCGGCGCTGCGCCGCCGCACCTGCTCGAACAGTCGCCGAGTGCCACCGTACAAATCGTCGAGCGCCACGACATGATCGCTGCTGTCCAACAATTCCAGCACTGTCGAGGTCGCCGCCAGACCGGAGGCAAAAGCAAAACCGGCGTCGCCGCCTTCCAAATCCGCCATGCAACGTTCATAGGCAAAACGGGTGGGATTCTGGCTGCGCGAGTATTCAAAGCCCTGATGCACGCCCGGACTGGACTGCACATAGGTCGAGGTGGCGTAAATGGGCGTCACCACCGCGCCAGTGCTGGGGTCAGGCGTCTGCCCGGCGTGAACGACGCGGGTGGCGAACCCTGGGAGATGGGAAGAATCAGTCATGATCGGCGTCTTACAGATAGCGGGGAAGCATCAAGGATAGCAATTCACTGGCGAAACCAGCTTTTCATCATATCGGGAATAACCTGCTCACTCCAGCCAGATCAATGTCGCCATCCGCCCGGTGTAATTCTCACGCCGGTAGGAAAAAAACCGCTCCGGTTCGCTGAACGTGCAATATTCCCCGCCATAAACTGCCCGTATCCCCAATCCGCCCAACTGTCGCCGCGCCAGTTCATAAAGATCGGCTAACCAGCGCCCGGCGGGCGAGGGTTGAAAACAGCCGGCGTTGCCCGCGTCCAGCGCTAGAAAAGCAGCGCGCACCTCCTCACCGACTTCAAACGCTTTAGGGCCAATCGCCGGTCCCAGCCAGGCCAGCAGTTCCACTGGCGGCGTCCCCATCCGGTCGATTGTTGCGGCGATGACTCCACTGACC
>JBAQIQ010000401.1:0-3861 GCA_049288935.1 Candidatus Competibacteraceae bacterium
AATTCCCGACAACGCCCAAATCGCCGAACGGCAAATGCGCCGCATCCGATTGGCTGATTCAGGCCAGGAACGCATCATGGTCGAGGTGGCCGGACAAAGCGGGGAAAGGCTGCAATTCGATCCCGCCTACGCGGTGCGGATGGTGTCCGACCTCGTGCCGAATCCCTGGATCGCCCGCGAGATCGTCGGCCACGTGCTGGCGGGTCTGACGGCGCGCGGATTCGATGCCGACAAGCTGGGCGCCTTGGCCGGGCTGATCGTCGAGCAACTCCGCCAATGGCTGGACGGCGAACGCGACCGCATGGCCGAGGCGGTGTTCCGGGCGGCGGTGACCGCCGGCCGTATTCAGTTCCGACTACGAACGGACGGGCAAAACTGGCGGATGCCGTTCGAGGCCGAGACCCACGAGCCGGAAGGTGCCGAACAACTGGTCGGCAAGACCGGCGGACCGCTCGAAAAAAGCCTGTTCGCCCCGATCTACAAAGGCGACTTTTCCAGTCAGGACGAGCGCAACATCGCGGTCTATCTCGACGGCGAAGCCGCGTTGACCTGGTGGCATCGCAACATCGCCCGCCGGCAGTACGCTATCCAAGGTTGGCGACGCGGAAGAATTTACCCTGATTTCATCTTCGCCCTGCAACGCGGCGCGAGCGCGGAGCGGCTGGTGGTGCTGGAAATGAAAGGCCCGCAGTTGGCCGGCAACCCGGATACCGAATACAAGCGTGCCGTGTTGCGGCTCATGTCCGACCACTACGCCATCGAACACGCGCCGCATGTTGGCGGGCTGGAGCTGGTCGTCCCCGACGGAACCACGGTGCAATGTGACCTGGTTTTAATGCAGGATTGGAAAATGAGATTACCAAATGAATTTATTGGAAAATAATCTGCTTGGAACGCTGTCGAAAAGGAAAATTGGCTAATGATTTCGGCAAAATTTTGAGGTGGAGATGGGCGGATGCGGCAGCGGGTGACACTGGCATTTCGGCGCCAAGGACACAACGGACGATTACCGGGTGCTGGACGTGCGGCGCTGGCAGCGGGAGGGATACCTGGAGCCGGGCCGCCGGTTCGGCTGGCAATGGACGCGCGACGGCGAAACGGTGGCGTCGATTCAAGTGCGGGCCGAGTCAGACCGCGTGATCCTCAGCTACCGGCACCAGCAGCGTGGCGGCGGGGAGTGGAAGAGCGAGGACTATCCGGTCTACCTCGACCGGACACCCTGCACCTACGGCGGCACGCGGGTCTGGTTCCGCTGCCCGGCGCGGGGATGCGGGCGACGGGTAGCGATCCTGTACGGCGGCGCGATCTTCGCCTGTCGGCACTGCTATCGGCTGGCCTATCCCAGCCAACGGGAAGCGCCCTATAGTCGAGCGACGCGGCGAGCGTACAAAATCTGGGCGCGGCTGGGTTGGGAGCCCGGCACTCTCAATGACCCTGACTGGCGAAAGCCCAAAGGGATGCACCAGCGCACCTACGAGCGGCTTGCCGCCGAAGCCGAGGAATGGACGGCGCTCTCGATGGCCGGGATGATCCGGCGGTTTGGTGTCGGACCAGAAGAGTGGTGAATCCGTTTCGCAAAATTGGGGATGGTTGGCATCATTCGGGGGGACAAGCACGAAATCTGTTCCCGGATTTGTTCCCAAAATCGAGTGATGTTTTTCAAAAACCAAGCAGGAAAGCGGCTTATCGCCGATTCGCTAGATTCTGTATTGATAACGAGCCTTCCGGCGTAGTCTGAAGCCTTCCGCAAAACACCCCATAAGCCCGCGTAACTGCTGGCTTTTTGTTCCAATATTGGCTTGCATGTTCCGCACGAATCCGCGTAAATGTGTGCCCATATGTGTGCCCAAGATCAAGCGGGTTTTCATGGGCACACGTACTGCGGAAGGGGTGAATCATGGCGCTGTCAGATACCAAGCTGCGGACGCTCAAAGCTGGCGATAAGGCGTTCAGCGAGTCGGACGGGGGCGGGCTGTTCGTGGAAGTCATGCCCGGTGGCGCGAAGGTTTGGCGGATGCGCTACCGCATCGGCGGGCGCGGAGCCAAGCAAGAGAAAATCACGCTAGGCGACTACCCGACCTATTCACTGGCCGAAGCCCGATCATGGCGGGACGATTGCAAGATACTGGCCGGGCGTGGCCTATCCCCGATGGCCTTGCGGCGCGGCGATGCGATCCCCGAGGATGCCGCCCCCGCCGTCAAGGAACTGGCGCAAGCCTTCATCCGTGAGTGGTGTTTGAAAACCCGCGAGAAAGCCAGAATCAAGGAAGAGGCGGCAAGGGAAGCCGACACGGTGGAAGCCTTCGCCCGGCGCTGGTATGCCGAAATCGTGGTTCCCAACAACAGCAACCCCCGCAACATCCTGCGGGCGCTGGAAAAGGACGCGATCCCAACGTCTGGCTGGAGCCGCGTTCCCGCAACACCCTGATCGGCATGGCCCGCCCGGAACGGTTCGGCGCATTGTCCGACGACGACCTGACGAACGCCCGCGATTTGTCCCTACGCTTGGCGGAAGTCCCGCGCCTGATGGAACAAGCGCCGGACGAAGTGGAGGCCCTGGCGAAATCCGCCCGCGCCTACCATCAAGAATTCCAGTTGCGCCGCGCCAGCGCCGATTTGACCGGGGCGTTGCAGCAAAATCCCGACATCGGGAAAGCCCTGGCCGGGCACATTCTGCTGGAGGCCAACGGCAACCCGCGTGCGCACCAGTCCCCGGAGTATCAGCGGGCGTCCCTCAGCGAGACGCAACTGGAACGCTGGCTGACCCGTGGCCCTGCGCTGTTGCGTGATCACGCCGACACACTCACTGAGGAGCAGCGCACCGCGCTCCCCTTGGCGCTTGCTGCGTTGCAGCAAGAAAGCGATTTTCGGAACAGTACCCCCGACTGGCAGGAACGCAACGCGGCGATTCAGGAACAGCACGACCCAGCCGCCGCACGGGTGCAAGCCGCGTTCAAGAAAAATCCCGCCAAGGTCATTGGTCAATTGCAGGCGGAACAACTGCCGATCATTGACCGGCTGATCACCCGCCTGGATGCGCAGCAAGCGCCCTACGCGCAAGTCGGGATGCCGATCCCGGCGTCGATCAGCCGCCCGCTGACCCTGCTGCAACAGCGCAAAGCCGCTTTGCAAGCGCAGATGACGGAGCAACAACGCGCCGCCGAAGCGCAACGGCAAGCGGAAGTAGCGCAGCAGCAAGCGGACTATCTTCAGCAACAACGCGCCCCGATCCCCACCGATGCCGAGGCGCGGTCGGCGACGCCCACCGGCGCTGACCCGTTGGGCGACTGGCTGAATCAGCGGGCGACGGTTGCCGACGAACAAGGGCAGATGCTCAAGCGGACGTTGGCGGCGATGCAGAATCAAGGTCCGCAAGCGGATCCGGCGCAACAGCAACGCGCCGAGGAATCCCGCCGTTTGCAGGCCGCTCGACTGACCGGGGAGTTGATCCAGCGCGGCGTGATTGAACAGGCGGATGTCGCCCAGGTGCAGGCCGATATTGATGCCTGGATTGGCCGTGGGGGGATGCCCAGGCAAAGCGGCGTCATTGGGCAAATGGGCCAGCCGTTGGGGCAAGCGCCCTCCACGCCTGCACCCGCTGCCAACAGCGGCTCACGGGCTGGAGCAACGAATCCGGCCCCGACAGCGCAAGACCTGAGCGCACCGGCGGACTTGTCAGCGCAAATCGCTGAACTCCAAGCCAAGCCAAAACCGCTGGCCTCTGAACAGGCCCGGCTGAAGCGCCTGCAAAATGAAGCAGCAGCACGCGCCGGGCAAGATGAACTCTCGCGCCTGCTGGGATCTGCGCCGACGCCAACGCCCCCCTCCGCCCCAGCGCCGGCGGCCTCTAGCCCGCAATCC
>JBAQIQ010000402.1:0-11525 GCA_049288935.1 Candidatus Competibacteraceae bacterium
GTGCGGAAGCGACCCGTGCGGAAGCGGCTCGTCGCAAAGCGCAAGCCGAATCCACGCAGACCGCCCGTACTACTCCTGTCAGATCATCCCCCGCGCTCCCAACGCTCGAACTGGTCTCCCGGTCCGAAACACGGCCTTCTCCACCCGCGCCGCCGCCTCGTCAACCGACCCTGGCCAATCCTGCCAGTCATGGCGCAGTCGCCGGTAGCTATGCGATCCAGGAAAACGCCTTTGCCGTGCGGGACCAGTATCGCAGTCGCAATATCCGGGCTGAAGTGGAGCGGGTGATGGTCAGCGGTCGACCGATGTATCAGGTGCGTATCTGGCGTTGAAACGGACGAACGCGCTATGCCGCCCCGTCTTTCTGCTAAAATGCGCCTTTGCAGACCGCACGAGGCTTGGCGCGCTAGTATGAGCGAATCGCAAGAGACGACAGGTCATGAACTGGGCTGATTACCTTATCGTCATTCTGATCGCCCTTTCCATGCTGATCGGATTATGGCGCGGTTTGTTGCGTGAGGTGATTTCCCTGGTGACCTGGATCGCTGCATTCGCCATTGCGTTCCTGTTCGCTGAGGATGGCGCTGCGCATCTGGTTTCACACATCGAGCTTCCATCCTTGCGGATGGCCGCCGCCTTTGGCGGACTGTTTCTCATCACTTTGCTGATCGGCGGACTCATTGGCCTGCTGGCTTCCTATCTGGTCGACTACACCGGGCTGACCGGCACAGACCGATTGTTAGGCGCGATTTTTGGTCTGGCGCGCGGCGCCGTGGTGGTGGTCGTCATGGTGTTGGCGGCGGGATTGACGCCTCTGCCCAACGATCCTTGGTGGCAACAGTCGTTGCTGCTCGATCGCTTCCAGGAGGGGGCGATCTGGATGCGGGGCTTTCTGCCGCCGGAACTGGCCCAAAATGTTCGATTCCCTTAAGCCCACTCACTGAGGGTAGCGTTCATGTGTGGAATCATTGGCATTGCAGGACGGGGTCCGGTCAATCAAAGTCTGTTCGATGGTTTGACCGTACTACAGCACCGAGGCCAGGATGCGGCGGGAATTGTGACGTGCCATGAGGGTCGCTTGTTTCTGCGCAAGGACAACGGCCTGATCCGCGATGTCGTGCGCACCCGCCACATGCGTAATTTATACGGCAATATCGGCATTGGTCATGTGCGTTATCCGACGGCTGGCAGTTCGGATTCCGCCGAGGCCCAGCCGTTCTACGTCAATTCGCCCTTCGGCATCACGCTGGCGCATAACGGCAATTTGACCAACTCGGTGGAACTGAAGGATGAGTTATTTCGCTCCGATCTGCGCCATATCAACACGAATTCCGACTCAGAAATCCTCCTCAATGTGTTCGCGCACGAGTTGCAACAGCGCAGCCGGCTGTCAGTTGACGCCGAGGATATTTTCGCAGCGGTGGCGGCGGTGCATCGACGGGTGCGGGGCGCTTATGCGGCGGTGGTCCTGATCGTTGGTTTCGGTTTGGTGGCGTTCCGCGATCCGCATGGCATTCGGCCTCTGGTGTTTGGCCGTCGCGAAACCGAAAATGGCGCGGAATACATGGTGGCTTCCGAAAGCGTGGCGCTGGATGCGCTGGATTTTCAGCGGGTCCGCGATGTCGCGCCGGGGGAAGCGGTGATTTTCGATGTGGACGGACGGATGCACACCCGTCAGTGTGCGGAAAACCCCATCTATTCGCCCTGCATCTTTGAGTTCGTCTATCTGGCCCGGCCCGACTCGATCATCGATCAGGTTTCGGTGCATAAGGCCCGGCTGCGCATGGGCGAATATCTGGCGGAAAAAATCCTGCGAGACTGGCCAGAACAGGACATTGATGTCGTGATCCCGATTCCCGACACCAGCCGCACCGCCGCGCTGCAAATGGCGTCAATTCTGGGCATCAAATACCGCGAAGGCTTCATCAAGAACCGCTACATTGCCCGCACCTTCATCATGCCGGGTCAGAAAACCCGCAAGAAATCAGTGCGGCAAAAGCTGAATGCGATTGATCTGGAATTTCGCGGCAAGAATGTATTGCTGGTGGATGACTCTATCGTGCGCGGCACGACCTCCGAGGAAATTATCCGCATGGCCCGCGACGCCGGCGCCCGTCGGGTCTATTTCGCCTCCGCTGCGCCGCCGGTGCGTTATCCCAACGTTTATGGCATCGACATGCCCGCCGCCCGCGAACTGATCGCACATGGCCGCTCTGAAGAGGGCGTCGCTCGGGCCATTGGCGCCGATTACCTGATTTTCCAGGATCTGTCGGATCTCGAAGAAGCGGTGCGGCGCGGCAATCAGGCGCTTCAACGTTTTGATGCGTCCTGCTTCACCGGCGAGTATGTAACGGGCGATATCGACCGAGATTATCTGGACTGTTTGGCCCGTCAACGTGCTGACGCGGCCCGGCATACCCACGAAAGTGCTAACAGCGCCATTATTGATCTACACAACAATGTCTGAATGGATCGAACCCTTGGAGACCTCCGGCATAGACCTAGACCGTGCGGATTCGCCCGAATGGAGTTTCACCACGCTGGCGGTGCGCGCTGGCCAGACCCGCACGCTGGAAGGCGAACATGCTGAGCCGATTTTCCCCACCTCCAGCTTTGTCTTCGCCAATGCGGCTGAAGCTGCCGCCCGGTTCAGTGGCGCGGTTCCGGGCAATATCTATTCCCGCTTCACGAATCCAACCGTGCGAATGTTTCAGGAACGACTGGCGGCGTTGGAAGGTGGCGCGGCCTGTATCGCCACATCCTCCGGTATGGCGGCGATTCTGGCGACCTGCATGACCCTGTTGAAAAGCGGCGATCATATCGTCTCGGCCAGCGGCGTATTCGGCACGACCTTGTCGTTGTTCAACCTGTATTTAAGCAAATTCGGCGTCGCGACCAGCTATGTCCGATTAGCGGATGTGTCCGCCTGGGAAGCGGCGATTCGCCCGGAAACCCGGCTATTTTACCTGGAGACGCCCTCCAATCCGCTGATGGAGCTGGCCGATATCCAGGCGTTGGCTGACCTGGCGCATGCCCACGATATTCTGCTGGTGGTGGACAACTGTTTCTGCACTCCAGCCCTGCAGCAACCCTTTCAACTGGGGGCCGATTTAGTCATCCATTCCGCGACCAAATATCTCGACGGTCAAGGCCGTTGCGTCGGTGGGGCAGTAGTCGGCGATCAGCAACGGGTGGGTGTCGATATTTTCGGATTCCTGCGCACCGCCGGTCCGACCATGAGTCCGTTCAATGCCTGGGTGTTCCTCAAGGGGCTGGAAACGTTGCATTTGCGGATGCATGCCTGTAGTGAATCTGCTATGGCGTTGGCGCAATGGTTGGAAAGTCAGCCGGCGGTAGAGCGGGTCTATTACCCAGGTCTTCCTTCGCATCCTCAGCATGAGTTGGCGAAACGGCAGCAGAGCGCCTTTGGCGGCATCGTCTCTTTCGAGCTGCGCGGCGGGCGGGCAGCAGCGTGGGCGTTGATTGATCACACCCGGCTGATTTCGATTACCGCTAATCTGGGTGATGCCAAATCGACCATTACCCACCCTGCGACGACCACCCACGGTCGGTTGACGCCCCAGGAACGGGAACGGGCCGGGATTAGCGACGGCTTGGTGCGGGTTTCGGTGGGGTTGGAAGCGGTGGTGGATTTGCAGCGCGATCTGGAGCGGGGGTTGCGGCGCTTGTGATCAAAGCCCTGACCTTTGATCTGGACGACACCCTATGGGATGTTTGGCCGGTGGTCGAACGCGCTGAAGAATTGCTACAGGATTGGTTGGTGGCCCATTATCCGCGCATCCCGGAACGATTGACTCCCCTGGAATTACGGGAACTGTCCAGTGAGGTCAGTGCTGCCCGCCCCGACAAAGCCCATGATCGCACCTGGTTGCGCAAGGCGGCGTTGAATTTGGCGGCGCAACGAGCGGGGTATCAAGCATTTGATGTCGAAAGCGCGTTCGCCGTGTTCTTCATGGCCCGCAATGCCGTGGAGCCTTTCGCTGAGGTGCGCCCGGTGCTGGAGCGACTGAGCCAGCGTTATCAACTGGCATCGCTGTCCAATGGCAACGCCGACCTGCGGTTGATCGGGCTGGATGACCTGTTCGTTTTCTCACTCAACGCCATTGACATCGGCGCGGCCAAGCCCGACCCGCTGTTGTTTGAGGAGGCGCGCCGCCGCCTGGCGGCCCGGCCTGAACAGATTGTTCATATCGGCGATGACCCGGAACACGATGTTTTTGGTGCGGCCCAAGCCGGTTTCCGAACCGTTTGGGTTAATCGCCCCAACCGGGCCTGGCCGGGTGGCCAGCGGGCCGATGCAGAAATTGCCAGTTTGGATGAATTGGAACCGGTGCTGGCGGCTTGGGAGGGCCAGGGCTGAAGCACTGCGGTGGCCATTACCAGGGAATGGGTTGCCCGTCCCGGAAAAAGCCGCCGGTCGGTCCATCATCCGGTAACGCCGTTGCCCAAATAATGCCCGAGGCGCCCTGATCCACCGTTCGCTCAGCGTTAGGGCCGCCCATCTCGGTGCGCACCCAGCCGGGACAGACGGAGTTCACCAGGATATTGTAGCCGTGCGTTTCCGCCGCCAGGATGCGGGTCAGGGCGTTCAGGGCCGTCTTGGAAATCCGGTAGGCTGGTGATTTGCCTTCCATCTCGCTCAATTGGCCCATCCCGCTGGAGACGTTGACAATACGGCCATAGTGTTGCTGCTTCATCAGCGGGGTGAGTTCCTGCGCCAGGAGTAGCGGGCCGTAGAGATTGGTTTTCAAGGTCGCGGTCAAAGTGTCCAGGCTGGCGTTGAACACACTGGCGCTGTTCGAATCTTCGGTGCCGTGCATGTCGAGAAAGACCCCGGCGTTGTTCACCAGGATGTCCACCCGACCGCAACGACTATGAATGAATGCGCCCAGTTCAGCCACACTGTTGGCCGAAGTCACATCCAGGGGTTGGAACAAGATATCGAGTCCCTCGGACAACAACTTTTCCAGGGCGATCTCGCCCTTGCCGGTATGGCGACTGGTGATGATGGTCCGGATGCCCCGCTGGGCCAATTGCCGGGCGGTTTCCAGTCCCAGCCCTCGGTTGGCGCCGGTGACCACGGCCACCGGTTTGTCACTTTTGCCAGTCAACATAGTTTCCTCCTCCAGCGACTTCTCCGGGAAGCGCGCCTCGACAGTGGCTGCTGTGTCAGTATGTTGTTTTATTCATACTTGATGTTGTAAATACTAACAGCATCTGGTCATGGAAAAAATAAGAAAACCAAAACCAGCCTCGCCCTTGCGACCACTGGCCTTTATTTCAATGGGTAAAATTCAAATGCCCGCCTGTCAAACGGGTGAATTTTCGCCATGCGCAATTATTGTCTTTCCCGATAATAACCGGGCATCCCAGTTCCCCTCCTTGGCGAAGGAGGGGTGGCGCGTAGCGCCGGGGTGGTTCGGGATGTCTGCCTCTCAGGCGGAAAGACTATAAATCCATTGTTCCAGCCAGCCGAACACGGCGCGCATTCCCATAGCCTCGCCGCCTTCCGGTCGACCGGGTTGCGCTTTCAGATTCCAGGCCATCAGATCAAAATGCGCCCACGGAATACCCGCCGCAGGCACAAATTCCTGCAAAAACAGTGCGGCGGTAATGGCCCCGGCATAGGAGGAATCCGAAGCGTTAGCCAGATCAGCGATTGAACTGTCCAACATTTTCCGGTAAGGGGCATGCAGGGGTAACCGCCAAAACATATCCTGCTCGCGCTCCGCCGCCGCCAGCAACCCGGACGCCAATACCTCATCGTTGCAGAACAGCGCAGGCACTTCCGTACCCAAGGCCACCCGCGCCGCGCCGGTCAGTGTGGCGAAATCCATCATCAATGCGGGTCGTTCGCTTCCCGCTTCCGCGAGGGCGTCACAGAGAATCAGCCGACCTTCGGCGTCCGTGTTGTGGATCTCGATAGTCAAGCCCTGTCGTGAGCGGAGCACATCGCCAGGACGGAAGGCGTTGCCGGCGACGGCATTGTCCACCGCAGGGACCAGAACCCGCAGCCGGATCGGCAAGCCGGCGCTCATGATCAGCCGCGCCAGGCCCAGCGCGGTCGCGGCTCCGCCCAGGTCCTTTTTCATCAGGCGCATGCCACTCGCTGTTTTTAAATCCAGTCCGCCGCTATCAAAACAGACGCCTTTGCCGATGAGCGTTACCTTGGGATGCGCCGGATCGCCCCAGCGCAGGTCGAGCAACCGGGGAGGGTGGACGCTGGCGCGACCGACTGCGTGGATGACCGGGAAATTGCGTGTCAGCAGTTGTTCGCCGACCGTTTGCTCGAACGTCGCGCCGAAATCCTGGGCAAGTGTTTGCAGGGTCTCGGCCAGATGCTCCGGCATCAGGTCTTCCGCTGGCGTGTTGATCAGATCGCGGGTCAGGGTGACCGCTTCCACCTGTTGCCGAAGGCGATCGGCCCGGCAACCAGGGTCTAGCGCCAGTCGCGCCATGGTTCGTTTCGGTTGTTTGTAGCGGATGAACTGGTAAGCGCCCAGCGCCCAACCCAGGCTCAGCCGTTCCAGTAGACGAGGTTCGAGCGTCACGTCGAGGACATAGTCACCTTCCGGCAAGGCGGACGGCAGGCTGCCCAGCGCCCAAAGATCATTGGCCTTGCCGATACTCATAACGACCGCCCGTAATTGGCCGTCCGCACCAGGGGCCAGACTGAAGCTGCCAGGCTTGGCTTTGAAGCCAGTCGCGGTTAGCCAGCGGCGCAGTGATGCATCCTGTTGCTCCAGCCAGGCGGCGAACTCGCTCTCGACAACGGGAATAAGGGGAATGCAGCCCGGTGAGTGGCTGGGAAGTAAAGCGTGATTCATACGGGTCTCCCTCACTATGGGAATGGCGTTTCGACCGCCATCCAGTGATTTTCATCGACGATAGGCGCAAAATCCGCGTTCATTGACTGCCGCGCTTTTCAGGGCGCAGCCATCCCGTTCAGCCAGCGATTCCCCGACGGAGCCGCCCTTTGTCCGAGGCGAAGACCTTGTACCACATGTTCAATCAGCGTCTGACCCAACTGTGCAACGCCCCTCCGCGCTCCTTGCTGGATGGTCGCCTGCTGGGCCTGGAACGCGAGGCGTTGCGGGTTGCCCCGGACGGCCATATTGCGCAAACCCCTCATCCTGCCGTGCTCGGCTCAGCGTTGACGCACCCGCTGATCACCACCGATTACTCCGAAGCATTGCTGGAGTTTATTACGCCGCCGTTGCCCAGTGCGGAAGCCACTCTGCAATGTCTGGATGATCTGCACCGCTTTGTTTATCCACGCATCGGCGATGAATTGCTGTGGGCGGCGAGTATGCCCTGTATCCTGGCCGGCGAGGCCAGCATTCCGGTTGCCGAATATGGCGGTTCTAACCTGGGCCGGATGAAACATGTTTACCGACAAGGTCTGGCGTGGCGCTATGGACGGATCATGCAGGTTATCGCGGGCATTCACTTCAATTTTTCGTTGCCGGACGTATTCTGGACGGCCTTTCAAGGCTTGGAAGGCGACCGGCGCTCACCCCAGGATTTCCGTTCTGAAGCCTATTTCGGCTTGATCCGCAACCTGCAACGCTTCGGCTGGTTGATTTTGTACCTGTTCGGCGCTTCGCCAGCGGTTTGCAAGTCGTTTCTTGATGGCAAAGCGACGACCCTGGCGGAATTCGACGCCCATACCGGCTATGGCCCCTACGCCACTTCACTGCGGATGAGCAACGTCGGCTACACCAACCGCACGGAAAAGAAAAGCGGCGTGAATGTTTGCTACAACTCCTTGCCTGAATATATCGCCAGCCTGACCGAGGCGACCCGGATTCCGTGGCCTCCTTACGAACAGATAGGCGTTAAAGTGGCTGGCGAATATCGTCAGCTCAACGCCAACATCCTGCAAATCGAGAATGAATACTACACGTCGATGCGGCCCAAGCAACCGCCACAGGGCAATGAAAAACCGACGATGGCGTTAAAACGGCGCGGCGTGAGCTATGTAGAGCTGCGGTCGGTGGATATCAATCCGCTGGAGCCATTGGGCGTTACGGTCAGCCAACTGCGCTTTCTGGAAAGCTTTTTGCTGTTCTGTCTGCTGGCCGAGTCGCCGCCCTTTGACGCCGAAGAGCGCCAGATGATTGATGACAATCAAATGGCGACCGCGCTGACCGGTCGTGATCCAGCGCTGGTTTTGCAACGTCGCCGCGCTTCGGCGTTGCCATTGCGTCACTGGGCAAAAGAGCTGCTCGGGCAGTTACAGCCGCTTTGTGAGTGGCTGGACATCGGCAGGGAAGGGCGGCTTTACACCGTGGCGCTGGCCGAACAGCAGGCGGCGCTGGCGGACCCGGAGCGCACGCCATCAGCCCGGGTGCTGGCGGAAATGCGCGCCAGCGGCGAAAACTTCTTTCAATGCGTCCGGCGATTGTCGGAGCAGCATCGCCGCTATTTCGAGTCGCCGCCGCTGGCTGGAGAGCGGACACAGGGGTTGATTGCTGTTGCGGAACAGTCATGGCGCCAGCAGCAGGAACTCGAGGCCGGAGACCCGCAGTCTTTTGACGAGTTCCTGAAGGGCTATTTCGCTCAGGAGTGAAAGGCGGGCTCAGCTCTTGAGCAGTGAGCGGATCGCCGATGAGGTGATGACCTTGCCTTCGCCGCGATAGGTCTCGTGATTGGCTTCAATATCGCTGAGTTTGTAAAGGTAGTTCACCATCAGGCCCGCTGATTGAGCGACGCCATTCGCCGAAGTATCCGCCCGCCAATTGAGCCGTTCAATCCGGGCCCCGTTGGACAGATGAAAGCGCGCCACCCGGTCTAACACCGGGCCGCCATCGCGCTTTTCCTTGACCAGATAGTGGGCGCACAATCGCATCAGTGGATGTTTCAACGCTTTGGCCAGCTCCGGTTTCTGTATCCAGTCGGTTTGCAGCAGAGTTTTCAGCGAAACCGGCTCTTTGCCAGTACCTGCCGCACTGGCCAGCGCCTTACGCTCAGCAGCGTTCAGGAATTCGGTTTCCGCATCCGGTCCGGTTTCATGCAGCTTGCGATCCAGCCAGGGACGGAAATCGGGAATGGGCGACAGCGTGGCGAAAGTTTTGAGGTTCTTGAATTCACCGGCCAGTTCATCCACCACCCGCTTGATCAGGAAATTACCGAAGCTGATGCCGCTCAGGCCGTCGTGAGCGTTGGAGATGGAATAAAAAATCGCCGTGTCGGCTTCGTGGGGATCGAGCACCGGCGCGGTTTCATCCAGCAGAGTCTGCACATTGTCGGCGATGCCGTGAACGAGCGCCACCTGCACGATAATCAGGGGTTCATTGGCCATGCGCGGATGGAAGAATGCGAAACAGCGCCGGTCGGAGCTGAGCCGGTTTTTTAGATCATCCCAACTGCGGATGGGATGCACCGCTTCATAAGCGATCATTTTTTCCAGCAACGAAGCGGGCGAATCCCAGGTAATACGCCGCAACTCCAGAAAACCGACATCGAACCAGGCGGCCAGCAGCGACAGTAAATCTCGCTCCAGCGCCGCCAGCGCCGGGTCTTCCTTGCTCCAGCCCAGCAGTTCTTCGCGCAAATCCACCAGAAACAGAAAGCCCTCGGGCAGGGCGTTGAGTTGCGTGAGCAGGCGCAGGCGCGGCGGCTGCAAGGCTTGCCGTAACGCCCGTTCGGCTCTGGCGCGCTCCTTGGGATCATTACCGGCCTTCTGCAATGCGGCTACCGCCTGGTCGACGGCCTTGCGGTCAATGTCGAATTCATTGGCCAGCACTTGCAGAAACCGCTGGCGGCCCTGGGCGTTCAGCGATAGATAAATACGCCCCAGATTGGCGGCGCGCGCCCGGGCAGAGACTTCGCCGCCACGCGCTTCCAGACAATCCCGCATCTGAATTTTCAACGCTTCCGCATCCTTGTCGGGAAGATGCGGGCTGGGGGCTGCTGAAAAGAGTCCTTCGCGCCAGTCGGCCATGTCGCGCCACGCCTCGCGCAGATTGTACATGGTGCGGTCCAGCAGGCTGGCGCGGGTGATTTCAGACTCGCGGATCGTGAGTTCGGTCATGACAGCAGTACCTGGGTTCGAGTTTGACCATGAGGGGCGGGACAAAGCGGCGCACGCCATTTTCCTAAGTATAGGAGTTTGCCCGGTGCGAAGTAGGGTCTGGCTGTTCGTACCCGAAGTTTCCAGGTGAATTTGCCGACGCCACGCACGACGATCCGCCGTAATTTTGACCGTTGATGCCGTCGTTTCTACGGTTGTCGCGCCCCGTGTTGAACGGGCTTGACGGCCACGCCCAGCGAGTTGCGCGCTATCACAATATTTTTTGTGGATTCCACAATTTAATTTGTAATTTAGTCCATTGATATCATTTGATAATTCCTTTATTGGCCAGAAAATCACAACATAAGTTGTTAAACGCAAAAGTCGGACAGAAAAAATAAATAATATAATCATTATGTTAATGATTGGCACAACGATTGCTCTAGGCCCAGTTAATCCCCCCGTGCGTGGCCAAGGCCGAAGCGGGTCGGGATCGGCGCAACATTTCACGGCAAGCGGAGAAAAAACACTATGTTCAGCAATATGAAAGTGAGCGGCCGTCTCGGCCTTGGGTTTGGCGCACTGTTGGCGCTTCTGTTCGGCGTGGCGGTGTTGGGCTATGTCAGCATGGATTCGATCAACGAAGTGCTGCATAACGTCGGCCGGATCAACTATCCCCGAATCAAGTACGCCCAGGATTTGTCCGTAGCGGAATACCAGGTCGCCCGCGACATGCGCACGCTGGTGATCGTCTCGGACGAGGCGACCATGAAGGGGGTCAAGGACAACATCGACCAGTCGCGCAAGAACTACCAGGAAGCGTGGGACGCGCTGCACAAGCTGCCCATCTCCGAAGCCGGCAAGGCGATCCTGGCCAAGGTCAAGGACGCCCGCGAAGCGGCGCTGATCCCCAACAACAAGGTGATCGAGCTGGGGCTGGCCAACAAGGCCGAGGAAGCGATCCCGGTCCTGATCCAGCAGGCGTTCCCCGCCAACAAGAAGGTGCAGGCGCTGCTCGATGAGTTCGCGCAACTGCAAGATAAATTCATCAACGAAAGCATCGTCAAAGGCGAGGATCACTACAAATCGGCCGCCTTCTGGGTCTTCCTGCTGGTGGGCGCCGCGATGCTGTTGGGCGCCGTGATCGCCTTCCTCATCACCCGCAGCATCACCCGGCCCCTGGGCGGCGAGCCGGGGGTCATCTCGGGTATCACCGGCCAGATCGCCGGCGGCGACCTGACGGTGCGCTTCACCGACACCGGCAAGGAGACCGGCATTTACGCCGCGATGCGCGACATGGCCGGGCAGTTAAAAGACATGGTGAGCCAAGTGACGCACGCCACCTCGCAGGTCAATTCCGCGGCGGCCGAGATCTCCCAGGGCAGCGCCGACCTGAGCCAGCGGACCGAAGAGCAAGCCTCGGCGCTGGAAGAAACCGCCTCCAGCATGGAAGAGCTGACCTCCACGGTGAAACAAAGCGCCGATAACG
>JBAQIQ010000403.1:0-1596 GCA_049288935.1 Candidatus Competibacteraceae bacterium
AGTTTCGGGAACGCAGCAAGGTTCCATTTCGCTGGCAGAACGACGCCTTCGACCTGGCCGAGAGCCTACGCGAGCGGAGCGCGGAACACGGGTTTTTCGGTGTCAACATGGCCTCCACCGGCTGCGGCAAGACCTTCGCCAACGCCCGGATTCTCTACGGCCTCGCCAACCCGCAACAGGGAGCACGTTTCACCGTGGCCTTGGGCTTGCGGACACTGACGCTGCAAACCGGCGATGCCTACCGTAATCGCCTCAACCTCGGCGGGGAAGACCTCGCCGTGCTGGCCGGGGGCGCCGCCACCAAGACGTTGCACGAATATTACCAAGCCAAGGCTCAAGCCACGGCGGGCGAAGGCAGCGAATCGGCCGCAGCCCTCCTGCCTGACTACAACCATGTGCGTTACGCGGGCAGCCTGGAGGACGGCCCTCTCAAACGCTGGCTCCAGGATAACCAATCAGGGCGCAAGGCCGCCGCGTTGCTCGACGCGCCGGTGCTGGTCTGCACTGTTGACCACTTGATGCCCGCCTGCGAAAGCACCCGTGGCGGCCATCAGATCCTGCCCATGCTGCGGCTGATGACCTCCGATTTGGTGTTGGACGAACCGGACGATTTCGACATGAACGACTTGCCGGCGCTGGCGCGTCTGGTCCATTGGGCCGGCCTGCTGGGCAGCCGGGTATTGCTGTCCTCCGCCACGTTGCCGCCAGCCCTGGTTCAAGGGCTGTTCCTCGCCTACCAAGCTGGCCGCGAGGAATTCCAGCGTCATCGCGGACGACCCGGCGCGAGACTGGACATCTGCTGCGGCTGGTTCGATGAGTTCGGCGCTGAAAGCCACAGTCACGGCAGCGACCCCGACGGCGCCGCTTTTCTCGCCCATCATGCCGCTTTCGTGGATCGCCGTATCGTCCGATTAACCTCGGTCAAGCAAGTGCGCCGCCGCGCCGCCATCCTGCCGGTACCGGTTAAACCATCCAGCGCCAACGACCGCGCCCGCCAACAGGCCGATATCTGTCGCCAACTGGCGGACCTGTTGCGGGACCAGGCGATGGCGCTGCATCGCTATCACCACAGTGCCGACCCGATCACCGGCAAGCGGGTCAGTTTCGGCCTGATTCGCATGGCGAACATCGATCCACTGTTCGACGTGGCTCTGAGCCTCTACGAACGGGGTGCGCCGGAAGGCTGCCGCATCCATCTGTGCGCCTACCATGCCCGCCATCCCACGCTGGTGCGCGCCGAGATCGAGAAACAACTGGATGCCGTGCTCAAGCGGAATCGGCCAGATGCCGTGGTCTTCGCGCAAGATGGCCTGCGCGAGAAACTGGATGCCCAGCCTGAAACCGACCATATCTTCATCGTCTTGGCTACCGCTGTAGCTGAAGTGGGGCGCGACCACTGCTACGACTGGGCCATCGTCGAACCCTCGTCGATGCGCTCGATCATCCAGCTCGCCGGCCGGGTGAAACGGCACCGGGAATTCGACTGCCCGCCCGACCGGCCCAATATCCTGCTGCTCGATGTCAACGTGAAAAGTCTGAAGAACGGGGATGGCGCACGGGCTTTCTACTGGCCGGGTTTCGAGAGCGCGGAATTTT
>JBAQIQ010000404.1:0-2658 GCA_049288935.1 Candidatus Competibacteraceae bacterium
CATAATAGCCGTTTGGATATAGCCATTTTTCGGTCTCATTGTTCCGCATGATTGCGTTGGGCTTTTTAATCCCCGCCTGCGGCCAATCAATCGCTGGCCCGGAAAAGTGGTGCGCATAGAGCAAGGGAACGCTGCCGGGTTCCGGCATCTGCCGAACATGCGCCCTAACCCGAAAATCCACAACCGGGCCGGTTGAAACCTGAAGTCCTATGTCAACGAGGGAAGTATTGGCAACTGGGGCAAGCTCCTTCTCATCATGCTCGGCTGAGGTGGGAACGTGGATAAAACGCTCCGGGTCATCTGGAAAAACGATACGGTTGAACGGATGCAAGTGGGTTTCGGTATCAGTGAAATCGCCGTCCATCGATGTGGAAACGGTCACATCGCTCTGTGGCGCGGCACGTTCAAGCAAGATGATGACGTTTTCCTGCAGAACGTCGTCATCCCTGAAAGCACGATCCCGCGCTCCGAAAAGATGCAGGTGCTTAATTGCGGTTTTGGTAAAGATCAGGTCGCGGAATGGCCGGTAGTAAGGGCCATTGCAAAAACTGCGGGGAATGATGGCAACAATCTGGCCGCCGGGCTGCATCAGTTCGATGGCGAGCGCGACAAAGGCCGAATAGAGATTGACGGTTTCAATTCCGACTTGGCGCAGCAAAAGCCGGTGCCGTGACGCGCTGTTAATTTTCTTGTAGGGTGGATTCAGGATCGCATGGGTAAAGCGCGGCGTCCCTTCGCGGATCAGCCTTACCGCGTCTTCAATAAAGTCACCCGGCAACATGGAAACATCTACATCCGCCCCCGCCTGATACTCTGATAGTGTCCGGGCCAAATGTTCGCGTAAATGGGCGTCGATTTCATAAACCGTCAACTCAAGGCGCTGAAAATCGAAGCTACCAGAAGCCCAAAGGTTCAGGAACGCCCCTGACAACGAGCCTATGCCCGCGCCAGCATCCAGTAACCGCGCGGTCTGCAGGGTTGACGGCGCGAACAGGGCCGCCATGAAGCGGGCAACCGTTGTGGGGGTCATAAATTGCCCCAGCTCGGCCTTGCGCTCCTGGCTGATTTGCCGCCCTACCTCCTTGCGGATGGTATCGACGTGATCGAGTAGTTGGAACATCGATGACCTTGAAGACCAGACTTAGTTAAGCGGGGTTCAATTTAGCATCATTGAGCAGATTGACCATCATGGAAACCGCTCGGCGACAACCTGCATAATTGCCTGCTCTCGATGCCAGAAATCAAGATTTTTGACACAAATCCGCACCTCTGCTAAATCAACGGCTTGGCTGTGCCATAAATCAGGGACAAAACAGGCTCATGAAAATCGGCTACGCACGGGTTTCCACGGGGGACCAAAACCCTGACCTGCAACTGACCGCCTTACGGCAGGCCGGTTGTACCCGGCTGTTCACCGACACGGCGACCGGGGCGCATGTCAAACGGGCTGAACTGACGAAGTGCCTTAAGGTGCTCGCGGAAGGTGACACGCTCATCGTCTGGAAACTCGACCGGCTGGGCCGCAGCTTGCGTGATCTCATCGGCCTCTTGGACGATCTGAAAGCGTGAGGCGTGGCTTTCCGGTCGCTGACAGAAGCGATTGACACCATCACGCCCACGGGCCGCGCCATGTGGCAAATGGTGGGGATACTGGCGGAACTCGAACGGACGCTGATTCAGGAACGCACCACGGCGGACCGCATGGCGGTGGTCGTCCGTGGCGTCGGGATGGGCCGCAAGCCCGAGCTATCCCCCCAACAGGTCGCCCATGCCCGCAAGCTGATCGCGCAAGGGGAACCTCACAACACGGTAGCGCAATCGCTCAATGTGTCACGGCGGACGCTGTACCGAATGTTGCGAGGATAGGCGAGCGGCGGTTGCCGCCCCGTTAGGTTTTAAAAACCAGCCATCAAAAAGTATAAGTTCGAGATAATCATTGATGAACGAAAAAATTAACGATCTAGTCAAAATTTATACGAAGTTAAAGTTACATGATGCCAATGAGGCTGAAACAAGAAAAAAACTTATAGATAAAATCATCGAAGATTTACTTGGTTGGAATAATGATGATATCTCATACGAAGAAAGAGTCTCTGAGGATGGGAAAACGACATATGCTGACTACATAATAAAAACAGTAGATGTTTCAATATTAATCGAAGCTAAGCGTATTGGGAAAACCTTCAATTTTGTGCCAGATAAAAAGAAAGTTAAATTGTCTGGTTCTTTTATGCAGGGTGATACAGGAGAAGCAATTAAGCAAGCCAGAGAATATTGCAGAAAGAAATCCATACCATTTGCTGTTGTAACAAACGGATATCAGTGGATATTGTTCCCGGCGGTACGTACAGACTCAATTTCGGATTCAAGCGCAATCATCTTTGATTCACTTGAGAGGATACTTGGTGAGGAAGCTCTAGAGTTTAACAGCAATTCCCGGTCTCCTTATTTATCCCTGCTTTTTCAATAGGCCAAGAAATCATTTTTTCTACCTAATGAAAAAGACAAAAAAGCCTCTTGAGCGTTTAAAGACGCCCCATTAACTATTATAAAAATCACCCGAAGTTTCAGACCAAGTAAAGAGAACACACCCGCAGACCTTTGTGAAACTAAGAGGTATTGGGCTGCAAAGCACCACCGCAATGTCCATAGATAATT
>JBAQIQ010000405.1:0-1798 GCA_049288935.1 Candidatus Competibacteraceae bacterium
GCCCCGAACCTGTCGCCGTCGGTGATCGCCAGGCTGCGGGACGAGTGGGAGGCGGATTATGCGCGTTGGCAGCGGCGCGACCTGTCGGCCCGGCGCTACGTGTATCTCTGGGCCGACGGTGTCTACCTGCAGGCACGCATGGAGCCCCAGGCCGAGTGCATGCTGGTGCTGATCGGCGCGACGCCCGAGGGCAGGAAGGAACTGGTCGGCTTCCAGGTGGGTATGCAGGAGAGCGCACAGAGCTGGCGGGAACTGCTGGTCGACCTCAAGGCGCGCGGACTGGCCATCGCGCCCGAACTGGCCACCGGCGACGGGGCACTCGGCTTTTGGAAGGCCCTTGATGAGGTGTCGCCGACAACCCGCCACCAGCGCTGCACGGTGCACAAGACCGCCAATGTGCTCAACAAGCTGCCCAAGTCCGTCCAGCCGGCGGCCAAGGCAGACCTTCGCGAGATCTGGACGGCGCCGGATCGTCCGACGGCCGAGACGGCGATCACGACGTTCGCCGGGAAGTATGCGGCGAAATACGACAAGGCGGCCACCTGCCTGGTCAAGGACCGCGACGCGTTGCTGACCTTCTACGACTTCCCGGCCGAGCACTGGGATCACCTGCGCACGTCCAACCCGATCGAGAGCGTGTTCGCCACGGTGCGGCACCGAACCGTCCGCACCAAGGGCGCGTTGTCCCAGGACACCGCCCGGCTGATGGTGTTCAAGCTCGTCATCGCCGCCGCCAGGACATGGCGCAGGCTGAAGGGCGAGAACCAGTTGCCCAAGGTCGTCCAGGGCGTCACATTCCGAAACGGCGTCGAGGTGATCAACACGCCAGCACAGAACGCCGCCTGATCACAGCGTCACCCAAATTCCAGCATAGCTCCCGAGATGGTGAAGCACGGCAGCGGCTCGGTGATCTTCACTTCGACCTTCGTTGGCTACAGCTTCGCCTTTCCGGGCGTCGCAGCCTACGCCGCCAGCAAGTCGGGGTTGATCGGCCTGACCCAGGAACTTGAACCGCCCCGGGATTGGTGGAGGCTCCAACTCCTGAGAGGATGGAGCCACGATGAGCAAGACGACGAACAAGTTTTCGCCCGAGGTCCGCGAGCGCGCGGTCCGGATGGTAACGGAGCATCAAGGGGAGCACGCCTCTCGCTGGGCAGCGATTGTTTCGATTGCAGCCAAGATCGGGTGCGCACCGCACACGCTGAATGAATGGCTCAACAAGGCGGAAGTGGGCAGCGGCAAGAGAGCTGGCGTTCCTTCCGATGTGGCGGAGCGGCTGAAGGCTCTGGAGCGCGAGAACCGCGAGCTTCGGCAGGCGAACGAGATTCTTCGCAAGGCGTCAGCCTATTTTGCCCAGGCGGAGCTCGACCGCCGGTCGAAGCCATGATCGCCTTCATCGACGATCATCGTGGGGCATATGGGGTCGAGCCGATCTGCAAAGTGTTGCCGATCGCCCCGTCCACGTATCACGCCGATGCCGCCCGGCGTCGGAACGCTGGCAAGCTGTCCCGGCGGGCCAAGCGGGACTTGGCGCTGAAGCCCGGGATTGCCCGGGTCTTCGCCGAGAACTTCGAGGTTTATGGCGTCCGCAAGGTGTGGCGGCAGCTCGGCCGGGAGTGACCTGCCCCTGAGATTTTCCTCCACGCGGAGCTAGAGTCCGGCCCTTCAGAGGACGGACATGAAGCGAGCGATATTCACGGAAGAGCAGATCATCGGGATCCTGCGGGAGAACGAGGCCGGAGCGAAGGCGGGCGAGTTGGCCCGCAAGCACGGTGTGTCTGAGGGCACGATCTACGCC
>JBAQIQ010000406.1:0-4345 GCA_049288935.1 Candidatus Competibacteraceae bacterium
CGCTGATCCTTAATATCATCGCCCTGCAAGTGGTGCGCAAATATCGGGAGCAGTATGAATAAAGCAACCCCTTCCCCTACCCCGTTGCAACGCGATATCAAAACCATCGTCAACGCCAGTCTCCCGCGCCGCCATGCCGCTGAACGGCGTTTCCGCAGATACGGGCTGATTGCGGTCAGCCTGGGATTGGCCTTCGTCGTCTTGATGTTCGGCAATATCATCAGCAAAGGCTATCCGGCGTTCTGGCAAACCTATGTGCAAATGCCTGTCCAGTTCGATCCCGCCGTGATCGATCCCCAGGGAACCCGCGATCCCCAGGTCTTGCAGAGCGCTGATTACGCCGCGCTGGTGCGCGCTGCGCTGCGCCGTCTGTTTCCCACCGTAGAGGGCCGCCTGGAACTGCGTGCGCTCTATGGTCTGGTTAGCTCCGGCGCCGCGCTGGAATTACAACGCCGGGTGGTCCAGAACCCGGAACTGATTGGCGCCGAACAGGAGATTTGGCTGCTGGCCAGCGCCAATGTCGATACTCTGGTCAAGGGCAACATTGATCGGTCGCTTGACGAGTCGGAGCGTCCGATCAAGGACAACCAAATCGGCTGGGTCGATCAATTGCAATCTGCGGGGAAAATAGAGAAGCAATTTAATACGATTCTCTTCAGCAGCGGCGATTCCCGCGAGCCGGAACAGGCTGGCATTCGTGGCGCATTGATGGGTTCGTTCTATACCTTGCTGGTCACCTTCCTGCTGTCATTCCCGATTGGCGTGGCGACGGCCGTCTATTTGGAGGAGTTCGCGCCGAAAAACCGCTGGACTGATTTGATCGAAGTCAATATCAATAACCTGGCGGCGGTGCCATCCATCGTCTTCGGCCTGCTCGGTCTGGCGGTGTTCATCAACTTCTTCGGCCTGCCGCGTTCGGCGCCCCTGGTGGGAGGACTGGTCTTGAGCTTGATGACGCTACCGGTGATTATCATTGCCGGTCGCGCCGCGTTGACCTCGGTGCCGCCATCCATCCGCGAGGCTGCGTTGGGGGTCGGCGCCTCCAAATTGCAGATGGTCGGCCATCACGTCCTGCCGCTGGCGATGCCGGGCATGTTAACCGGCTCGATTATTGGCATGGCCCGCGCGCTGGGCGAATCGGCGCCGCTGTTGATGATTGGCATGGTGGCCTTCATTGTCGATGTGCCACAGGGCTTTACCGATCCGGCCACGGTGCTGCCGGTGCAGATTTATCTCTGGTCCGACCTGCCGGAACGGGCGTTTGTGGAGCGCACCTCGGCGGCGATTATGGTGTTGCTCGCTTTCATGATCGTTATGAACGGTCTGGCGATCATTCTCCGCAAACGCTTCGAGCGACGCTGGTAGACGCCCCTAAAACCCGAGGATTCCTTTACATGAGTACAACGACCATCGAAATCAAGGCCAACCTGAATAAAGCAGCGAATGCTGAAGTTCGACAAAACCCGCTATCCAGTGTTCAGATCACCGACTACGACCATCGGCAAACGGTCGGCAAAATCACCGTGGATAACCCCAAAATGATTTGCCGCGACGTCAATGTTTATTACGCCGAAAAACACGCGATCCGGCATGTGAGCCTCGACATCGGGGCTAACGAAGTCATCGCTTTTATTGGCCCGTCGGGTTGCGGTAAATCCACGGTGTTGCGTTGTCTCAACCGGATGAACGACACGATTCCCATTTGCCGGGTCATGGGTGAAATCCGGCTGGAAAACGAAGATATTTACGATAAGAGCATTGACGTGGTGCAATTGCGGGCGCGGGTCGGCATGGTGTTCCAAAAGCCCAATCCTTTTCCAAAATCCATCTATGAGAATGTCGCCTACGGGCCACGCATTCACGGTATGGTGAACGGCAAGGCGGAGATGGACGAAATCGTGCGCGCCAGCCTGGAACGGGCGGGCCTCCTCAAGGAAGTGGATCAGCGTATGCATGAGCCGGGCACCAGTTTATCCGGCGGACAACAACAACGGCTCTGCATTGCCCGGGCGATTGCAGTGAACCCTGAAGTGATCCTGATGGATGAGCCCTGCTCAGCGCTCGATCCCATCGCGACTGCCAAGATTGAAGAACTGATCGACGAACTGCGCGAGAACTACACCATCGTCATCGTCACCCACTCCATGCAACAGGCCGCTCGCGTTTCGCAACGCACTGCCTATTTCCATCTGGGGGACTTGATCGAGATTGGCGAAACCGATCAGATTTTCACTAATCCCAAACACAAGTTGACCGAAGACTACATTACAGGCCGCTTCGGCTAACCACGTTGCGCCACCACCGGAGAACTTGTCCCATGGCCATCAGCCACGATGCTCATACTGTCAAGCAGTTCGATGTCCTACTCGCCAACCTGCGTAATCTGGTCCTGGAAATGGGCGGGCTGGTGGAGGATCAGATTCAGAGCGCTATCAAGGCATTGAATCAAGAGGATGTCACCGCCGCCCGTGAGGTGATTGCTCGTGATCAAATCATCAACGGCATGCAAGTCAAGGTCGATGAAGACTGCGTCCACCTGATCGCATTGCGCCAACCGCTCGGCAGTGATCTGCGGTTGATCATCTCGCTGTCCAAGATCGTGACTGATCTGGAGCGGATCGGTGATGAGGCCGAAAAAATCGCCCGGATGACCATCAAGACCTACGATGGCGCCAGCAACTCGCCCAGCACCAAATTGCTCCGCGATGTACACCCCATGTCCAAACTGGCGGTGGACATGTTGCACGGCTGCCTTGATGCCCTGGCGCGGCTGGATGTGGAAAAAGCGGTCGCGGTCGCCAAGGGCGATGATGAACTGGATCAGGAGTTTCAATCGGCGTTGCGGCGACTGATGACCTACATGATGGAAGATCAGCGCACGATCGGTCACGCAATCAGCGTTCTGTTCATCATCAAGGCGCTGGAGCGGATTGGCGATCATGCCAAGAACATTGCCGAGTACATTATTTATCTGGTGAAAGGCAAGGATGTACGGCATGTCAATATGGACGTGCTGGTTCAGGATGCGCTTGAGGAAGAAGAGTTTCGCCAATCATGACCAAGCGGGTCCGATGCTTTGACAGGACTTTCGCTTTTCGTCATTCCCGCGTATGCGGGAATCCAGTCATTCGTTGAAAAGAATGGATACCCGCCTTCGCGGGTATGACGAATTTACGGGTTTAGCGAAAGTCCTGTTTGATTGAATCCCATCGGGGCGACTGGCCGGTCGCCCCGATTCATCTTTAATCCCCGCTGATTCGGCACTGCACGAGATTTTGGGTTCATGAAAAAATTAACCACCCCGTATTACCTGATCGACGAAGCCCTGCTGGAAAAAAATCTGAAAATTATTCAAAGAATACGTGAAATTTCTGGCGCTAAATCAGTGCTTGCGCTGAAGTGTTTTTCAACTTGGGGCGTCTTTGGCTTGATGCAGCAATATCTCGATGGAACGACCAGCAGCTCCTTGTATGAAGCCCGTTTGGGACGTGAAAAATTTGGCAAAGAAGTTCATGCCTATAGTGTTGCCTTTTCTAAAAAAGATATTGAATCGATCAAAAATTTTGCTGATAAATTAATTTTTAATTCAATCTCACAACTGATGAATTATTACGACGATGTTCGCACCATGAAACTGGGGTTGCGAGTGAATCCAGGAATCAGTTACTCACACTTTGATCTAGCCGATCCGGCTAGAAAATATTCACGATTAGGCACCTCTGATCAAGCTGAAATTATAAAAGCAGCTCCACTGCTCAGCGGGATCATGTTTCATTTCAACTGTGAAAACGACGATTTTAAAAATCTATCCACTGCGCTTGACTTGATTGGTCAAAATTATGGGGCTCTGCTGGAAAGAATGGAATGGGTCAGTCTCGGCGGAGGTCTTTTTTTTACCAAAGCCGGTTATCCAATCGATCTCTTCTGCGAAAAAATAAAGAACTTCAGCGAGAAATTTGGTGTTCAAGTCTATTTGGAGCCTGGTGAAGCAGTGATCACCGGCTGTGCCGAACTAGTCACGACCGTTCTGGACATGATGCATAATGAAATCGACATTGCTATTATCGATGCTTCTGTTGAAGCCCACATGCTAGATCATTTGATTTACCATACCTCCCCCAAAATTGCTTTCCCGGAACCGGGCCGTCATCGCGTGATGATTGCGGGTCGAACCTGTTTAGCTGGTGATATATTTGGTAAGTATCGCCTGAAAACTCGATTGAAGATCGGTAATGAAGTCCGCATTGCCGACGCGGCCGGATACACCATGGTCAAGAAAAACTGGTTCAATGGCGTCTCCATGCCCGCCATCGTGGTGCGCCGACTAGATGGAACAGTGGAAATC
>JBAQIQ010000407.1:0-1573 GCA_049288935.1 Candidatus Competibacteraceae bacterium
CCCTTATGCAGTCCTCGGCTGCGCCGAAAACGTGCGCACTGGCGCCTGCGCCTGCGCCGCCGCCCATATCCCTTTTGCTCTGCGCAATACTTTTGGCGAGTACGGCAAGGAAATGGCCGTGCTGCACCGGGATTTCCCGTTCATGGACCGGATCAATCCCCACGCAGCCTACAAAGCTAACCTCTTCTTTCTGAACGCTAACGAGATGGACGATGCCTTCGCCCATCTTGGCCCTGACGGCTTTGCGGGCCGCTATAACATTGGCTACTGGGCTTGGGAACTCAGCCAATTTCCGGACGCTTGGCAGAGCGCTTTCAGATACGTGGATGAAATTTGGGCGCTGTCGCGCTTCACCCAACAGGCATTGGCCGACAAAGCGCCTTGTCCGGTGATATGGATGCCTCTGGCGGTAGAGCCGGTCACGCTCGTTCAACGGTCGCGGGCTGATTTTGGCTTGCCGGACAACTGCTTTTTGCTGCTGTTCTTCTTCGATTTCCGTTCGTTTATCCAGCGCAAGAACCCCTGGGCGGCCCTGCGCGCTTTCACGACTGCCTTCCAGGACGACGCCTCAGCGCCGGTCAGCCTGGTGATCAAGATGAATGGTATGGATGCCTGTCCCGAGGATTACCGGGCCTTCCTGGGTTCGGACGCGCTGCGTGATCCTCGGGTGATCCTGATCGACCGGATCATGGATGACCGAGACATCAAAGAATTGGTGCGGTTATGCGATGGTTTCCTGTCGCTGCACCGTGCGGAGGGCTTTGGTCGTGGCCTGGCGGAAGCGATGTACTTTGGCAAGCCCGTGATCGCCACCGGCTACTCCGGCAACCTTGACTTTATGAACGAAGCAAATTCCTGCCTGGTGGACTGCACACTGATTCCGGTGGGAACAGATGAATACCCCTATGGCGCCGGCCAGCGTTGGGCCGAACCCGACGTTGATCAGGCGGCTTGGTATTTGCGACGACTGGTGGCCGATTCCACCTATGCCGCGGATATTGGTCAGCGTGCGGCGCATTATATTCGGACCTATCACAGTTTCGCCGCGATCGGCGCCCGCCACCGGCGGCGGTTGGAGCACCTCGGGTTGCTGGGTTGAATGTGACGTAGCGATTAGAATGAATAGAAATAATCTGGAGCCTGACGTTCGATTGCCGGGTATTCATGGCTTGCGTGCGGTTGCTGCCCTTGCGGTGGTCATTTTCCATGTCCATGGCATATATCAACTTGATTTACCAGCGTATTTTTCTCTCATTAAGACCCACTTTGGATTAGGTGTTCAGCTTTTTTTTGTATTAAGCGCCTTTTCTATTTTTTTTAGCACCCACCATCGCGTTGGACGGTCGCATTGGATTCAGGACTATTTTATTCGCCGATTTTTTAGAATTGCACCGTTTTTCTATCTGATGATTCTAGTATGGTGTACATTTTCCTCATTTAAATTTAACGCTCATGTCGGCAAATGGATGAAACCCCAAGAAGTAGGTGCAGCAAGACTCCTGGAATTCTGGCAGAATCCCAGAAGTACAGCACGTAGGACGATGTAGCTATGATCCGTTTTCCAATCACCGAC
>JBAQIQ010000408.1:0-2974 GCA_049288935.1 Candidatus Competibacteraceae bacterium
AAAATCACCAGCGATGAATTACCGCAAATTTTGCATTTATCTTGTTCCAATCGATTACTCCTTCGTTGGTGTTCGCGCATAACAAGTGATTATATAGTTTCCGCCTATTTACCACAATCCACCATCATTGACAATAATCATTTGATTTCGTTAGCTTTTACCAGCGGCATAACTCCATCACAAGCCCTCTGGCCCTGAAATTCCGACATGCTCGCCGTTCCACCCGGATTTAGCCCATCGCTATAAAGCCGGGTGGTACAGCAAAAACCCACCGAAGCTTTGGCATTACAGCGTAGCCTATTTTGAAGAAGATCACCGGAGGCGTGCAGGCCAGTCCGCGCAGCCAAACGAATAAGGGCCGCCCGATTGGACGACCCTGTTTGTCCGAAGGTATCGGCGCTCGAATCGAGCTGATTTTCAGCGGCGTTCGAGCGCTTTATTCCGCCCGCATCACAGGTCAAACCGGTCGAGGTTCATGACCTTCGTCCAAGCCGCAACAAAGTCACGCACGAACTTCTCGCGGGCGTCGTTGGCCGCATAAAATTCCGCGACCGCGCGCAGCTCGGAGTTTGAGCCAAACACCAGATCGACGGGGGTTGCGGTCCACTTGACGTTGCCCGTCTTGCGGTCTCGACCTTCGTAAAGGCCCTCGGTCTTGGACGACTTGGACCACTGCGTCGACATATCGAGCAGATTCACGAAGAAGTCATTGTTCAGCGTGCCGGGCCGGTCGGTAAACACACCCTGGGTAGACTGGCCCGTGTTGGCGTTCAAGGCGCGCATACCGCCCACCAGAACAGTCATTTCGGGAACGGTGAGATTCAGCAGACTGGCCCGATCAATCAGCATTTCTGCGGGTGATCGCGGGTTATTGCCGCCGAAGTAGTTGCGGAAACCGTCAGCGGTCGGTTCGAGCGCGGCAAACGAAGCCGCATCGGTCTGTTCCTGCGACGCATCCGCACGTCCTGGCGCGAAGGGAACCTTGACGTCATATCCACCCTGCTTCGCGGCCTGCTCGATGGCCGCCGCTCCGCCCAACACGATCACGTCGGCGAGCGACACTTTCTTCCCGCCGGATTTCGCACCGTTAAAGCCCCGTTGAATGTCTTCCAAGCCCTTCAGCACCTTGGCCAGCTCGGTCGGATTGTTCGCCGCCCAATCCTTTTGCGGAGCGAGGCGGACGCGCGCCCCGTTCGCGCCGCCGCGCAGGTCGGAGCTGCGGAAGGAAGCGGCCGACGCCCAGGCGGTTCTCACCAGTTCGGAGGTGGTCAAGCCGGAAGCGAGAATCTTGGCCTTGAGCGCCGCAATGTCGTTCGCATCGATCAAGGCGTGATCGACCGCAGGCACCGGATCTTGCCAAATCAACACGTCCTTGGGAGCTTCGGCGCCGATGTAGCGTGCGCGTGGACCCAAATCGCGATGCGTCAGCTTGAACCACGCCTTGGCGAACGCCAGCTCGAATTGCTTCGGGTCTTTCCTGAAGCGCTCCGCAATCTGACGATAGCTCGGGTCGAACTTCAGCGACAGGTCCGTGGTGAGCATGAACGGCGCATGCCGCTTCGTCTTGTCGTGCGCGTCCGGGACGAGGTTGGCCGCCTGACCGTTCGCGGGAATCCACTGAATCGCGCCGGCGGGGCTCTTGGTCTGCACCCAATCAAAGGCGAACAGGTTGTCCAGGTACTGCGTGGTCCAGGCGACCGGATTGGCGGTCCATGCGCCTTCCAGACCGCTGGTGACGGTGTCTTCCGCAGCACCCTTGCCGCACTTGTTCTTCCAGCCGAAGCCTTGCTCCTCGGTGCCGGCGGCTGCGGGTTCCGGACCCACGCAGTCGGCGGGTTTGTGCGCGCCGTGCGCTTTGCCGAAGGTGTGACCGCCCGCGATCAGCGCGACGGTCTCTTCGTCGTTCATCGCCATGCGAGCGAAGGTTTCGCGAATATCCTTGGCCGCCAACAGCGGGTCCGGATTGCCGTTCGGCCCTTCCGGATTCACGTAGATCAGGCCCATCTGCACGGCGGCGAGGGGGTTTTCGAGTTTTCGATCACCGCTGTAGCGCTTGTCGCCCAGCCACTCTTTTTCGGGACCCCAATAGACCAGGTCGGCCTCCCAATCGTCTTGACGACCGCCGGCAAAGCCAAAGGTCTTAAAGCCCATCGATTCCAGCGCGACGTTGCCGGTCAGGACCATCAGATCGGCCCACGAAATCTTGCTGCCGTACTTTTGTTTGATCGGCCACAGCAGGCGGCGCGCTTTGTCGAGGCTGGCGTTGTCGGGCCAACTGTTCAGCGGCTCGAAACGTTGTTGACCGCCATCGGCGCCGCCGCGGCCGTCAGCCACGCGGTACGTGCCTGCGCTGTGCCAGGCCATGCGAATGAAGAAGGGTCCATAGTGACCATAATCCGCCGGCCACCAGTCCTGCGACGCGGTCATCAGCGCCGCGATGTCTTTCTTCACGGCAGCGAGATCGAGTTTTTTAAACTCTTCGGCGTAATTGAAGTCCTTCCCCATCGGGTTGGACGTGGCATTGTGCTGACGAAGTGGCTGTAGGTTCAGTTGCTCGGGCCACCATGCCTGGTTCGACATCGGTTTACTTTGGGCATGAGCAACGCTGGTTGTCGCGAACGGCGATAGAGCTACGACTAAAGCCGCAAGTAACGGGATTTTTTTATTACGCATTGCAGGTCTCCTTATGGCGGGAAGCACAGTGTGCCGATCAACTATATGCGCGTCCGATAAAAATAAGAATTTATATGTTCTATAGGGTCAATCAATAATTCCTATTGGCTGTACCCGACGGCGCACTTCACCCCACCCGCTCCCGCGCTTCCAACTCCTCCCAGCGCCCGTAAGCCGCTTCCAGTTCCGATTCCAGCGCCCGCAACTCCTCCAGCCGCCGAGTGACGACCGCCGCTTCCTGCTTGTAGAACGTGGTGTCAGCAGTGGCGGCGTGTAACTCCCGCTGGCGCAGTTCCAGCTC
>JBAQIQ010000409.1:0-41672 GCA_049288935.1 Candidatus Competibacteraceae bacterium
CGCTAGATCCAATTCTTCGCCAGTGGTGCCGTATTTCGTGGTATCGCGGCGCACCGCAGCGAGTTGGTCCTCATAAATCAACTGCGTATCGTAAAGCAGGCGACCAATCAGAGTGCTCTTGCCGTCATCGACACTGCCGCAGGTAATAAAGCGCAACAAATCCTTGCGCTCGTGAGTTTCCAGATAGGCTTGGATATCAGATTCAATCAAGGGAGAAGCGTGGGACATGTCAAAAATACCCTTGGCGTTTTTTTTCTTCCATCGACCCGACGGCATCGTGATCAATCAGCCGCCCCTGGCGTTCGGAATGACGGGCCAGCAGCATTTCCTGAATAATTCCCGGCAGGGTGGCCGCGTGGGAGCGGATAGCGCCCGTCAGCGGGTAGCAACCGAGGGTGCGGAATCGGATCCATTCCATTTTTGGCGTTTCGCCTGGCTCTAGCGGCATCCGATCATCGTCCACCATGATCAGAGTTCCATCGCGTTCCACCACGGGGCGTTCGGCCGCCAGGTACAGCGGGACAATCGGAATATTTTCCAGATGGATGTATTGCCAGATGTCCAGCTCAGTCCAGTTGGAGAGCGGGAACACCCGGATGCTTTCACCCTTGCGCACCCGACTGTTGTACAGATTCCACAGTTCGGGACGCTGATTCTTCGGGTCCCATCGGTGGTTGCGGTCGCGGAACGAGTAGACCCGCTCCTTGGCCCGCGAGCGTTCCTCATCACGACGGGCGCCGCCGAAGGCCGCATCAAAACCATAATGATCCAGCGCCTGCTTAAGCGACTGGGTTTTCATGATATCGGTATGCACCTGGGAACCGTGAGTAAAGGGGTTAACACCCTGGCGCACTCCTTCCTCATTAATGTGAACCAGCAGTTCCAATCCTAACCGCTGCGCCAGTTCATCCCGGAAGCGGATCATTTCCCGGAACTTCCAGGTCGTGTCGATGTGCAGCAGAGGAAAGGGTGGCTTGCCAGGATAGAATGCTTTTAACGCCAGATGCAGCATCACCGAGGAATCCTTACCGATGGAGTACAGCATCACCGGCTTTTCAAATTCGGCGGCCACCTCGCGGATGATATGGATACTCTCAGCCTCAAGCTGTTTGAGATGGGTCAGTTTATGCGGGTCCATAGGGTCCAACGGCTGGATGCGGAAACATGACCGCCCCGCTTGTCGTTTTACAGTCGCGACCGGCAGGGCGAATGGGAGGGCGATTGTCAGGGGTCTGACTTGCCAAGGTCAAGAGCTACCTTAGCTCAGTTTATTTTGAAGGGCATATCAGGGCTCAGACGCCAGGCTCCTGGCTCCTGACTCCAGCGATCAAAACTCCTGATCCGGGACGGCGCACCCAGGGCGGGAAACCTTAACTCTTCCGGCAAGCGCACGTCCATGGCGATGGGCAAATGATCTGAGTACACATGATCCAGGACTTCAACCCGTTCAACGGTAATCGAAGGCGAAACCAGAATATGATCCAGTTGCCGGTCTGGCCGCCAACTGGGAAAGGTCAACAGTCCGGGTTCGGGTTCACACAAGCGGGCGTTCTCCAACAGCACCGTCATTTCCGGGCTGCCCGATGGGCAATTGAGATCGCCCATCAGGATGACGTGGCGACAGTCGCGTATCAGTTCCGCCAGGAATTCAATCTGTCGCAACCGGCCCCGCCGGCCTAAAGACATGTGTAAAATCAGCACATGCAAGGTGTCAGTTTCACTGCCGAAGCGGACTTCTAACACGCCCCGCCCCGGAATCAGTCCGGGTAACTTGTGTTCAGTAATCCCGTCCGGTCGAATGCGGCTGAGCAGCGCATTGCCATGCTGGGAGATCATGCCGATCTTGCGGTTGGACTGATCAAAAACATGTTCAAAACCAGCCTGGGCAGCCAAGTACTTTACCTGGTTGACAAAACCGCTGCGCAGGCTGCCGGCATCCACTTCCTGCAAACCGACCAGATCGTAGTCAACCAGAATCCGGGCGATGCCATCGAGATTCACCATCCGCGACGGCACCGGCACCAGATGCTTCCAACTGCGCGTGAGGTACTGGGAGTAGTTGCGGGTGCTCAAGCCGCTCTGGATGTTATAGCTGAGCAACCGCAACCGTTGCGGCTCAACGTCATCATCGGCCATGCCAGCTCTCTGTGTTCAGCCTTGCGGGCTGATTTCTCTGGCGATCAGGAAATCGACGACCTCGAACATGCGCGGCGAGCGTATATCGTATTTGCCGTTGACGATCACTGCGGGCACGCCTTTCAACCCATAACGTTGCGCTAACTGATTGCCACGCCGCAACTGCGTCTCGGTTTGAAACGATTTGTAGGCTTTGCGGAAAGCGTCTTGATCCACGCCGTGCTCAGCGAAGAATGCGGCCAGTTCATCCTCGGTACTCAGCTTGCGCCGTTTGTGAAAGGCGTCGAACAGCGCCGGATGGAGCTTATCCAACACGCCCAACGCTTCAGCGGCGTAATAAGCACGGGCGCCGGGTTCCCAGGTGGCCCCAAATGCCACCGGAACCCGCATGAACACCACATTCTCCGGTTTGCGTTTCAGCCATTCTTCGGTCACCGGCTCCAGATCGTAGCAGTGCGGGCATCCATACCAGAACATTTCAACCACCTCGACCTTGCCAGGCGTTGCGGGTGGAACAGGGGTTGACACGCGCACATAGTCCTTGCCTTCCTGGAACAGTGGCGAGTCGGCGGCGTGAATCGCCATTGGCAGTACGCAAGCCAGCAGAATCAGTAACAGATAACGGATCGGGTTCGGCATCGGGCGAACTCCATGGACGTCAGTGAGAGGATGAGGGAGGCGGCGCCTACAGAGAACCGTAGGAATGCAAGCCAGACAGAAACATATTGACGCCGAGAAACGCAAACAGCGTCACAAACAAGCCGATGATTGCCCACCAGGCCATCGGTGCGCCACGCCAGCCTTTGGTCATTCGCAAGTGCAGCCAAGCAGCGTAATTTAACCAGACAATCAACGCCCAGGTCTCCTTGGGGTCCCAGGACCAGTATCCCCCCCAAGCTTCGGCGGCCCACAACGCGCCAAGAATAGTGGCGAGGGTGAAGGCGGCAAAACCTAGAGCGATGGCCTTGTACATCACATCGTCCAGTAAATCCAGCGGCGGCAGCGCCTGTGTCCACCGGCTGTCTGGATGGTGCTTCTCTGCCCCAAGCCGCAGCAGATAGGCAACGGCCAACATCGCCGCCAAAGCGAAAGCGCCATAGCCGACGAAATTGGCCGGAACGTGAATTTTCATCCAATAGCTTTGCAGCGCTGGGATCAGCGGCTGAATGTGATGCGCCTCACGGTCAAAGGTGTACCACAGCAGAAAACCCACGGCTCCGCTGATGATCAGCAGGGCAAAACCGCCCATTGACCGGGTGCGGTGACGGTGCTCGTAGAACAGATACAATAACGCGGTCATTAGCGCGAACAGGATGAAGACTTCATAGAGATTGCTGACAGGAATATGACCGATGTCCGCGCCCAGCAGATAGGATTCGCGCCAGCGCACCAGCAACCCCGTTGCTCCCATGACCGTCGCGCACCAGGTCAAAGCCGCCGCGGTCTTGCCCACAAACTCGGAGCGGGCGAACAGTGCGGTGAAATAGGTGGGGGTCGCCAGCACGTAAAGGACACTCATCCACATGAACGCGGCCTGGCTTTCCAGGAAATATTTGAGCCAGAAATTGCTCTTGCGCAACTCGTAGTCCACGCCGTAACGCCACAGCGCCAACACGGTGAGAACAGTCACCGCCAAAGTAAACGCCCGCACTGGCTTCCAGTATTGCCCCCAGGCGATCAGCGCCAGGGTGCTACCCACCTGGATCGCGACCTCATAACCGTCCATGTAGGATCGATACAGCCACCAGGCATAAAACGAACCCGCTATGACCAACAGTGCCCATAATCCATCCCAGGCATTCAACTGCTGACCCAGCGAGGGTTGCGTCCACGATTCCAACATCGCTTCGCGTGTTGCCGACATGACTGACAGGTCTCCCGGTTCACTGACCATTGACTACTGATGAACACTCATTCGCTGTTCCAACGCCGCCGCCAGATCAGCAAACTCAACAGCAAATTCCGCTTGGCGACGATTCACCATACCTGCTAACGTTAACTGAGTTGCGCCTTCCTCGTCCGCCAGCCAAATCCACAGTCGACGGTAAGAAGTATAAAACATGACAAAGACGCCGATCGTCAGCAAGGCAAATCCGCTATAGACCACGACCGCGCCACTGCTGCGGGTAATCTGCAAACCCGAGGCTTCCACCTGCTGAAAATTGGTCAATTGCAGATAAAACGGCGATCCATAATTCGCCAACGCCGCCAACGCCGACACGGCATCGTTAAAAAATGCTTCTTCTCGTTTATCAATTCCTTGCTCGACAGCCATGCCCTCCTCCCGCAGCACTTCCACGAAGACCTCAGCTAAAGTATCGCGCACGATATTAAGGTACAACGTCGTCGCTTCCTGCAACCGGTCGGCAGGCACCACAGTTTTCGCCCGTTCAGCGACCGCGTTGAAACCGCCCTGCGTCACCAACTCGATGAGACTCAGTCGCACTTGGTGGAAATCGCGCTGGAATTCCGCAGTTTCGCCAGGAGTAGCCGACCGTTCGAACAAGCCGCGTAGCCAGTCTCTATCACGCAATCGGGCGTTGAAGCGTAGAAACCGTTCAGGACTGCTCTTGGCGTCCGCCGGGATGTGCAGATAAGCCAACGGATCGCCGGGCCGGGCGCGCATTCCACTGACGTAGAACCAGCGGCCCTCCATCTGGACTGGAGCCATATAATTAAAATATTCTCGTGCTTCACCGGTCGCATCACGCAGTTTGAACCCAAAGCTCGGCCCGAAATTGCGGAATTGACGGGCGCCAGGTTGCGCATCCGGTTCCGGCAATAAGTTAAATAGTCGAAAATCGTCCAATTCTAGCGTCAACGCCTCGCCAGAGCCGCCAACCTTTAATGTACCACTCACCTCGCCCTGCGCCGCCACCGGTTCCGGGCGTGATGCGGCCAGCGGCCAGGCCTGCATCTCCAGTTTGGAACCGCCATCGCCGAAGTCGGATTGATAGATGGCGTAGCCGCGGTAAACCAGCGGATGATTGACGCGAATAGTTGCTTCCAGTGGCTGGTCGCCCAGATGCTCCTGATCGTGAATCCGCACTTGGCTGACAAAGGACTTGGGCTGGCCGGTGTCGTAATAAGCGACCTGGAAATCCTTGAGTTCAATCGCGAACGGCAATTCCTGCAACACGAAGCCATCACGCACCCGCAGGAAGACAAAATTGGCGGAGGAGCCTTCGGGCAACATGACATTGCCGCGAAAAGCCGGAGCAGCGCCGGGCGTCAGCCGACTTTCCGGGGGAATGTCGCGGGCGGCCAGATCGCGGGTTTCAATCCGCAATTCTCCACGCCATTCCTTCCATTTCAGCCACAGATTGCCGTCCAGTAACCCACCGACTCCGATCACTACGATGGCGGCATGGGTCAATAAGTAGCCTAGACGATTGAATCGCCCCTTGACCGCCGCCACGATCCGATGATCACCGTGATCCGCAACCCGCCAACGATAGCCGCGCGTCTGGAGCACATGGCTGATCGCCGGTAACGCTGTATCGGGCTGCTGATTTGGCCACCGCCACTCGGCCCGCTGATGGAAACCTCGCAGCGAATCGAGACGAACCCGGGTGCGGAATCGGGTCATCTCCCGCCATAAAATCGGCGCTTGCCGATAGATACACACGCTGGTGGATAAAATCAGGAAAGCGAGGATACCGATAAACCAGCCGGTCCCGTAGACATCGTACAAGCCCAGTTGACGGAAGAGACCGAACCAGAACGGTCCAAACTTGATAATATAGTCTGGATAAGGCTGATTCTGCTGGAGAACCGTACCGATCACCGACGCCACCGCCAAAACCACTAGCAGGGTAATCGCGAGGTTCATGGAGCTGAGGAATTCCAACAACACCCATCCCAGGGTGCGTCGATGAGCAGGCTGACAAGCGACGGTATCGTTCACGAAGAGAGTCGTTTTGGAATGAATGCGAAAGGTCTGATTATGACCCAATCGACTGATCATCGTTCCCGCACCGGGGCTGGAACGAGCAACGAAACAGGCTGTCAATGCCTTCCATAAAAAAGGGCGGCTCAATGGCCGCCCCAGGTTTAAGCCAAGGTGATCTGGCCCGGTTCAACCGGGTCCTGCTGATTATTGCAGGCCCTGGATGTAAGACGAGACGGCCTTCACTTCCTGATCGGTCATCTTGGCGGCGATCTGACGCATCATCTGACCAGCGTCATTGGCGCGTTCCATGGCGCGAAACGCCTTGAGCTGGAGTTCGACGTAATCGGCATGCTGGCCGGCCAGCGCCGGGAACTTGGCCGCCGGGTTGCCCGCGCCGGTCGCGCCATGGCACGCCATGCAAGCCGATACACCACTGTTCAGATTGCCGCCACGGAAGACGGCTTCACCGGCCGGCGCCAAGGTTGGATCAGCTGCGCTGCGCACGATCTGCTGTGAGGCGTAGAACGCCGCCAGATCTTCCATATCCTGCGGGCTGAGCGGCGCCACCATACCCAACATAATGGCGTTGACGCGAGCGCCACTCTTGAACTCCATCAACTGCTTGGTCAGATAATTAGCACTCTGCCCCGCCAGTTTGGGATATTGCGGATTGGTGCTATTGCCGTCGGGATTGTGGCAGGCCGTGCAGGTCGCGGACTTGGCTTTGCCGGCGGCGGCGTCGCCAGCGGCCCATGCAGCGGTCGCGGAACCAAGCAATGCACATGTCGCGGCGATCACAACGAGTTTTTTCATTTTTGGAAAGCTCCTGTACGATGACGATATTCGGCTCAGGCGACCTGCCGCCGACGCAGAAAAGAATCGCGTGGACCAGTGCAAGTCTCGCTTGGTTGAGGCGGAAGCCATAGCTGCTTGACTTCGATCCGCTCCGTGCAAACGGCGCTTTTATATACCAGTTTTGGCTTTTAAGTTCAATGAAAAACCCTGAAATATCTGTTCCCTTTTCCCCGGCGACCCCAATGATCAATCGCTATCGAACGGTTCAATTTTTCAATAGCGTCAATGCGTTTGAACAATTACCGCCTGATATTGGCCAGGAAGTGGCTTTCGCCGGACGTTCCAACGCGGGCAAATCCAGCGCTCTTAACCTCCTCACCGGCCAGCGCCAGCTCGCCCGCGTCAGCAAGACGCCAGGCCGCACCCAGATGATTAACTTTTTCCAAGTGGTGGCAGAACGCTATCTGGTGGATTTACCCGGCTACGGCTACGCTCAGGTGCCGGAGGCGATCCGCCGCCACTGGCGGGCGTTGCTGGAGCGTTATCTACGCGAGCGGATCGCCCTGCGCGGTTTGTTGCTGATGATGGATATCCGCCATCCACTGACTGAACTGGATCAGCGGATGCTGGACTGTTGCGCCGCACGGGTTTTGCCGGTACATATCCTGCTGACCAAAGCCGATAAACTCAGTCGGGGCGCAGCGAAGACAGTACTGCAACAGGTGCAAAAAACGCTGCAAAATGAGTATCCGCCAGCCACTGCCACTGCCCAGCTCTTCTCCGCACAAGCCGGCCAAGGCGTCGATGAAGCTCACCAGCGGCTGGATGAATGGCTTGATTTCGGATAGCCTCAGGCGTCCTGAGACCTCGAATCAGGCATGACCGTGTCTGGAAGCGGCTGATGTCCGGCGCCCGGCTGCAATCGCGCCTGCAACGCCTGGCTGACCAGTTGGCCGATCCGCTCCAAAAACAAGGTGCCGACTCCAGGATAAAAGCGGTTGGCGTCGCTGCTGCCGACTGCCAGCAGACCGCGCCATATCTCTCCATCCAATGGGATCAACGCGGCTGAAACCGCATGGCAGGCGCCGTCGTTAAACAGAGCTTCAGCCTGCTCCAAACTCAACCGGCCACATTGAGGGCGGCCTGCGCGAAACACCGCCTCAAACAATCCCACGACTTCGGGGCGCAGCAACTCTTCAACCGCGCTCAGTCCCACAGTCGGAGGCGCCGCTAGACACAGGGCGACACAATCCGCCTTGAATTCGTCGCGCAAAATGGCCTTGACGCCATGCAGCAGTTCATCCAGACCACCCCGCGCATCCAGCAAGCCCAGCGCCAGGCGCTGCACCCGCTCGGCCAGTCGGTCGTTGTCACGGGCGATGGCCACCAGTTCCAGCAGCTTATCGTGCAGGCGCTGGCTGCGTTCCCGCAGCAGACGGTTCTGATACTCCAGCAACGACACGGCGGGACGACAGGGATGGGGAATGCGCAGGTTTTCCACCAGTTCGGGATGACGAGTAAAAAAATCGGGATCGTCACGTAACCAGGCAACCACTTTCGCCTCGCCAGCACGGCGATCCAGCACCTCTGACGTCTCCCCTGCCTCGTTCACAGCTCGATCCATCCTTCGAATACAGCGGCCGCTGGCCCCGTCATGATGACCGATTCGCCTTCGTTGGCCCAGTGAACGCTGAGTTCGCCGCCAGGCAATTCGACCCGAACCTTTGGCTCCAGGCGACCCCACAGCCGACCCGCCACGACGGCTGCGCAAGCGCCGCTGCCGCAAGCCAGCGTCTCGCCAGCGCCACGTTCAAAGACCCGCAGGCGGATATGATCCGGGGCGACGATCTGCATGAATTCAACATTAGTGCGCCTGGGAAAACGACCATGCCGCTCCAGCAACGGCCCCAGGTGTGTGACTGGCGCCTGGTCCACATCATCCACCTGCAGCACCGCATGCGGATTACCCATCGACACCACGCCGATCTCCAGATCCATGCCATCAGCGGCGATCAGGTAGCGCGCAGCGCGTTCAGTGGCGAAAAATGGAATCTCCATCGGCTCCAGCCGGGGCTGGCCCATGTCCACTGCGATCTGACCATCCGGCTGGATGTCTAGCTGTAACCGGCCCGCCAGGGTTTCCACACATAAATGATCGTGATCCGCTAAACCCCGGTCGCGGACAAAGCGGGCGAAGCAGCGAGCGCCATTACCGCATTGCTCGACCTCACCGCCATCCGCGTTGAAAATGCGGTAACGAAAATCGACCTCCGCCGATTCAGCCGCCGCCACCACCAACACTTGATCGCAGCCAACGCCAAAACGACGATTTGCCAGGAATCGAATCTGCTCCGCACTCAGCGCTACGGTTTGACTGATACCGTCAATCACCACGAAATCGTTGCCGAGTCCGTGCATCTTGGTGAACTGTAGTTTCATGGGAGTGAACTCCCTTCTCCCTTGATGGAGAGAATCGGAAAGGGGAAACGAAGCGCCGCCATGGGCTGCTCAACCCCGGCCAGTCCAGGCGATTTTGTATAAATCCAGTCGCCGGTCGCGGAAGTTGCGCACACTGCCGTGCATCCGCATTTCCTTGAGGTTGTCCAGATCCAGATCGACGATCAAGGTCATTTCCGTATTCGGCGTGGCTTCAGCAGCGATGGCGTCGTGCGGGAAGGCGAAGTCGGACGGGGTGAACACCGCCGCCTGGGCATATTGCATGTCCATGTTCTCCACTTTAGGCAAATTACCGACGCTGCCGGAAATCACGACGTAGCACTCGTTCTCAATCGCCCGCGCCTGAGCACAACGCCGCACTCGCAAATAGGCGTTCTTGGTATCGGTCCAAAAGGGGACAAACAGGATTTGCATGCCTTGGTCGGCCAGCAAACGCGGCAGTTCGGGAAACTCCACATCGTAGCAAACCAGAATGCCAATTTTGCCCACATCCAGTTCAAACACCCGCAATGAATCGCCGCCCTGCAACCCCCAGTAGGCGCGCTCGTCCGGGGTGATGTGCAACTTGGGTTGCGTATCCCAGGTACCATCACGCCGACACAGATAAGCGGCATTGTAGAGTACGCCACCGCCGTATTGCGGCATGCTGCCGGCGATGATGTTGACATTATAGGCCACCGCCATCTGCACGATCGCTTCACGCAACGGTTCAGTAAATTCCGCCAATTGCCGGACGGCTTCCGCCGTGTTGCGCTGATTGAATCCGGCCATCAACGGGCCATTGAAAAATTCCGGGAACAGCACAATATCGGTTTTGTAACCGGCGACGGCGTCTACAAAATATTCGACCTGTTGCAACAGATCTTCCAGCGAAGAAGTCTGGCGCATCTGCCATTGCACTGCGCCAACCCGCACCACCGACTTGCGCCCACCGATCAGCACTTCCTTATCTTCATAATAAATATTCAACCATTCCAGCAGCACGGCGTAGGCGCGAGATTCATCATCGTCCGGCAAATAACCGGTGACGATTTTGCGGACATGAAACTCGTTCGCCAACTGGAACGTCAGGATTGGGTCAACCAACTCCTTGGCGCGCACCAGTTCCACATACCGCTGTGGGGTCATGTCGTGGGCGTAATTGCCGTAGCCGGGAATGCGACCCCCGACAATGATGGCCCGCAGGTTCAACTTTTCGCACAGCTCCTTGCGGGCGTCATACAAACGCCGGCCCAACCGCATGTCGCGGTAGTCGGGATGAACGAAAATATCGACGCCATACAGGGTGTCGCCGTTGGGATCGTGAGTCGTGAGATAGCCGTCACCGATGATTTGCCAATACGTATGACGGTCGCCGTAACGACCATAATCGACGATCAGGCTGAGCACAGCAGCGACGACCTTGCCGTTGTCTTCAATACAAATCTGCCCTTCCGGGAAACGGGCGATCTGCGAGGCGAACTGCTCGCGGCTCCAGGCCCCATCCATGTTGTGATAGACCTTCTCCATGATTTCCTGAATGTCACCATAGTCGGACAGGCGCAGGTTGCGCAATTTCAGCCGATGCTGAATCGTATGTTGTTCGGAGGTGCGTTCGGCCATGGTAGAAGTTGAAGCTTATGAGGTTAAGGGTTGGAGGTTGAAGCTTACAGTTCGCCGGTTACGCTAATACGGTTTCGCCCGCATATAATTCAGCGACCGTTTCCCGGCGCCGGACCACATAAAACCGCTCGCCATCGACCATTACCTCGGCGGCGCGCGGGCGGGAATTGTAGTTGGAACTCATGGCGAAACCGTAGGCGCCGGCGGTGCGCACCGCCAGCAAATCACCCGGTGAGATATTCAGTTCGCGGTCTTTGCCGAGAAAGTCGCCCGTTTCGCAGATCGGCCCCACTACATCATAACGGCGCGGTTCGCCACCCGTGCGTGGTTCGACCGGGATAATCTCCTGCCAGGCCGAATACAGCGCCGGGCGTAACAGATCATTCATGGCGGCGTCCACTACGGCAAAATTCTTTTCATCGCCTTGCTTCAGTAGTTCAACCCGGGTCACCAGAAGGCCCGCATTGCCGACAATCGCCCGGCCCGGTTCCAGCAGAATTTCATACGGCAGATCGCGCAGGCGTTCCAGAAGCGCAGCGGCATGATCAGCGGGCAAGGGGGGGGTTTCATCGCGATAGCGGATGCCCAGTCCCCCGCCGAGGTCGAGATGATGCAGGCGAATCCCCTGCTTTTCCAGCCGCGCCACCAGCGCCAGCATCCGATCCAGTGCATCCACGAACGGTGTGATTTGCGTCAGTTGCGAACCGATATGACAGTCCGCGCCGACCACTGCGAAATGGGGCGAAGCGGCGATGCGACCGTAAAGCGCCAACGCCTGTTCGGGATCGACGCCAAATTTGTTCTGTTTCAACCCGGTAGAAATGTAAGGATGGGTTTGGGCGTCCACATCGGGATTGATGCGCAGTGAAACCGGCGCTCGTTGACCGCGCGCCGCCGCGATTTGCTCCAGCCGATCCAGTTCGGCGGCGGATTCGACGTTGAAGCAGCGAATGCCAACCGCCAGTGCTTGCTCCAGCTCATCGCGGCGCTTGCCAACGCCAGAAAACACGATCTTGCCCGGATCGCCGCCTGCCGCCAGCACCCGCTCCAACTCTCCGCCCGACACAATGTCGAAACCGGAGCCCAGCCGGGCCAGCAGGTTCAGCACCGCTAGATTGCTGTTGGCCTTGACTGCGTAACAGATCAGGTGCGGATGAGCGCCGAACGCCTGGTCGAAGGCTTGCCAGTGTCGTTCAATAGTGGCGCGGGAGTAGATATAGCAGGGCGTGCCCACCGCAGCGGCGATGTCAGCGACAGGCGCGTCTTCGGCGTATAGCCGGTGATGGCGATACTCGAAATGATCCATGATTCAAGGCTTCGGCGGCGGATTCTGGGGGGCGGTGAGTGGCGCTTTCGATTTCGGCAGGTACAGGGGGCCTTTCTGGCCGCAACTGGCCAGCAGCACGGCCAGCGACAGCCCTGTCAAGAAGGCCGCTCCGGGACGAAACAGGTGCATGCAGAGGCTCCTCAGATCGGGAATGCGGAAACAGGGTTGCCAGTATAGCGCGCCTTGACAAGCTGGGGCGCTTTACGGCTAATGCGGATCGTTGATCCTCCATCCTGGCGAGAACCGTACTGATGACCGACCTGCCATTGACTACTGTTGAAATTGAACCCACCGGTGCTGTCCGCTCCAGCATCATCTGGATGCATGGCCTGGGCGCTGACGCCCATGATTTTGAACCCATCGTTCCAGAACTGCGCCTGCCCGTGGACCTGGGCGTCCGTTTCGTCTTTCCCAACGCCCCGATTCGTCCCGTGACGATCAATAACGGGATGCGGATGCGGGCCTGGTATGACGTGCTGAGCCTTGATCTGCCGCGTCAGGAAGACCCGGATGGCGTCTACGCTTCCGAACAGGCGATTGATGCGCTGCTGGAACGGGAGAAGCAGCGCGGCGTATCCACTGATCGCATCGTACTGGCCGGCTTCTCGCAAGGTGGAGCCATGGCGCTGCATACGGGATTGCGTTACCCGGATCGCCTGGCCGGCATTCTGGCCCTGTCCTGTTATATTCCCCTGGCCAGCCGGCTGAACAGCGAACGCCGGCCAGCCAACCAAACGACGCCCATGTTCATTGCCCACGGCGATTACGACGCGATCATTCCGATGCGCTACGGCCAGCAAAGCGCTGAGGCATTGAAGGGATTGGGTTACCCGGTGGAATGGAGTGACTACGGCATGGGTCATGAAGTGTGCTGGCAGGAAATCCGCGATATCGCGGCATGGCTGCAACGGGTACTGGCGGCGCCGGCGGCTTGACGACCACGGGCAATTACTCGACCGCTGCCGGGGATGCAAACCCGAATAACGGTTCATCGCGAGAGGGGCCGTTGTGGTATAAGGATTGAAGCGAAGGGGGTGTATGACCCGGCACGTTCCGGGACGAGTCCCCCCCGCAAAAGCAAAAGGCCCAGTGATGAACCGGGCCTTGCTGAATTTGGTGCCGAAGAGAGGACTTGAACCTCCACTGGGTTTCCCCAACTAAGACCTGAACCTAGCGCGTCTACCAATTCCGCCACTTCGGCTTTTTTCCGTCAAACCACCCTGCGGCGGTAACGGAAGCGCAATATACGGATTGACCTCCGAACTGTCAACCGATTCCCTTCTCTTTCTGTAAGATCTCTATAACTATCTGAAATGAAGAATAAAAAACGTAGTTCTTGGCGCCAGGTCGATCCGTTCGCCGCCCGGGAACAAGAAAAGTACGGTGGCCAGGCCATTCCCAGTCGCGAACTCATCCTTCAGACCCTGGAAGAGCGCGGTATGCCGCTGACCCGGGATGAACTCCGCGATGAATGGCGGTTGGAGAGTGATTGGGAAATCGAAGCGCTGTCCCGTCGCCTGCGCGCCATGGAGCGGGACGGGCAACTGATCCGTAACCGTCGCGAGGGCTATGGCCCGGTGACCAAGATGAACCTGGTCACCGGCCGGGTGATTGGCCACCCCGAAGGTCACGGTTTCCTCATTCCCGACGAGGGCGGCGAAAATTTGTTCCTGTCGCCGCGGCAGATGCGCAAGTTGATGCATGGCGACCGGGCAGTGACGCGAGTGATCGGCGTCGATTACCGGGGCCGCCGTGAAGGCGCGGTGGTCGAGGTGCTGGAGCGCAATACCGAAACCGTAGTGGGCCGGTTCACTGAAGAGCGCGGTGTCTGCTTCGTCATTCCCGACAATAAACGCATCAATCAGGACATCATCGTGCCGGCGGACAGTCGCGGCGCGGCCCAGGCCGGCCAGATCGTCATTGCCGAACTGATCGAGCAACCGAGCGCCCAGAATCGGCCGCTTGGGCGGATTAAGGAAGTCCTCGGTGAGCACATGGCACCGGGGATGGAAATCCGCATTGCCATCGCCAGCCACGGCATTCCGGTCGATTGGCCGGAGGCAGTGCTGGAGGAGGCGGGTCAATATGGCGAGTCCGTATCGGCGGTCGCTGGCCAGGGGCGCTGGGATTTGCGCACGACGCCACTGGTCACTATTGACGGAGTGACCGCCCGTGATTTCGATGATGCGGTGCATTGCGAGCGGCGCGGAAATAATTGGCGGTTGTTGGTCGCCATTGCCGACGTGTCCAGCTATGTGCGGCCCGGCATGGCGCTGGATCGGGAAGCGCGCAAGCGCGGCAATTCGGTATATTTCCCGGATCGGGCCATTCCGATGCTGCCGGAGGCGCTGTCCAACGGCCTCTGCTCACTCAATCCCGCTGTGGATCGGCTGTGCATGGTCTGCGAAATGACCATCAACGCCGAAGGTCGCATTATCCGCTCGCGCTTCGCTGAGGCGGTGATGCGTTCCCACGCCCGGCTGACCTATGACACGGTCGCAGCGATTGTTGCTGATCGCAATCCCCAGCTTCGTGCTGAATATGCCGGATTAACGCCGCATCTGGATAATTTGCATGAGCTGTATCAAGCGATGCGGGTCAGTCGGGAACAACGTGGGGCGATGGATTTCGACACCCAGGAGACTGTGATCGAGTATGGAGCGGATCGGAAGATCGAACGCATCATGCCGACCGAACGCAACGACGCGCATCGGCTGATTGAGGAATGCATGATTGCTGCGAACGTCGCGGCGGCGCGGTTTCTCCAGCGCCATAAGATACCGGGACTCTATCGGATTCACGAAGGGCCGGCCAAGGAGCGGTTGACCAAATTGCGGGCGTTTCTGGGTGAACTGGGCTTAGGCCTGGGCGGCGGCGATAAACCAACGCCGAAGGATTATACCCGGTTGCTGGGGCAGATTCGCGACCGGCCCGATGCCCATTTGATTCAAACGGTGATGCTGCGCTCGCTGGCCCAGGCGGTGTATAACCCTGGAAATCTGGGTCATTTTGGGCTGGCGCTGGAAGCCTATGCGCATTTCACTTCGCCGATTCGCCGCTATCCCGATTTGCAGGTGCATCGCGCCATCCGCCATGTGCTGCGCGGGGGCAAGGCGGCGGACTTTCCCCATGACCACGCTGAATTGATGGGCCTGGGTGAACATTGTTCCATGACTGAGCGGCGGGCGGATGAAGCGGTGCGTGACGCGGTGGAATGGCTGAAATGTGAGCACATGCTGGACAAACTCGGTCAGGTGTTCGACGGCATTATTACCGGGGTCACCGGCTTTGGCCTGTTCGTGGAATTGCGCGGAGTGTTCGTGGAAGGGCTGATCCATGTCACTTCATTACGCAATGATTTCTACCGTTTCGATCCCATCGGTCATCGCCTGCAGGGTGAGCGTTCCGGGCAGGTCTACCGGTTGGGCGATGGGGTGCGGGTCCGGGTGACACGAGTCGATCTGGATGAGCGCAAGATCGATTTTGAACCGGTGGAAGGCGAGCGCAGCGAAGCCGGGCGCCGCAATCGTCATCTGCGGCGACGGCAGAAGGAGTGATGCCTGTGACGGAAGAACTGATTCATGGGTTGCATGCGGTCACCGCAGCCCTGGAGTATGAACCGGAACAGGTGCGCGGGTTGTGGGTGGAACACCAGCGCCGGGATCGGCGGATTCAGGCGTTGCTCGATCAGGCCACCGGACAAGGTGTCGCTGTTCACCTGACCGACCGGGCGGAACTGGATCGGTTGACCGGCGGCGTGCGCCATCAGGGGGTCGCCGCTCGGTTGGCGGTTCGGCAACGGACGCAGAACGAGGACGATCTGCCGGCTTTACTGGCGGCGGTGGAAGAGCCGTTGTTACTGCTGGTGCTGGACGGGGTGCAGGACCCGCATAATCTCGGCGCTTGCCTGCGCAGTGCGGCAGCGGCGGGTGTTCATGCGGTGTTGGCGCCCGCCGATCGGTCTGCCGGTTTGAACGCTACTGTGCGCAAGGTGGCGTGCGGAGCGGCGGAGATGGTGCCATTCATCGCCGTGACCAATCTGGCGCGGGCGCTGCGCGAATTGCAGGCACAGGGCATCTGGGTAGTCGGTGGCGCCGGCGCAGCGGAAGAGAGTTTGTATGACGTGGACTTTACGTCATCGACCGCGCTGGTGCTCGGTGGCGAGGAGAAGGGTTTGCGCCGGCTGACCCGCGAGGTTTGCGACCGGTTGGCGCGGATTCCTATGGCCGAGGGCGGCGTGGAAAGTCTGAACGTGTCGGTGGCAGCGGGAATTTTTCTATTCGAGGCCCGGCGGCAACGGAGGGTTGCGGGCTGAAATCAGCGAAAGGGCGCAGAGGGTTCGTAGCGCGTCATTTCCAGATAACCCTGCCCACGGATTGGCCGTTCCCCGGCGTGGCCGCTGATCGTCACCGCGCCTTCCCAATAACGCACGGTCAGCCGCATTTCCTGATCCGCCACTTTGGGCGTTACCGTCAAATCCAGTTTCTCTCCGGGCAAATGCAATCGCCAGGCAGCGGGATAGCGGTCGCCAGTCTGTGGACTGGTCCATTCCCCCAGCGGTTGCAAGTCCACTGCATCGCGGCGCAGGATTTGCGCCAGACCTTGAGCATTAACCAGGACGCCGGTGCTGAACGCATCCATGCCGCCGTTCTTGTGCCGCAATCGGTAAAACATCAAGTCCCGACCATCATCCAGTTGCAGAGCAAACCAGTCCCAGCCGCTTTGTTCCGGCCCCAGGGCGCTGGTGCTCCATTCCCGGTCTAACCAACTGGCGCCGCTGACCGTGAAGCGTTGCCCATGGATGCTGACGGTTCCCTGGGTCGGCAGGCGGGTGTGGGAGTAGTAATAGGAAGCGTTGCCCGGCTCGGCGCTTTTCTGACTCAAGCCTTGGTCACCTTGCAATACGACCGGCTTGCCAGCCTGGAGCGTCAGGTCAAGAGCGACGCCACCTTCCTGCGCCTGCAAGCGCATGGGCCAAGTGGTTGCTCCCGCTCCTGACAACGCCCAATCTTCCAGCCAGACCCGGAAAGGCGTTGCCTGCGCTCCAGCCAGGCCGACTGCGCCCCGACTGAAACGCTCAAAACCCTGATGTTTTTCACCCTGCACGTCGGTCAGCGCGAAATGGCCCATGTAGACCTGATGCGTGCGCCAGGCGGAATCGGTGGCCGGCGGATCGGGACTCAAGGCAATGCGAAACAAGGTCAACTGATAACCGAACTGCCGGCCAGCGGCGTCGGCCAGGTTGCCCGTTACATACCACCACTCGTTGCGGAATTCGGGATGAGGGCCATGATCGGCAGGGAAGTGGAATGGGCGCGGTTGATTAGCCCGCTCATAGCCCACGTTATCATTACCGCCCAGTGCCGCGCCAACGGCCACACTCCCCACCGATTTGGGCGGAGGGCGGATGATCAGGAAGGTCAGCGCAACGCCCAGTCCGAGAGCCAGCAGGCTGCCCCACAGCCATCGCTTATTCATGTCGTTCATTCCATCCGCAGCGCTTCAGCGGGCCGGGCCTGGGCCATGCGCCAGATCGGGTATAATCCGGCGAGCAACGCGGTAAAAATCGCCAGCGCCACGGTTTCCAGCAACAACAACGGGTCTACCTCGAAGGGCAGGCTCCAGCCGAAGGCCCGGCGATTGATGACGAAAATCAAGACCCACGCCAGCAACAATCCGGTCGGAATCGCCAGCAATCCCGCCGCCGCACCCATGAAGCCGGTTTGCAAGGACACCAGCCCGCCAATTTCGCCAGCCGTCATGCCCATGGCCCGCAATGTCGCGAATTCCCGTGCCCGCTCCAATTGCAAAGCTAACAGGGCGCTTAACACTCCAACCACTGCCACCAGAATCGCCAACACCCGCAGCACCTGGGTAATGGTGAACGTCCGGTCGAAAATTTCCAGAGTGCGATTTTGAATGTCGCGGTTGGAACGAATCAGCAGCGACTGGATCGGTCCCAACCGTTCCTGCAACCGCTCGCGCAGCATTACCGGATCTTCCCCTGGCGCGGCGAATAGAGCGGCGGAACCGACGCTCGAGTCGCGCCAGTACCGCTCATAGCCGGTGCGGTGCAGTAAAATTCGCCCGTGTTCCGAACCGTAGTCCAAAAACACTCCGGCGATGGAGAAGCGATGCTGCCCCTGATCAGTGGGCAGTTCCAGCCGGTCGCCGACGCCTAGACCTCGCCGATAAGCCAGCGGTTCGGAGATCAGGAGGGCTTCGCCGGTACGGAAGGCGGGCCAAACCTCATGGGCAGCGCCATCCACCAGCCGATAACCGGCCTGCGAAGCCGGGGCGAGATCGACCGCCATCAACATCAGCGGTCGTCCATCGAGGTCGATCCGGGCGCCTCGATAAGTGGAGATCGTCAGGATACCCGGCGTATCCCGCAGCGCTGCCAGAGCCGCGGGCGAGAGTGCTTCTACCCGGTGACCACCCTCTTCAATAGCGGGAGGAGCGATATACAGGTCAGCGTTCAACAGATCATTGATCCAGATCGCTACGCCGCCCCGGAAGCTGTCCACCATCACTCCCACGCCGACCGTGGCGGAAAATGCGACCATCAGCGCCGCCACCGCGACCCCGGTGCGGCTGAGATGGCGGGCGACATCACGATTGGCCATCCGCACCAGTAATCCCAGTCGGGCAATCCACAATTGATTCAACCGAACCAGGCCGACCACGATGGACGGGGTGAGCAACGCACAGCCGAGAATCAGCAGAAACAGTCCGATGAAGCCCGCCATCAGTGATTGAGAGCGCGCCAGCACCAGTCCGCCAGCCGCCAGCAATGTCAGCCCAGTGAGCAGGAAGCGAGGCAGGGATGCTCGCCAACGGCTTTCCAAGTGCGCCCGGCTTAACGCGGCGCCCGGCGGAGCGTTTGCTGCTTCCCATGCGGGTAACCCAGCCGCTGCCAGTGTCGCCAGGACGCCCAGCGCCGCGCCCTTGGTCAACGACCACGGATCGATAAGGAACTCGCGGACGCTGAGAACGTAGTAAAGGTCGTTGATGGTGCGCGTGACCAGATGCACCAGCCCGGAACCCAGCCAGAGACCTAACAATCCACCGAGCAAGGTTCCCGCTAAACCCAGCAACAGCGCCTCACCGAGGATGCCAACCAACAACTCCCGGCGACTGACGCCCAGCGCCCGCAATAACCCCAACAGCGAGCGGCGTTGCACCACCGAAAAGGTGACGGCGTTGTAGATCAGGAACATGCCAACGACCAGCGCCAGCAGACTCATCGCCGTCAGGTTGAGGGAAAACGAGGCGCTCAAATCCGCCATGGTCTGGCGGCGCTCATCCGGTCGCTCCATCCGCAATTCCGGTGGCAACCCGGCGCGCAGTCCCGCCGCTTGCTGCTCGCCGGCAGACCCTTTCGGCAGCATCAGGTCGATATGGCTCAGCCGCCCCGTCATGCCGAGCAGCCTTTGGGCAGTGCTGATGTCGGTGATAATGAGCCCAGCCAATTCCGGCCCACGCAACGTCCCGGCGCGTTTCAGGGTGAAGCGTTGATCGCCGTTTTTGAGGATGATCTGTTCGCCTAAAGTTTCCGGTAACAGCGCGGCCTCTGGATTCACCAGTAAAGTGCGTAGATCGAAGTCGCTGCCGGTCACATCGGCCCCGGGATGACGAAACAGACTTTCCGTGAACGGATCGATCCCCAGAATTTGCAGCAGTTGGCCCGGCTGTTCAGCATTAGGCAGGTAGCCGGTTACCACGGGCGCGGAGGGACGCAGACTGCGTTCCAGTCGCCACTGGACATACCACACTTCCGGAATGCCCTGGACATTGCCAACCAGGCGATGCGTCGCTTGGCCCGAAATCCGTTCCATCGCCAGCGCGAAACTCCGGCGGGCGCTGGCATTGGCCAAATCGACCGCCAGCACCACCGCCACGCCTAGCGCAATGCCTAAAATGGCTAAGCCCAACTGCCAGGGGTGCCGTAGCGGATGTCGCAGCAATGCCCGCCAAAACAGCGGCGTCACTGACTCACCTCTCGGATATAGCCATGATCCAAAAACAGAATTCGGTCAGCGCGGGCCGCCACTTCCTGGCTGTGGGTGACCAGCACGATGGTGGTTCCCGCCTGACGGTGCAATTTCAGCAACAGTTCCAAAACCCGCTCGCCGGTTGCGGTGTCGAGATTGCCGGTGGGTTCATCGGCCAGCAACAGTAATGGGGCGTGAACCAGCGCCCGGGCGATGGCCAGCCGTTGCTGCTCCCCGCCCGACAACCGCTCCGGGAAACTGCGGCGCCGGTCACCCAGCCCCACCTGATCCAGCAGCTCCAGCGCCCGGTCGCGCTGGTCAGCAGTCGCCAGCCCGTTCAGCTCCAGCGGCAAGAGCAGATTTTCTTCAGCCGTCAGGGTTGGGATCAGGTTGAAAAACTGAAATACGAAACCGATATGGCGACGACGAAACTGGGTGCGTTCGCGCTCATTCATCTCGGTCAGGGAATGGCCATCAATATAAATTTGTCCTGCATCCGGCAAATCAATGCCGCCCAGCAGGTTGAGTAGGGTAGACTTCCCGCAGCCGGAGGGGCCCAGCAGGGCGATGAACGCACCGCGCTCGATGTCCAGGTCAAGGCTGGTGAAGATGTTCCGCTGCTGCTCGCCTTCGGTATACCGTCGGGCCAGCCGCTGGATTTGAATAAAAATCGATGAATTGCGCATGGCCACCCTATATAATCATGGACAATCGTTGTTTTGCGACAACTGAAACTCCCAAAAGTAAGCGAATCTGGCAAATTAATTTAAGCTATCAGTCGAATACAAGGCTGTAGAGGATGTGGCGCGTTATGAAACCAAAGCACAGGTCATCAATCGGACTCGCATTGGCGGCGACGATCTTACTGGGGGCGTGCGCCAGTCAAAAGAGTGAATGGTTACCGCCTTCGACCGGCTATGGTTCCCGGACCACCTTGCCAGATGAATACAATTACCTGATTGGCCCTGGCGACTCGGTGCAGATTTTCGTTTGGCGCAATCCCGAGGTGTCCCAGGCGGTTACCGTCCGGCCAGACGGCAAAATTTCCACACCGCTGGTTGAGGATTTGCAGGCCAGCGGCAAGAGCCCCACTCAACTGGCCCGTGACCTGGAAAAGGCGCTGGAAACCTACATCCGTCAACCTATTGTCACGGTCATCGTCGCCGGCGGCATCGGCCCGTACAGCGAGCAGATTCGGGTCATCGGCCAAGTCGGCGGCCAAAGCGGCAATTCGTCGGGTCAAACTGATAAACCTCAAGCGATCGCTTACAAGCACAAGATGACCCTGTTGGATGTGCTCATTGCGGTCGGCAGCTTGAATGAATTTGCGGATGGCAATGAGACTAAGCTGGTGAGAGTAGTAGACGGTGAGCAGAAAGAATACTTGGTGCGGGTGGAGGACCTCCTCAATGGCGATATCAGCGCCAATGTCGATATGCTGCCGGGTGACATTCTGATTATCCCGGAATCCTGGTTTTGAATCAGCACCCGTCGGGCAGGCTTTGAGGGCGCAGCCGTGTATGAACTGATTGAGCAGTTGCTGGATTATTTGCGGGGCATTTGGCGGAACCGTTGGTATGCATTGGGCTGTGCCTGGCTGGTTTGTCTGATCGGCTGGGTAGTGGTGTATCGATTACCCGATCAGTACGAAGCCTCGGCCCGGGTATTTGTCGATACTCAGTCGATTCTGCGTCCGCTCTTGCAGGGGTTGACCGTCGGGGTGAACCCAGACGCACAAATCGGTCTGATGACCCGCACCCTGTTGAGCCGCCCCAATCTGGAAAAGATTGCTCGCAACGCCGATCTGGATATCCGCGCTCAGGACACCGAGGGTATGGATGTGTTGACGACCGCTTTGCAAAAGCGAATCAAGCTAACCGGCACGGGGCGCGAGAATCTGTACGGCATTACCTTTGTTGACAATGATCCGCAATTAGCCAAAAAGGTGGTGCAAGCAGTGGTGACGGTGTTTGTGGAAAACCTGCTTGGTGAAACACGCCAGGATACTGACACTGCCCAGCGCTTCCTGGAAAAACAGATTGCCGAATACGAGGCGCGATTGGTGGAGGCGGAGAACCTCCTCAAAGAATTCAAGCTCAAGAATGTCGGGTTGATGCCGTCCGAAGGGCAAAACTACTATACCCGTATGCAACAGGCCAGCGCTGATGTGGAAACTGTGCGGCTGGAATTGAATCAAGCGGAGAGCCGCCGTAATTCTTTGCTGCAACAAATTGGTGGCGAAGAACCGACTTTCGGCATCGGTCCCCAGCCCGGCGCCAGTACTGGCCCTGTCGGTGGGTCGGCATTACCCATCGACGCCCGGATTCAGAGCCTTGAACAGAAGCTTGATGAATTACTGCTCAAATACACCGAACGCCATCCCGATGTCGGTATTCTCAAGCAGACCCTCGCTGATTTGAAAAAGCAGCGTGAAGAGGAGTTGGCCCAGTATCAGGCCAGCATGGCTGCCAGCGTCGCCAGCAGCAATGCCGGCGGGTTTGGCCCGTCGGGCGTGGACGCCAATCCGGTTTACCAGCAACTCAAGGTGGCCTTGGCCCAAGAGGAAGCCAATGTAGCGTCCTTGCAGGCGCGGCTGGCCGAATACGAAAAGCGGCGTAAAGAGTTGCAGGACCAAGTCAGCACCGTACCCCAGGTTGAGGCTCAAATGGCGGCGCTGAACCGCGACTATGAAATCAATCGCAAAAAATACGATGAGTTGGTCGCTCGGCGAGAGTCGGCGCGGCTGTCTCAACAGGCCGAGCAGACGAATCAGGATATTCGTTTTCGTATTGTCGATCCGCCCCGGGTGCCCTTGGAGCCGACCGGTCCTAACCGGCCATTGCTGATCTCTGGAGTTTTAGTAGGCGCACTGGGAATCGGCGGTGCGTTGGCCTTCTTGCTGGCGCAGATTTGGCCGACTTTCGACAGTCGTCGCAGTTTGATGCACGCGACTCAGATTCCGGTATTTGGCAGTGTCAGCATGGTCTTATCGCCTGCCGCCGCCCGACGGGAGCGATGGAGGTTACTCGGATATTTTACGCTGGGTGGATTTTTGCTGATGCTCTACGGCGGATTGCTGGTCGTCGAAACCATCGGCTTCAAATTACCACTATGATGGGTTTCAGAGGCGCGTCATGGACCTGATTGAAAGAGCGATGCGCAGCGGATCGTCGCTGCGTGAGGAACCCGCAGCGCAGTCGCATCAGGCGTCAGACCGCTTGATCGAGCGGGCTGCTGAAATAGCGAAATCCTTGCCACTGGTTGATCCTTCCGTCTCTACGGTTGCGCCAAAACGCACCCAGCGCTCGGTTGTGCTGGATTTGGAGCGCATTCGCGCCATGGGGTTGCTGGTGCCCGATGCCCGACGCAGCCGGATCAAGGAGGAATATCGACACATCAAGCGGCCTTTGTTAATGAATGCCACGGGTAAGGGCGCTACTGTCGCTGAGCACGCCAACCTGATCATGGTCACCAGCGCCCGCCCTGGCGAAGGCAAAACCTTTACTGCTTGTAACCTGGCTTTGAGCATCGCCGCTGAGCGTGATCGCACGGTATTGCTGGTCGATGCAGACGTGATCAAACCCTCTGTTGCCAAGACACTCGGTTTCGAAGCGGGAAAGGGATTGGTGGATTTGCTGATCGATGAGCAACTGGAGGTGGCGGATGTGCTGGTCGACACTAATGTGCCGTCCCTGACCATCCTGCCGGCTGGCAGCACCCACCATTTGTCCACAGAGCTGCTGGCTAGCGACAACATGCGTAAGCTGGCGATGGAGATGAGCCGTCGCTATACCGACCGCATCATCGTCATCGACTCGCCGCCATTGCTGGTAACCACCGAGGCCAGCGTATTGGCTACCTTGGTTGGGCAGATTGTGATGGTAGTGCAAGCAGGACGTACCCATCAATCGCAGGTACAGGAAGCGTTAGCGCTGCTGGATGCAAATCAGATTATTGGGTTCGTACTTAACAAGAAGCGTGGTGTACTCGGCGCCGATTACTATGGCTACGGTTATGGCTATCGATATGGTTACGGCCATAATGAGCATGATCGTGATGTTGAAGAGCAGTGAGTCGTGTCGGTGAATATCGCAGGATTTTATCGCCAGCCGTTGCTGGAAAACGCCCCATGGGTCGTGCCGGGTTGGGTGTTGTGGCTGGCGCTCGTCGGGTCGCCGGTTACAGCAGCGCAGGAAGGTGTTGGGCGACCGGCTGGAGACTGGCGAATCACCCCGAAAATCAGCGTTGGCGCGACCTATTCCGATAATATCCGGTTGGTGCCGTCCAACGAAGCTGAGGGCGACTTGGTCTTGCAGGTGGATCCGGGCATTTCAGTGCGCAAACAAGGGGGGCGGGTGGAGGCCCGTTTTGATTATACGGCTCAGGGTCTGCTTTATACCCAAGAGGGCGAAGCTAAACTCAATCATAATTTGCTGGGTTTTGGGACCGCTGAACTGTACCAAGATCACCTGTTTGTGGACGCCTATGGCTCGATTTCCCAGGTTCCGGTCTCGTCCGGAGGCCGGGTGGACGCTGGCAATCTCGTGGGAGGAGGAGGTTCTTCGTTCGCCACCGGGTTGTTTGGCAATTTGAATCTGGGATTACCGGGCAGCGCTGATATTTTCAATCCGGTAGGTCTGTTCAGTAATATTGCGTTGACCGGTGATCAAACCACCGCCACCAGTTTTGGCGTCAGCCCCTACTGGCGGCAGAATTTCGGCGGCTGGGCAGAAGCGTTGCTGCGTTATCGTTATAACCGAACTGGGTTTGGCCAGAATGCTGATAGCAATGGTCAAGGTGGCGCTTCCGATGGCGATCTGCAGAGCATTAATTTGAATTTCAAAAGTGGACGCCATTTCAGTCTATTCAACTGGAGCCTCGATTATTTCCGTCAGCAGCAGGATTTACAGGGGCAAGATAGCGGAAGTAACCCGTCGCAGGGTGGCGGCGATAGTACCCGGGAGAGCGTAACGGGCCAGGCCGATTATCGGTTGAATCGGCGCTGGGCGTTGCTGGCCGAGGCAGGCTATGAGAATAACGATTTAACGACATTTCAGAATGACAATCGTAATGGTTCCTATTGGGGATTGGGCGCACGCTGGTCACCCAATCGCCGTTTTAACTTGACGGGACTGTATGGACCGGATGTCAACGAAATTGCTGTCGAATGGATACCGTCGGCGCGCACCCGCTTTGAACTCAGCCGCCGTGATCAGAATGTGGGCGTCAGCCCCGGTGTCCGCTGGGAAGGTTCTCTCAGTTACCGGACCCGACAGAGTCAATGGTCAGCCAGATATACTGAAGAAGTGACTAGCACCCAGCAACTGCTCGGCGATAACTTGATTGGCGTGGGACCCGATGGCCAGCCGGTGCTGCTCGATGATCAGGGGCAGATCGTCGCGGTTGGTGGGCCATTTGGTCTAAATGACCAGGAGTTTCTGCAGAAGCGCTTTGAAACGGACGTCACCTATCAGCGGGCGCGTAGCAACTTCGTTTTAAGAGCCTTCAATGAGGATCGTCAATACCAGGACGATGCGCTCGACGAAACCACCTTTGGCATTGGCGGATTATGGACCTGGCGGTTTGCGCCGCGCACGGCCTCGTTTCTCGGAACCGGCTGGGAACGTGACGAACTGAGCGAAGACCAGCAGAATGATTACTGGGTGTCAGTGATCGGCTTGGCCCGGGTATTTACCCCGGACTCGGGGGGGCTGATCAGTTACCGCTATTATCGGAATGACGCCGAACCGGCTGACCAGGGATTTCGCGAGAACCGGCTTAATGTCCGTTTTAGCTTGAAATTTTGACGAATGGCTTGCAATGGGCAAGTCATGGCTGCTGACTTCAGTTCTAAGATTTCAGGACACGCATGTACATTAGCTATTACGGTTTTAGCGCCAAACCTTTCCAGTTAAGTCCAGACCCAAAATTCTTTTTTGGCAGCAGTGGTCATAATCGGGCGTTAGCTTACTTGCGCTACGGGTTAGACCAGGGAGAGGGTTTTATTGTCATCACGGGCGGTATCGGCACGGGTAAAACGACGCTGGTCAAAAGCCTGTTTGGCGAACTGGATTCCAGCCGGGTCGTCGCCGCGCAGTTGGTGACCACGCAACTGGAAGCTGACGACTTATTGCGCAGCGTGGTGGCGTCCTTTGGGTTGCCTTACGAGGGGATGGGTAAGGCGGTGTTGCTGAAGCACTTTGAGAACTTCCTGCTCGTTCAAGCCCAACACGGTCGGCGGGTATTGCTGGTAGTGGACGAGGCGCAGAATCTGCCGGTTCGCTCCCTGGAAGAATTGCGGATGCTCTCGAATTTTCAGGTCGCTGCAACACCCCTATTGCAAAGTTTTTTGCTGGGACAAGATGAGTTTCGTCAGACTCTTCAAGACCCTGGCATGGAGCAACTGCGACAACGAGTGATCGCTTCCTGCCATCTGAATCCCTTGAGCGATGCGGAAATCCGCCCCTATATCGAACATCGCCTGCAAGTGGTCGGCTGGCAGGGCGACTTTCCGTGTTTTAACGAGTCGGCTTATGCAGCGATCCATCGCTATACCCGGGGCATCCCTCGCCGGGTCAATGTCTTTTGCGACCGATTATTACTGTACGGTTTTTTGGAGGAGATACGGGAATTTCCTGAAGCAGCGGTTGACGCTGTGGGTCGGGAAATGGCGCTGGACGAGCAAGGCAGCCCTTCCCGGGTCCGAGCGAGCGGTAATCATTCGTTGTTGCGCATCGGTCAGGCGATGGAACATCGTTTGATTGAATTGGAACAGACGGTGGAAACGCTCTTGCAGTACCCTGAGTGGCAGGATGCTCAGTTGGAACGCCTGGAACAGCGCATTCAACGCCTGGAGTCGGCGATGCGGGCAACCATCAATCCCGTCCCTGATTCCTCTGACGCTTAATCCTTCAATAGAAATCCCCCATGCCTAAAATCCTCTGCGTTGTTGGCGCCCGCCCGAATTTCATGAAGATTGCGCCGATCATGGCGGCGCTGCGCCAGACTTCACTGGACGCCCGGTTGGTGCATACCGGCCAGCATTATGATGTGGCGATGAACCAGCGCTTCTTCGAGCAACTTGGCATTCCCAATCCCGATATAGATTTAGAGGTCGGTTCAGCCAGCCATGCCGTGCAAACCGCCGAGATCATGAGGCGTTTCGAACCGGTGATGGATGCTGAACAACCCTCAGCAGTACTGGTGGTGGGCGATGTCAATTCCACCATCGCTTGTGCGCTGGTAGCCGCCAAGAAGGGCGTCAAGGTAGTGCATGTCGAAGCGGGACTACGCAGTTTCGACCGTTCCATGCCTGAGGAAGTCAACCGGGTGTTGACGGATCAAATTTCCGATCTGTTGTTCACCACTGAACGGGAAGCTTTAGCCAATCTGACGCGGGAAGGCATCAATCCGGATCAGGTATGTTTCGTGGGCAATGTCATGATCGACACCCTGCGATCCTGCTTGCTACGGGCGATTGCACCGGCGCAGACACTGGCCGATGCGTCAGATCCAGCGGTGTTCCTCAACAATCCAAACGGTTACGGAGTTTTGACTCTGCACCGACCCAGCAATGTGGATGATGCGGCGGTTCTGGAACGCCTGCTACGGGTGCTCAGTGAAATCAGCCGGGATTTGCCGTTGGTTTTTCCTGTCCATCCCCGCACCCGGAGCATGATCGATAAAGCCGGCTTAAGCGCTTTGTTGGACAGTCCGCGCTTTTGTTGCCTGCCGCCTCAGGGTTACCTGGAGATGCTGGGCCTGATGCAGGGCGCACGGCTGGCCCTGACCGATTCCGGCGGAGTTCAGGAAGAGACCACTGCGTTGGGTGTGCCGTGTCTGACCTTGCGTGAGAATACCGAACGTCCGATAACGGTGACGGAAGGGACCAATACCATTGTGGGTGCTGATCCAGAGCGCATTCTCAGCGCGACGCAGGAGGTATTAGCCCATGGTGGCAAGGCGGGACGGATTCCCGAGTATTGGGATGGCCGTGCGGCGGAACGGATCGCCACCGTGTTGGCGAATTGGTTGACGAACGAGGAGCGTATTTGATGCTGACCAACGCCATGACCGTCGATGTAGAGGATTATTTTCAGGTCTCGGCGTTTGAACCGTATATTGCCCGCGAACAGTGGGAACAGTTACCGCGCCGGGTGGAGCATAATACGAATCGCATTCTCGACCTGTTTGCTGAACAGGGAGTCAAAGCAACCTTTTTCACCTTGGGGTGGGTGGCTGAACGGCATCCCGCGCTGGTTCGTCGTATGGTCGCCGAAGGTCACGAGCTGGCCAGTCATGGTTATGCCCACATTCGGGCGACGCAGCAGACGCCTGCGCAATTTCGGGAGGATGTGCTGCGCACCAAGGCGTTGCTGGAGGATCTGGGGGGAGTCGCGATTTTGGGCTACCGTGCTGCCAGTTACTCCATCGGCGCCGGTAATCTCTGGGCGCTGGCGGAACTGGAGCAGGCCGGTTATCGCTATAGTTCGAGCATCTATCCGATTCGCCATGACCTCTATGGAATGCCAGAAGCGCCGCGTTTCGCCTTTCAGCCCGACAATGCGCCGGCTTTGCTGGAAGTGCCGGTGACTACAGTGGCGGTGCTGGGAAAAACACTCCCTTGCGGCGGCGGCGGCTGGTTTCGGCTGTGGCCTTATGCGTTATCGCGCTGGGCGTTGCGGCGAGTCAATCAACACGATAAGCAATCCGGCATGTTTTATTTTCATCCCTGGGAAATCGACCCGGAGCAGCCGCGCCAGCCGGGAATCAACCTGAAAACCCGATTACGGCATTACCTGAATTTGCAGCGTATGGAAGGACGGTTGCGCTTGCTGTTGCGCGATTTTCGTTGGGATCGGATGGATCGGGTGTTTCTACCACAAACGAGTGGCGTATGAGCGAGCGAACTGTTGACCCCCGCTCTTCTTCTCCCGAAAAGTTGGGGGCGTTGCTCGTGCGTGAGCTGGATGCAGCGAATGTGGAGCGTTGGGACGCCTTTGTCATGGCTTGCCCCGAAGCCACTTTTTTTCATCGAGCGGGATGGAAGCGAATCATCGATGATATTTTTGGGCACCCAACCTTCTTTTTGTACGCGGAGTCCGCAGGATGCATCCATGGCGTATTGCCACTGGCGCAGGTCAAGAGCCGATTATTCGGCCATGCGCTGGTTGCGTTGCCTTTCTGTTCGTATGGTGGCGTGGCGGCGCTCAATATTGAAGCTGCTCACGCCCTGGAGCAGCGAGCGATTGAAATTGCCGAACATCTCGGTGTCGATCACCTGGAAATGCGCAACCTGGTTGAACGCCATGCCGACTGGCCTGCGCAGAATCTTTATTTTACCTTCCGCAAACCGCTGATCCAGGGACTGGATGACGCCATGCGGGTGATTCCGGTCAAGCGCCGGAATATGGTTCGTAAGGGATTGAAGCTGGGTTTAACCCACACGATTGAAACGCCACTGGACGCTTTCTTTGATTTGTATGCGCAAAATGTCCACCAGCACGGCACTCCCGCCCTGCCAAAGCGCTATTTCGCTAAAATCCTTGAAATCTTTGGCCAGGATTGTGAAATTCTCACCGTCCTCGATGAGCAGCAGCATCCAGTCAGCACGATTATGACCTTCTATTTCCGCGACGAGGCCATGGCTTATTATGCGGGTGAAACGCCGTCGGCGCGTGATTTCGCCGCTAATGATTACAAATATTGGGCATTATTGACGCGAGCCAAAGAACGGGGTAGCCGACTTTTTGATTTTGGACGCGGCAAACAGGGAACAGGGTCTTATGAGTTCAAGAAACTGTGGGGATTTGAGCCACAACCATTGCATTACGAATATCGACTGTTTCGCTCTCGGGAGATACCGCAGAATAACCCGATGAACCCGAAATACCGCGCCATGATCGCGCTGTGGAAGCGTCTGCCCATCAGTGTATGTAACTGGCTCGGCCCTTACCTTGTGCGTAGTTTGGGCTGATGGAAAAATCCTGTTTCTGGTCCATCGCATCCCCTTTCCGCCCAACAAGGGCGATAAGACGCGCTCATTTCACTTACTGCATTATTTGGCCAGCCGCTATCAGGTCTGGTTGGGCGCTTTCGTCGACAATCCAGCCGACTGGCGTTACCTGGATCATCTACGCCCGTATTGTGCTGAGGTAGTGCTCCAGACGTGGATATCTAACAGATCAAATTAAACATAATCAAATAGTTGAAAATCTTCTTATCCACATCGAGAACACGACCTCGAAACGATTGAGCCGCCTGGGTCGGGAGTGGGTATCCTGCCATTATTGTTGGGGCAGGAATTTGAGCTGGATGACGCCATGACTGGAAGGGAACCCCGGGTCTTACTGAGAAAAGCGAATGAAACCACTGTTGAATGCGTTCTCCCCGCGAAGCACGGAACAAGAAGGCGTCGCTTTCAATCCCGGTTGGCGGGTCGCGCTATCCGCCCTGCTAGTGGCGCTGACCGGTATTGCCTTGCTGTATGGGCCAACTATCGCCAGTATGGCAACCCAGTGGTGGAACTACGAGACCTATGCTCACGGGATGCTGGTTGTCCCCATCATTTTATACATGGTCTGGACCCGCCGTCAGAATCTGGCAAAGCTGGAGCCACGCAGCGCGGCGCCAGGTCTGGTTTTTCTGCTGTTGTTGAGCCTCGGTTGGCTGGCGGCGGAGGTCGCACAGGTTTCGGTCGCTCGACAATTCGCCCTAGTTGGGATCATGCAGGCAGCCGTTTACACGCTGCTCGGCTGGAACGTCGCTTGGGCAATCGCGTTTCCGCTGGCCTACCTGCTGTTCGCCGTACCGGTGGGGGAGGCGCTGATTCCACCCCTGCAACAGGTGACTGCCTGGTTCACGGTCAAGGGTTTGCGGTTGACTGGGGTTCCGGTGCTGTGGGAAGGTTTGTACATCACAATTCCCAGGGGTAACTTTCATGTCGCTGAAGCCTGTAGCGGCTTGCGCTATCTGACCGCGTCGGTAGCGTTGGGATTTTTGTACGCGTATCTGACCTATCGCAGCGTCTGGCGACGCTTGGCATTTATTGCGCTGTCGATGGTCATGCCGATCATCGCCAACGGCGCCCGTGCCTATGGCATTGTGATGATCGCTTATCTGAGTGATATGAAATACGCAACTGGCCTGGATCATGTCATTTATGGCTGGTTCTTCTTTGGTCTGGTCATCTTATGCATGTTCTGGATGGGCTCATTCTGGCGGGAGCCGGAAGCTGTCGCGGGTCGGGAATCCGGGATCAGGGAACCGACTAAAAACCTGGCGTCCGAAGCCTCGACCCTGAAGCCTGGCCCCTGGAAGTGGGTGTTAGCCGGGATCCTGGCGACGGTCTATGCCGTCCTGACGATCACACATTGGGATGAGATGAGATATTCATCCGGCATCAATCATCTGACTTATGGCTGGTTCTTCCTCGGTTTGTTCATATTGATCATGTTCGTCTCATGCTGGCGGGAACCGGAAACGGCCACGGGCCAGGAATCCGTGATCGGGGAACAGACTAGGAACCTGGTCCCTGGTGCCTGGCATCTGAAGCTTGGCGCTTGGGGAACGTGGACGCTGGCGGTGGTATTGGCGGCAGCAGTCGGTCCGTTGTGGGCGACCTGGACCAGCCGTGAGGGTTTATCGGTTGCGCCCGTCGTGTTGCAAGCGCCACCCGCCGTTGCACCCTGGCTTGGGCCAGAAGCAGAAACTGATACCTGGGAACCCCAGTTCATCGGCGCGGATGCGGTGGTGCTGAGCCGGTACGCGTTGGAGGGCCAGACCGTGCATCTCTATATCGCTTATTACCGCCAGCAGCGCCCGGACGCTAAACTGGTCAGTAGTCAAAACAGTCTGTATGACCGTGAGCGCTGGCGTTCTATCGGTGCGGCTGGCGTGGTGCAAATACCGGTGGCGGAGAGTCGTTGGCCACTCCAGGCAACCTGGTTGACGGATGGCCAGCGGCGACGGCTGGTGTGGAGCGGATACTGGGAGGGCGGTCGGCTAGTCGTATCGCCCTATATCGCCAAGCTGTGGCAAGCCTGGGATCGACTGAGCGGCGCACAGCGGGGATCGGCACTGGTCGCCATCGCGGCGGACTATGACATACAGCCGGATGAAGCGGAGGGGTTGTTACGGCGGTTTCTGGAAACGGTGGGGCCAGGGATTGACACCGCATTGGTTGGTGCAGGTCAGCGCGATTCGCCATGATGAGTCAACCCCCCTTAATCGCGCACGTGATCTACCGGCTGGACTATGGCGGTTTGGAAAATGGCCTGGTTAACTTGATCAACCGAATCCCACCGGAACGTTATCGTCACGCCATTATTTGCTTGACCGATGACAACCCGGAATTTCGCCGTCGCATTCGGCAACCGGATGTTGACGTTTTCGCTCTGCATAAACGTGAGGGACATGATCTCGGGTTATACCGGCGTTGCTGGTCCTTGTTGCGCCGATTGCGACCGGCAATTGTGCATACTCGCAATCTGGCGGCATTGGAAATGCAGTTGCCAGCCCGGTTAGCGGGCGTGCGGGCGCGAGTGCATGGTGAGCATGGCTGGGACCGTGACCCGACGCTGTTGCATCCCCGCCAGCATCGGTTGCGGCGCTGGTTACGGCCTCTGGTGGGTCATTACATCGCGCTGTCCGGCGAGATTGCCGGTTATCTGGAAACCCAGGTGGGCGTAACGCCAATGCGGATCAGCCGAATTATCAACGGGGTGGATAGTGAGCGTTTTCACCCCGGCCAGGGCCGGTCGTCACTGCCGCCAGGATTTGCGCCAGCGGGAACGTGGGTGATCGGTACGGTGGGGCGACTGGAAAAGGTAAAGGATCAACTCAATTTGGTGCGCGCTTTTATCCGGTTAACAGAGAGCGCTCCAGACGCCCGCCAGCGGCTGCGGCTGGTTCTGGTCGGTGAAGGTTCATTGCGCACAGAACTTGAAAGTCTACTGGATAGCGCTGGTCTGCGCGATGTGGTCTGGCTGCCAGGGGCGCGGGATGATGTGCCGGAGTTATTGCGGGCGCTGGATCTTTTTGTATTGCCCTCGCAGGCTGAAGGGATTTCCAACACGATCCTGGAAGCGATGGCTTGCGGCCTGCCGGTCGTCGCGACCGCGGTGGGTGGTAATGCTGAACTGGTCGTGGATGGCGAGACTGGGCGGCTCGTTGCCGCCAACAACCCGGAAGCGCTGGCGGCGGCAATGCGCGAATTTGTCGAGCATCCCGAGCGGATGCGCGCCTGTGGCGCAGCAGGCCGGCAGCGGGTTGAGGAACGGTTTAGCATGGGGGCGATGGTGGCCGCTTATCTGAAAGTTTACGACGCAGTGTTGGAGTGAGAAGAAATCATGTGCGGCATCACCGGCATTTTCGACACCCGTGGTCGGCGTGAGATCCACCGCGACCTTCTGCACCATATGAATGAGTCTCAACACCATCGGGGACCGGATGAGGGTGGGCTGCATGTTGAACCCGGGGTAGGACTCGGCCACCGGCGGTTATCGATCATCGATCTGTCCACCGGCCAGCAGCCGTTGTTCAACGAAGACGGCTCAGTGGTCGTGGTCTTCAACGGTGAGATTTACAACTTCCAGGAGCTGGTCCCGGAACTGGAAGCGCTCGGACATGTTTTTCATACCCGCAGCGATACCGAAGTGATTGTGCATGCCTGGGAAGCGTGGGGAGAAGCGTGCGTCGAACGCTTTCGTGGCATGTTCGCTTTCGCCCTGTGGGACCGCAATCAGGAAACTTTGTTTCTGGCCCGCGACCGCCTCGGAGTCAAGCCACTGTTTTATGCGTTGCTGCCGGACGGTCAACTACTGTTCGGTTCCGAATTGAAGTCACTGTTGGCCCATCCGGGACTGGGACGCGAGATCGATCCGTGCGCCGTTGAGGAGTATTTCGCGCTGGGTTATGTCGCCGAGCCGCGCACCATCTTCACCAGCGCGAAAAAGCTGTCGCCAGCGCATACCCTGCGGGTGCGGCGTGGTCAACCGATGCCGGAGCCGCGTGAATACTGGACAGTGCGCTTCACCCTCGATAGTCGGTTGACGGAAATGGCGGCGTGTGAGGAATTGACGGCGCGATTACGCGAGTCGGTGCGACTGCGGATGATTGCGGAAGTGCCGCTCGGCGCGTTCCTGTCCGGCGGCGTCGATTCCAGCGCGGTGGTGGCGATGATGGCGGGGTTGTCCAGCGACCCGGTGAATACTTGTTCCATTGCGTTCACGGACCCAGCGTTTAATGAAGCGCAATTCGCGCAGCAAGTGGCGGCTCGTTATCAGACCCGGCATTTCGTCGATACCGTGGAAAGCGATGATTTTGATCTGATGGATACCCTGGCGTGGTTGTACGACGAACCCTATGCGGATAGCTCCGCTATTCCCACCTATCGGGTTTGCCAGTTAGCTCGCCAGCATGTCACCGTGGCGTTGTCCGGCGATGGCGGCGATGAAAGTTTCGGCGGCTATCGACGCTATCGGCTGCATTTGCTGGAAGAGCGCCTGCGGTCTCTGCTGCCTTTGCGTATTCGCCAACCCGTGTTTGGCTTGTTGGGTCGGCTCTATCCCAAAGCGGATTGGGCGCCCCGGGTGTTCCGGGCCAAGACGACGTTCCAGGGTTTGGCGCGAGATGCAGTACACGCCTATTTTCATTCCGTGTCGATCCTGCGCGGTGAGATGCGCCAGCCGTTGTTTTCTAAGGGTTTCAAGGCGAAATTGGGTGGTTATGACGCCTTGGAAGTGTTCCGCCGCCATGCCGCCCAGGCCGAGACCGACGATCCGTTGGCGTTGATTCAATACCTCGATCTTAAAACCTACCTGGTCGGTGATATCAACACCAAGGTGGATCGAGCCAGCATGGCGCATTCGCTGGAAGTCCGTGAGCCATTGATGGATCACCCATTGGTGGAATGGTTGGCCGCGCTGCCTTCTTCGCTGAAAATCGGTCAGGGGGAAAGCAAGTATTTGCTGAAGAAGTCCATGGAGCCGTATCTGCCGGACGAAATTATGTACCGGCCCAAGATGGGCTTCGCCGTGCCGCTAAGCCGTTGGTTCCGGGGACCGTTGAGACAACGAGTACGCGATTCGTTGACCGGCGAGCGACTGTTAAGCACCGGCCTGTTCAATGCCGGTTATTTGCGCCATCTGGTCGAGGCGCATGAATCCGGCCGGCGCGATTACAGCGCGCCTCTTTGGACTATACTGATGTTCGAGGCGTTTTTGCGGCAGATGGATCCGTAGAGAACAAACCCATGGGTCAGGCGGTCAACTCATCGTGGGTTGCCTGGGCCGGGATTCTCGCCATGAGGGTGATCCTTACGCTACGTCGATTATTCACCGCCGCCTGAATTAAAACTTTAAACTTGCGCCACTCCTGTAAGGCAATGATTTGATCCTTCGCACGGTATTCACCTTGGCCTCCCCGACGGGACAACGCGCCGGTTTGTCCATCCTGATTTTTCACCGGGTGTTGCCGGAACCGGATCCATTATTTCCCAATGAAGTCGACGCCCAACGTTTTGATGTGCTCTTGGGTTGGGTGAAGGACTGGTTTAACGTCTTGCCGCTGGAAGAGGCGGTTGAACGTCTACAACGCAATTGTCTGCCGGAGCGGGCGGCGGCGATCACGTTTGATGATGGGTATGCAGATAATCATGAAGTCGCTCTGCCGATCTTGCAGCGGCAGGGTCTGTCAGCAATGTTTTTCATTGCCACAGGATTTTTAAACGGCGGGCGAATGTTCAATGATACGGTCATTGAAACGGTGCGCCGCTGTGTGGAACCGGTTCTCGATTTAACCCGGCTCGGTTTGGGTCAGCACGATCTGCGCTCAATTGCGGCCAAACGCCAGGCCATTCCGGCGCTCTTGGGTCAGATCAAGTATCAGCCAATAGCGCAACGGCTGGAAACAGTCAGCGCCATCGCCGAAATCGCTAAGGTTGATCTGCCCGATCATTTGATGATGACAGCGCAACAAGTGAAGGCGTTGCGCGCGGCGGGGATGGGGATTGGGGCGCATACGGTACATCATCCGATTCTGGCCTGTCTGGAGCCGGATGAAGCTGAACAGGAAATCGTTGGCAGTCGGGATTATTTGCAAGGGTTATTGGGTGAGCCAGTGACGCTATTCGCGTATCCGAATGGCAAGCCGGAGACCGATTATCGTCGTGAGCATGTCGAGATGGCGCGGCGGCTGGGCTTTCGGGCGGCGGTATCGACGGCCTGGGGAGTTGCACGATGTGACAGCGATTTTTTCCAGTTGCCGCGCTTTACTCCGTGGGAGCGGTCGCGTGGACGGTTCGGTTTAAGTCTGTTACGGAACTATGGGCGAACGCCAGCAGTTTGTGCGTAGGCGTAAACAGCACCGAATGGATTGCGCTCGCTGCGGATGTGCTTATCTATGTCTTTTTAACCACTTGCTATGGGAGATTTTTTATGTATTTTGTAAAATTTTTAGTTATGAACGATTCGCTTGTCCAGTTTTATGCCAATTGGATAGTTGTCGACCACGTTCGCTTTTCTGTATACAATCGTATAGAGATTGATTCTTCTGTTTTTTAATGCTAAACAAAAAAGTTGTCCCATGATACTTGATACTACTAAACCATCCGCTATGACTCAGATCGACGCCCTTTCAACTGTCCGGGTACCACAAATCAGCATTGTCTCCACGATGTATCGGTCACGCTCCTTCCTGGAGAGCTTTCTTGCCGGTTGTCTGGATGCACTGCGTGAAATTCAAGTGCTGGATTTTGAAATCGTGTTGGTGAATGACGGCTCGCCAGACGACTCTTTGGCCTATGCGGTGAAACGCAGACAGGATATTTCCCAACTGGTGGTGATTGATCTGTCGCGCAATTTTGGCCACCACCATGCCATGCAAGCGGGATTGCGGCACGCTCGTGGTGAATTGATCTTTCTGATTGACTGCGATTTGGAGGTTCTCCCGTCAACGCTACCGCTGTTTTACCACAAACTTAAGGAAACTGGCTGTGACTTAGTTTACGGCTATCAGGAATCACGCAAAGGCGGTTGGTTCGAGCAGGTTAGTGGTGGTTTGTTTTGGAAGGGCTTCAATCTGCTCAGTGAGACGAAAGTTCCTGAAAACACCACCACCGAGCGCATTATGACTCGTCGCTTCGTGAACGCACTTCTCCAATTAGGCGACCATAATCTGTTTCTGGGCGGTATGATGAGTTGGGCTGGCTTCACACAGATTGGTATATTGGTAGGTAAAAAACAACGTGAGGGTAACAGTACTTACACTCTAATAAAACGCATCCGATTAATGGTTAACGCTATTAGTTCATTTACATCACAGCCGCTAGTCTGGCTTTTCAATTTGGGTACTACTATCACTCTAATTAGCTTTTTTTATATGACCTATCTAATCATTAGAAGATTAATTTTTGATGATGCCTTGCTCGGGTTTACCTCTGTGATGGCATTTATGGCGTTCAGTCTTGGTATCTTGACCACAGCGATTGGACTCGTTGGCATCTATCTTGGTAAAGTTTTTAATCAAGTGCAGAACCGCCCAACTTACATTGTTAAAGATATCTACCGATGAAGAGTCTTTACAAAAATTAACCCAATCTATTTTTTTAACCCAATCTCTTCTTGGAACGAGGGTTTTTGAACCGGCATTATGAATACACTTCAAATTAAGTCCAGCCCTGCTAAGCCTGATCGTCGCGTCGCTATTCTTCAATCTAACTACATCCCTTGGAAGGGTTATTTTGATATTATCCATGATGTCGATCTATTCATTTTTTACGATGATGTTCAATATACTAAACGCGATTGGCGCAACCGCAATAAAATTAAGACGCCCAGAGGTTCTGAATGGCTGACTGTCCCGGCGAATGGGGGTCGCGAGGATCTTATCTGTGAAGTACAGCTTTCTGATTCTAAATGGCAGGCGAGCCACTGGAAAACCATCAAACAATTTTATAATAAATCTCCATTTTTTTTATATTACCAAAAATTGCTGGAGGATGTGTATTTAAGTAATGTTTGGACTCATCTTTCAGATTTAAATCAACATCTAATAAAAATTATTGCACATGAAAGCCTTGGAATAAAGACTGAGTTTGTGGATTCCAGAATCTATGCAGCGAGCGCGGTTAAGCAGGAAAGAATTATTGAGTTACTGGTAAAGTGTGGCGCCACATTCTACCTTTCAGGGCCTGCTGCCAAAAGCTATATTGATGAGGCTTTTTTTTCACAAGCTGGTATCGAGTTGGCATGGAAAGATTACAGCGGTTACCCTGAATACCCGCAATGCTTCCCGCCATTCGAGCACGGTGTTTCGATCCTTGATCTTCTTTTCAATGTTGGCCCTGATGCGCCTTGGTATATCTGGGGTTGGCGGGAGGCTGTTTTAAACCCACATCAGTTGGTTTAACCGCGTTATGAACGACGTAATTTTATGGTAAAAAAACTGATTCACATTCTCGGCGGTGGGCCATGGCAGGTACCTACTGTGCGTCTTGCCAAGACCCTTGGATACCGGGTATTGGTGACAGACATATATACAGATCGACCTGCCTATGCACTTGCCGATTTCCACGAGGTCATCGATATCACTGACTGCAAGGCCACGCTGGAAATAGCCCGCCGCTACCAGATCGACGGTATTTTGTGTGACACCACTGACGTCGGAGTGTCTACAGCGGCCTTTGTTGCAGAACAGCTTGGTCTACCAGGTATGGGATACGAAACCGCAATCAATTTCACTAACAAAGGGCGGATGCGGCAACTGACTGATCGGGCTGGATTGGCCGTTCCCTGCTATCGGCTAGTGTCTGCCGCAACGGAATTGGCGGATGTGTCTGCCGCACTCGGCTACCCCTTGATCGTGAAGCCCGTTGATAATCAATCTGGACGAGGAGTTAGCAGAGTATCGGATCAGGCCAGCCTGGGTGATGCTTATACCCTCGCAAAGGAATTCAGTCGTTTGGGAAAGGTACTGATTGAGTCCTGTGTCGAAGGGGTAGAGATCATCGTGGACGGATTCGTGGTAGGTGGCGAACCACGGGTTCTTGGTCTCGCTCAAAAGATCCCTTATGCGGATGCTGTAACGGTGTCATCCCGGATTCACTATTCTGACCGTCCGCTATCTAACTATGAACGTATTAAGGTTACCAATCGCAGCGTCTTGACCGCGCTTGGTCTACGCGATGGGGTATTTCACGCTGAATTCATCATCTGTGGTGAAGATGTGGTACCCATCGATATCGCTGCTCGTGGCGGTGGATGCATGATCTATTCTCATGTCATCCCGCATATTTCGGGAGTGAATGTGAACGAGGCGATGATCCAGATGGCTATGGGAAGGTCGATTAGCATCGATCCACTGCCTATACTTAGGGCGGCTAATATCGAATTCATACGGATGCCCGCTGGTCATCTTTCCCAAATTATGGGAGTAGAAGCCGCCACAGCTATTCCGGGCGTTGCTGCAATCCACTTCAACGTGACCATTGGTGATCAAATCGGCCCGTTGGGACACAAGGATCATCGACCCGGTTATGTGGTTGCTTTGGCCGATACATCAGCCCAAGTCGTTGATATTTCACAACAGGCAAAATCAAAGATCAGCGTACTGATGGCAGATAGTAAAGAATTAGTTGCTATTCACTGAAAGGAACAGGGGCATGAAGTTTTTTGATTCGCTAACTCACGTTACCCGTGATGGCAGTTGGTGCGGCGAACGTCATTACGACGCTTCTTTGAACAAACTGCTCCAGGATATGGACGAAAGCGGTGTATACCGGGCCTGCCTGGTTGCCATCGCTGACTACGTCGACAACGAAGTGATCATTGAATCGGCCCATGCTTATCCAGATCGGTTCGTGCCGATTGCTGGCTTGAATCCCCGCACGCTGCCGACCTTGCGCAGAGTGGAGGCGATGGTTAAGGATCTGGCTGACCAGGGCTTCGCCGGTATCAAATTACATCCTCGACTAAATGGTTACGATCCACTAGACCCCAAGTGTATTGCTGTGTTCGAAGCCGCCGCCCAACATGGCTTGGTTATTTTGCTGGATACCCTCTTCCGGCGTCGCGGTCTCGCTACCCGAAACGCCCCGGACACGATTGATTACATCGCTAACGCTTGTCCGGATACCCGTATCCTTCTACTGCATGCGGCTGGCCCCTCCATGCTCGATCTTTTCGAGATCGTGCGTGCAAATCCGAATTTAATGCTCGATTTTTCATTCAGCATCATGCGCTATGCTGGTAGTCGTCTGGATGAGGATATGCACTATCTTTTCGCAACAACAGACCAATTGAGCACTATTGGTTCCGATTTCCCCGAATATTCTCCAGCAAAAATATTGGAGCGATTCAAACAACTTTCGGCTGGCATTGAGCCCCACCGCATTGAAAACATTATGTATAAAAACATGGAGCGGTTTTTTTCTGGCTACAAGGCGCCAACTGCCACAGCCGCTTGAAATAAGAGATAAAACATACATGCAGACCCGCATCGAATTTGCAGGACATTTGTATATCCTATTGACATTGCTGTTTACAGTTTATGGCCAACTGATACTCAAGTGGCAGGTAGGAGATGTGGGGCCTATGCCTGATGGCTTTCTTGATAAGATTTTGTTTTTGCTACAGCAACTTATCAACCCTTGGATCATATCTGGCTTTATTTCCGCATTCCTCGCTTCGCTTGCATGGATGGCGACCATGACTCGTTTTGACTTGAACTACGCTTACCCTTTTATGAGCTTGGCTTTTATTATCGTTATGGTGTTCTCGGTGCTATTTCTCAACGAACAGCTCTCCATTCAGCGTATATTCGGCACGATAATGGTGGTTGCTGGCTTGATCGTGATGACACGGTGATTAAATCCATAGCACGATAGTGTGCGAGTTTGTCACTTTTTGTGGTCGGTAAATACAACATTGCGATTTTCACAGGGACACTTTTCCCATGATTCCCTTCAATAAGCATTTCATGACCGGCAAGGAATTGTGGTACATCGCCCAAGCCCAAGCCCAAGCCCAAGCCCAAGCCCAAGCCCAAGCTCATGCCCAAGCTCATGCCAACGGGCAACTGGCCGGACTATTTGAAGATGCTCAGAGAGGGGAAGAGGAGCAGGTTGTTATCGCGGCGATCCATACCTACCGCAATGCGGGCATATCGTTACGCACTATTGTTTTATAGGCTGGAAGAGCAGGGTCATAAGTCCCGATCCGGCAAACCCCTTCAACTAACCCAAGTAGCGAGAATCGCCAATGGCTAACGTGATGAACCTTGAGTTGATTCGTAAGGGCGATGAGCTAATGGCACTCGCCTTTAAGCGTAACCCTAATTAAATTGGGTAAACCCCCGGCTCTGCCGGGGGACTCACAAGGTTTGACCTTTACGGGAGTGGGTTTTGCCGCGCAGCGCAGCGGATGTTAAGTTACGGATCGTTATTCATCTCACTGAATCTTAACGATTTCCT
>JBAQIQ010000410.1:0-4720 GCA_049288935.1 Candidatus Competibacteraceae bacterium
CGACGCGGCCAAGGAGATCAAAAGCCTGATCACCGATAGCGTGGCCAAGGTCGAGGACGGTGGCAAGTTGGTGGATCGCGCTGGCCAGACCCTGCAAGAGATCGTCAGCTCAGTCAAAAAAGTCAGCAACATCGTCGCCGAAATGGCGGCTGCTAGTCAGGAACAAGCTTCGGGGATCGAACAAGTGAATAAGGCGATCTTGCAAATGGATCAGGCGACCCAACAGAATGCTGCCTTGGTCGAGCAGAACGCCGCCGCCAGTCAGTCCATGGGCGATCAAGCGCACAAGCTCCAGCAACTGATGGCGTTCTTTCAGTTGGGTGCGCAGTAAACCTAATGGCTCACTCACTTCTTGGATAACGATGTATTCAGTCATATCAAAGGGGCTGCAGCGGCGCTTTTCACTGGCGAAGCTGCATGCTCGCTTTGACGAGCAACAACTTCAATATGGGATTCGTCCAGTAGTCACTCATCAGGATGAGCGAATACGAAGAATAACCTGCTGCCGACATACGGCCAGCATTTGAACTTGCCACGTGGCAAGTATCAACTAAGATTATAATTTTACTAATCTAATAATCATCAATTTTGAAACCGAATCGTTCCAGAACGCTCTCGCATTCCGCAACTGTGGCGTAGCCGATTTCAATTTTTCCACCGCCCTTGCGATCCGGTTTCAGTCGAACCGGAGCACATAACCATTCTCTTAGTCGCGTTTCTAAGTACTGAATATCGGGGCCACGGTGATTTGTAAGGCTACGACCACGATGACGGGAGGCTTGGTTGGTCAGTCGATTCTTCTGCCGTTCGAGTTCCCGCACGGACCATCCTTGTTCCGCCGCCCGCTCTGCAAGCGTCATTTGCTCAGCCAGCGGCAAATTCAACAACACCTTACCGTGGCCGGCTTCAAGCTGTTTACTTTGCAATAGTTGCTGAACGGGCGGCGATAATTTCAACAGGCCGAGGGACTTGCTCACCGCAGATTCAGATTTACCGACTAATTCACTGGCCTGGGCTTGAGTCAGGTCGAAATTGTCCATCAAGCAACGCAACGCTAAAGCCTCCTCCAGCGGATTGAGGTCTTCCCGCTGCAGATTCTCAACCAAGGCAATCGCTGCCGCCGTGCGATCATCGACGTCACGGACGATGACGGGTACACGGTCCATCCCTGCTTTCTGCGCGGCGCGCCAGCGCCGATCACCCGCCAGAATTTCATAATGATCGATTGTTCCTGCAAGCGGACGAACAATTAACGGTTCGAGAATACCCAGTTCGCGGATACTGGCGGCCAGCTCGTCGAGTGCGGTGTCATCCACTGGGCTACGCGGTTGGAATCGCCCGCGATGAAGCTGGTCTGGCGGTAATTGGATTATCAAGTCTGAGTGGCCAACCGAATAGACTGGAGTCACTACTTCCTCTTTCAAACTCTCAAAATCCGTGTGATAAGGGGAGATCCGCGTCCGCTTGACGCTAGTGAGTGGAGTTGACGCTTTTTTGGCCATATTCACTCTCGGGAAATATGCAGATTCGAGAAAGACTGGAGTTCGCTCATAATCGCCAGAATTTCCTGAGCAGCCACAGTGGACGGATGCTGATCCAAAACCGTGGTGCCCCCACTGATCGTTTCCATATAGGCAACGCGATTACAGGTGCGAGCGGTTAGCACTGGCAATTCGTGTTCCTGAAGCGCATGGTTAATATCAGCGGCCAGCCGGGTGCCTGGAGTTTGGCGACTGACAATGAAAGCCGCTTTTGGCTGGCCGGCGGTGACCATTTGCCGAGCCTTAATGACATCCACCAAATCTATAGCAGACCAGATGTCCGGCGAAGAAGTCTGCACGGGAATCAAGACGGTATTCGCTACTTTCAAGGCCGAGGCGGTAATCTGATGCAGCTTGGCGGCTCCATCGATGATGACCAGATCGAAAGCGTTGCTGATTGCCGGGATTTCTTTGTCGAGAGTCGGTCGATCCAGACCAACAACACTCGGCATCTTCGCATCAGGATGATGTTCTTGACTGGCTTGGCTCCAATCGCGAGCCGTACCCTGCGGATCAGAGTCAACGATCAGTACGCGAAACCCGTTTTTCTGAAAGGCGCGAGCAAGATTAATGGAAAGCGTGGTTTTGCCCGTCCCGCCTTTAGGGTTTAGGATGGCAATGACATGAGCCATAAATTTTTCCGTTTATTAAGATATTGAGTCAGTTGATGAGTCACGCGGTTGCCCGGTGTGGGCAAAAAACAGGATGAGTTGACCTTGAAGGCGTCACCAAGATTAACATCAAAAACGCGATGTCCAGCTATTTCGATTGAGCAGTGAATGCCGTAGAAAGCACAATTGGCGCATAAACCGGGTCAGGAAAGACCCATCCTTTGCCATAAAAATACCGGGAAAGCGTGGTGATTGCTTCTGTGGAACTCCGGCTTTCCATCAGCTCCCCGCGCAAAGCCAGCGAATCAGGAAATCCGTCCACATACCTTTTGAAGTGTTTCTTGAGCAGGCCCGCGTTTTTTGTGGCTTTCCAAAAACCGCTGAATTGGGTAATGAGGCAGGCCAGCGCCCGCAGTTTTTCTTGTTCGCTGCGTTCGGCGCGAGGCGCGAAAACCCACGGGTTGCCAAACACCCCCCGCCCGATCATGATGCCGTCGACGCCAAAGCGCTGGGCATATTCCTCGCCTTGCTCCCGGCTTTCGACATCGCCGTTACCGACACACAGCACCCCAGCGTCATGGGCCATGCCTGCCGCCAACGCAATTTCATCCCAGTGAGCCGGCGCCTCGGACATTTCCTGGCGTGTGCGGCCATGCAGAACGAGTACGTCAGGTTTCGCGGCCAGCAACGCGCTGATCCACGGTGCGGTGTCTATTGTGTGGTAACCGAGCCGGGTTTTGACCGCCAGTGGTAATCCGTCTAACCCGGCTTGAGCTGCCTGAATGATCGTTTGCGCCCGTTGCGGGTCCTGCATCAGGCGGGCGCCCGCTCCCTGTTTTTCCACGCGACGATCCGGGCAGCCCATATTGATATCCATGCCGTCAAACCCTAGCGCCCGAATCCGCTGTGCGCCTGCGAAAAAATGCTCCGGTTCTGCACCAAAGACTTGCGCGACAATGGGCCGTTCCTGCTCGGAGTAGCCTAAGTGACGCATGAACGGCCTCCGCCTTTGCGGCGAGAGCAATGCCTTGCACGCCACGAATTCGGTATACACCACGTCCGGGCGACTGTAGCGCAACACAAAATTACGAAATACGATATCCGTTATATCCGCCATCGGCGCGAGAACAAAGAAAGGCTTTTTGAGGCGTCGCCAGAAATGATTCATGGAGAAACGATCAAACTCAATTCTGAGCGCCCTCAGGTGCGGGTTTCTCTTCCCCCAACGCCCAGGCTGCTGCATAACGGGCATGGAGATCAGTGGTGTCAAACAGCGGCGTCGGCGCATCTGCCGGTCTGATCAGCAAAGCAATCTCGGTGCAGCCCAAAACAATGCCTTCCACACCGGCATCGATCAGTCGCTGCATAATTTGGCGATACCGCATCCGGGAGTCCTCGCGTATTTGACCCAAACACAGTTCTTCGTAGATGACGCGATGCATGATCTCCCGATCCGTCACCTCGGGAATGCGCACGGCCAGACCGTGTTGCGCCGTCAGTCGGCCCCGGTAGAAGTCTTGTTCCATCGTGAACCGGGTACCCAAAAGACCGATCGTGCGTAATCCCGCCCGTTTTATCGCCGCTGCGGTCGGATCAGCAATGTGCAGCAGAGGAAGGGTGACCGCTGCTTCGATGGCGGGGGCGACTTTATGCATAGTGTTCGTGCAGAGCATCAGACCGTCGGCTCCCGCTGCTGCTAAGGACCGGGCTGCTTCAGCCAGCACTTGACCGGCCTTGTCCCAGTCCGCAGCCTGCTGCAAGCGTTCGATATCGTGGAAATCAACGCTGTACAGGATAATCCGGGCGGAATGCAAACCGCCCAATCGCTCCCGGACAACTTCGTTGATAATCCGGTAGTATGGCACGGTGGATTCCCAACTCATGCCGCCGATCAGGCCCAAGATTTTCATAGGGTTACTCCAAAAAGACCGGCCGATGACACCAGTGGATACAGACCCTATTATATCGCATAACCGGCTGATACCCTCTAAGGTAGGTTTTCCCATGTCCAACCCTCTCACCTCGCACCTTGAACATCATTCGCTATTGATTCTGGACGGTGCGTTAGCCACCGAACTGGAGCGGCGTGGTTGCGACCTGCACGATCCGCTGTGGTCAGCCAAGGTGTTGCTCGAAAAACCGGCGCTGATCGCTGAGGTTCATCGAGATTATTTGTTCGCCGGTGCGGATTGCCTGATCACCGCCAGCTATCAGGCGACCGTCGCCGGGTTCATGCAGCGCGGCTTAACGCCCGAAGCGGCGCGGGACATGCTTCAACGCTCAGTGCAGTTAGCTGTGGAAGCGCGGGATACGTTCTGGCAGGACGAGGCGAATCACCCGGGCCGGCTTCGGCCTCTGGTCGCGGCTTCAATCGGGCCTTACGGCGCATTTCTGGCGGATGGCTCGGAATACCGGGGCGACTATTCGCTGAGCGCAGCGGAATTGATGGATTTTCACCGCCCGCGACTGGCGGCGTTGCTGGACGCCGGCCCTGATCTGCTGGCGTGCGAAACGCTGCCCAGTCTCACCGAAGCTCTGGCCCTGGCCCGGCTGCTGACGGAGTTTCCC
>JBAQIQ010000411.1:0-1600 GCA_049288935.1 Candidatus Competibacteraceae bacterium
AAATACGGAACCCGCTATCTGGCCGCCTTTGCCTACCGGTTTAACCGGCGCTTTCACCTCGACACCCTTCCTGCCCGCCTGCTCGTCGCCGCCACCGCCATCGGACCACGACCGGCCCGTTGGCTTCGGCAGGCTGAAGAATCTTGCTAATCAGGAGAGTTTTATCAGGAGTGAATTGCTTGAAAATCGTCACCATCGTGGGTGCCCGCCCGCAGTTTATCAAAGCAGCGGTGGTTTCCCGAGCACTGGCCAAGGCCCCCGGCGTTGAAGAACACATCCACACTGGCCAGCACTTCGACGCCATCGAGCGTAACCGGCAGGCGATGCGCGATGCGCGAGGTGTTTGGGATCGATGAAACGGTTTTGCCTGAGACGGCCACCCGGCCAGCGTTTGCCCAGCAGTTGATCGTGAAGGTGTGGAATGGCGACATCGAGCGCCCGCTGTTTACCAATTACTGGAGCGGCGCGAATGGGTGGTACCGGGTCGCCTACGATAATGGCACCCCCCGATGCATGGAAGGCACTCCGCCGTTTGGCCTGTCCCACTCCTTTCCGACCGGCGGTTACGCAAGTTGGGCGCCCCATGCGCCAGAAATTCGCATCCTGGGCCGACGGTTGTATGGATTAAGCCGCGCTAGTGATGAAGCCAGCCGGAATTTTATGGACCAGTATTACCCAAGGCTGGGAGGAAAGGCGAGCAGTGGTAGACGCATGCTGAATGAACTGATGTTTTGGCCGTCGCTGGTTGAAGCGCCGTAATGAAGATCACTTAGGATGCCAACAAGAACCTCATTAACCAACGTAAGCACCGGTTGAGCTTTGAGATTGCCCAGCATGTTTTCGATGACCCGCTGCATGTCACCCGGCAGGACCGGATCGAGAACGGCGAACAGCGCTGGCAAACACTGGGGATGGTGGGTGAGGTCATGCTCGTGCTGGTGGCACATACCTTGACCGAAAACAGCGGTGCGGAAACCATCCGCATCATCTCGGCTCGAAAAGCTGACAGGTCAGAACGGAGGTTTTATGAGCAAGGTCCATAGCACCAAGCTGACGCAGAGGCAGCTTGAAGAACTTGAAGCACTGAAAGCCATGCCCGACGAGGAAATTGACTATTCGGACATTCCACCGACGACCGCCGAGCAATGGAACAGAGCTGAAGTAGGTCGGTTTTACCATCCCGCCAAGGAGCAACTGACGCTGCAGGTTGATGCTGATGTCGTGGCTTGGTTTAAAGCGCAGGGCAAGGATTACCCGGTGCGTATCAATGAGCTACTACGGCAGGTCATGCTGAGGGAGGCTCAGCATTCATGAAGATATTGACCATCGTGGGCGCCCGCCCGCAATTCATCAAGGCGGCGGTGGTTTCCCGCGCTTTCCGGGAGCATCGCCCGGCGGTGCGGGAAGTGTTGAGCCTGCCGATGCATCCATGGCTGACCGAGCAGGAGCGGGTAGTAGCGTGTGTAGCACGGCCTTTGTGAGTACTACACGATGAAGCCCGAAGACTCAGCCATTCCGCCGTCTCCCGAACCTAGCCCGCCGCTCCATGACCCGCCACCACGGCGCAATACCAGTTTCAAGGGCGATGTGCTGCGGCTGG
>JBAQIQ010000412.1:0-19887 GCA_049288935.1 Candidatus Competibacteraceae bacterium
ATAACCATGAAGATCACGTCATGTTATTAGCGTGTGGACTACATAATTTCCGAATGAATCACCGACTGAGCTATTAACAAATTGATTGCCTGACTAGAAATCATTAGCAATTTATACTCATGTTCACGAGTCGATAAAAAATGCGGGATCACCAAAGAAACTAATCACGCCATAGCCATTATCTTTTCATGATCTGGATTGAGCTAAATCTAATTGAAAAGTGAATAGTCATTTGTATGAAATTTATTTTTTCTGATAATGTCTAATTGAAACAAAAAAGCCGTGTACTGAAATTGTATAGAAATCCAAGAAGGTTAATTTGGGTTCGACAGTACTCCTTGAGTTTAAAGACCAAGGTGACATACCCGAGATTCTTCTAGGGGATTTAATGAGTAATTCCTGATTCAATATGGCTTTGTTAATGAGGAAACCAAGATGTCTGGAAAACCTTTCGTCCCTTCGGAAAACATACAGACTTGGGAAACGATTTCGAATCGTTTTAACAAGTTCACGCCCTCTATTGAGCTTGCGGAATATGTCGACTTTGAGGCTGACAACGCTATCCAAGTCCTTAAATACCCCAGTGATGGCATCCATTTCGTCCTGGCCAAACAGCATCGCGATAAATTTCTGGAGATATTGCGACAGGCTCGAACCAAAAGTGGCCGGCAGGCCTTCGAAGAAGGGCGTTGGAAAGGCGCGCTGCACGCTGCGAAGGGGGCCGCGCTGGATTTCGCCAGCAGTGTAACCGGAGATGTGAGTAGCATGACTCGCGGTCCGGCAAGCAAGGGCTCGTGGGCGGCCAACATTTCCTTCAAGGCGACCAAGGGTATTGGTTTTCGAGAAATTTGGTATCTTGAACTACCGGAACGTCAACTGCGACTGCAAAATGTGCGCAACAATAAAAGCCCGCAACTTGATTTCAAATTTAGCGCCCTGTTCGATGCCCCCAATACTTCCTCAATCGATCTTTCATCCCTGCATTGGGCTGTCGAGGATCCCGATCCAAAAACGGGACGCTCAAAATGCAATATTCATATCGACCAAGTCGGCGTCGCCGCCGATCTCGGTAACGGTGTCGCGATCACTCCCGATGTGGTGTATCACACGTTGGTCGAACTCGCTTTTCGCACCGGACTAAAAGGTCGTTTTCGAGATGAGGTGCTTCAAGCCGTGGATTTCATCATGCCGAGTTCACATGAGAATTATGCCTTAAATTTTGGCATACAAATCAATATGATTAATCGCAAGGATATGCGTTTTTCACTGCGTGGAATGTGCAGTGTTCACAACAGCGGCTGCGAATGGTCCGGTACAGCTAATCTAATGGGCCTCCATAACCTGCTGGGTAGTCAATAGCTGAAAACCCGCGTATGAGAAGTCAGTAGATACCTTAACCATGCCAATTTTAGAGCGACATAAAGCGCTTGATTATGCCCGGTTTCAACAGCCAGATCGCAGCAACACAGGAGCATGTAAATGTCAGAAATAGATGCTGAAGCTACCGCTCACCGTACTCTGGATATCCGACTCGCCAAGTTGCCTTGGGATTTGGAGACCATGCCAGAGAAATACATCAAATCGCTTCGCAAGGTTGGTGGAGCGCGAATCGCTTATATGTTTCGCGGCGACAAGTTTTCGCCAATCATGTACCTTCCAAAAAAAGGTATAGCATTCGCCAACCACGCCACACCTTGGGAAAAGTTGCATAGCACCCTGGTTCTTGGTGAAGGCTCAGTTCTTAGCGCACACCCTGTTGTGGATCAAGCCGGAGTTGTCATCGGGCACTTCGGATATTTTCCTTATGGCAGACTTTATTCCATTGGCCGACATGCCTCTGGCGAGTCGGGGGCGGGTCTAAATGCTTTAATAGAGCAGGGGCTTGTATTAGCCCACAGAAACCCTCGTCTGCCCGATTCTTCATCCGGCGTTCTTCATATCGTCGGTATGGTGGAGACGACATATGGCGTCATTACTGATCCGAATGGCCTTGTTTTACAAATCATCAGTAGTAGCATCAATGACTCTATCACGCCCGTCAATGTTAGCCCGGCTGATTTGGTTGCTGTTCCAAGGCTTCTCGGTCTCATTGGCCGCACAGTGATGAAAAAAATTGTATCCACACTGGCTCGCAGGCGACTCAGCAAGCATGTAGCGCGTGGCCCCGCCAGTGAATTGAATCGTCCGTTGTCTCGTCCGCCGTCCATCCGAGACCATGTTTCCATTCCAGTCAGAGTCGGTGCATATGGTCAGCCAGGCAGTGTCTGGGGACAGGTGACGGTGACGCCGGAGGGCGTCACTTACGTGGTGAAGGCAATTATCCTTCGTGGGGAAGGAGATCAGGCCGCTATTCAACTGGCCCGAGCTGCTCACCGCAAGATGATCAGGTGCGCCGCCTTGGAAGCGCAGAAGGCCGGCAGGCGCACTTTCAAACTTTATGGCGATCAGGCTGGCCCGGCCTTTCGCAGGCACGCCGATGATCTCGCCAACAAAGTGGGCATCCCAAAGTCGGGAAAGGTCATCAGGAACACAGCAGGAGCGCATGATGACTATGAGGTGACTCTGTCTGTCGATAAAGTGCTAAAAGGAAAAGGGTTTGACAAGCGGTGGTTGATCCCTGGCGCTTTAGCCATCGACGACAAGCCCCCTAAATCTTCCAAGTGAAACACACATCACGGCTAGTGGGCCGCCCAGTCAATGACATGAAGCCATTCCAACCGGATGTAGGGTGCGTCGTGCTGGGGGTGGTTCGGGATGTCCGCATCTCAGGCGGCAAGACTATACATCGACGCCTAAAAAATCAGTTAAATGATGTCATGGAGCAAAAATGACCAAATCAACTGTGACCTACTGGAACCCGTTGAGTCCAGAAAACCAGGACCGCTGGACACCCATCCAAGGATTGGAAGGCGTGGCTGAAGAACTCACCCTGAGCATCGACCCTGTCACCGGCGAATACACCCGACTGACCCGCTTTCTCCCTGACGCCGATACCTCAGCGTTTGGCGGAAAAAGGCACGCCTACCCAGAGGAGGTGTTCATCGTCAGCGGTCGCCTGTATGACCAGGCGTTCAATCAGTGGCTGGAAACCGGGCATTACGCCAGCCGCCCACCCGGCGAGTTGCATGGACCGTTCAAAACCGACGAGGGATGCGTCGTGCTGGAGGTGTCTTTTCCTAACCGTGTCAGTGGCGACGAGGGCATCACCTGACCGGCCCAGCAACACGAATTATTATTTTCTTCCAAAGTCCGATCTTGAGCGCGCTAAACCTGGGTCTCTTTGCCCTCGCTAGCGGGTTGCTTCGATAGAGTTTCCCCATGCCGCTCCAGAAACGCCTCCACCTCCGGCCAAACCTCCCGAATCACCAGCAACTTCTTCAACCCCAAGCTGAAAGGCCGAAAAGCCCCCTCAAAATTCAAGGTCGGGTGCCCCTTATATTCACTTTCCGTCACGGTCGGCTTCGGCGTCGCCGACTTCGCCGCACTACGCAACCGCGCATTTTCTTCCTCCAGCTCTCGCAGGCGCTTAAGCATTTCCTGTTCATCGGCTTTCGACGGCATCGCTATTCACTCCCTAACAAGGTTATCGTGCAGGCGCAAGGTCTACGCCCTCTCTTGGTGCATCCATTTCATCTCACTCAATCCTGACCACCCCCATTGCCCCGCGTCCGAATTGCCACGGCTGGTACATATCCTCCACATACACCGCCGGCTGCTGATACACGCCCGGCGTCACCGCCCGGATCAGATAGGCTAAAGTGAATTTCCGCGTATTGCCTGATTCAATATCCAGCGCCGCCACGAAACGATCATCGCGGAATTCGGTATGCAGGGTTTCAGTCAACTTCGGCAACCAGGCAATATCCAAAGTCGAGGCGTTATGCGCCAGCCGGGCATTCTCGATTTCCAGCCCCGCCGGCAACAAATCGACCACCAGCGCCTGCTGTTGCTCGCTGCCCTGCGCCTCGCCGGTAATCACCGCTACCAACAGATCATTCTGGCGAATCTGGCTGGGATCAACCTCCTGGCCAACCCGGGTGTAGTAGCGACGAGCGATGGTGAATCCCTCTCGCGCCGGTGGTTGCGGCGCGACCGGCGCCCCGCTCACATCCAGCACCGCCCAAGCCGGTTGCTCACCCTGATTGATCACCGTCAGTTTGTTGGCCAACTGTTCAGTCGTCGGTGACAGATAAAACGGATCGGCAGTGATCTTTTCCCCTTCCACCGCCAGCCGCAACTCCCCGGCCTGTTTCAACAAGGCATGAGCAGCCAATAACAACCAGGCCTGTTCCTGGGTACTGGCGTAGCGACGCGAATTAAATTCAGCAGCCACTTCCTCAGCCAATTGCGGCATCCGCTCTGGCAGCAATCCCGATTCCACCAGCAGGGCCAGCAGCGCCGCCCGATCGCGCAACGGGCTACCATAATCGCGCACCGCGCTCGCGCTGCGTCCCGGACGGTTCAGCGCGGCGGCGAACGCTTCGTTGGCCCGATCCAGTTCGCCATATCGGGCCAACGATGCCCCCAACTGCGCTTGCGCCAACGCCGTAGGCAATTTTGGCAAATGGTTGTCATGCAGATAACGCAGATCACCAATCGCGGCTTGCTGCTCCCGCGCCAATACATACAGCGCATAAGCCCGCCAGCCCAGTTCGGCCTCGGCAAAATCGTCACTGTTCAGCCGCTCTCGCAAATAGCCCAGTCCCCGCCGCCAGGCATTGTCCGGCACCAGATACTGTTCCTGCCGGGCGCGCACGACAAAATCCATGGCATACGCCGACAGCCATGCTTCCGCAGGGCTGTCCGGTCCCCACAACCCAAAGCCACCGCCGGCGTCCTGTAAAGTCAGAAGGCGCTGCAGGGCCTCCTGCACCCGCGCCCGCAAGCCGGCCTCGGTAACACTCTGCCCGGCCCAGACTTGAGCGACCTGATTAAAGTACAACAATGGCAGGGCGCGGCTGGTGGTCTGCTCCAGACAACCGTAGGGATAGCGATCCAGTTGCGCGAGCAGTTCTGGAACATTGAGACGAGGCCGGCTGGCGACGCTCAACCGCACCCGACCGGCGCCAGGCAGCACATCGGCCAATAGCTCCTCATTCAGCCGCAGGGATGCGCCGGGATCGAGGCGTTGCACAGTGCGCTCCGTGGTCACGGTTTGCGCGGGACGCACCCCCATGTCCGATTCCCGAACCAGGTTAAAGCCGTTCGGTCCGGCAATATGCAGCCGTATCTGACCGGCGCCCGGTTGCAATCCACGCAAGGTAAAGAGGCGGCTTGCCTGGTTCTGCGTGGCCGAATCCACCACCTTAAAGGTGAACTCTGCCGGCTCCGTTACCGCAACGGCTCCCTCAGCGCTCAACCGGATAGCATAGTCACCGGGTGGCGCGTTCAGGTTCTGCACGGTCACGGTGACGCGGCTCTCATCCTCCGGGGCCAGGAAGCGCGGCAGGTAGACTCGCGCCACCAGCGGATCACGGACCAGCGGGGCAACTTCAGTCCGCCCGAAGCGGCGGCTATCCCAAGCGACCGCCATCAGCCGCAGTTGCCCATTGAAGTCCGGCAATGCCAGCGGAATTTTTGCCTGACCGTTGGCGTCCAGCGCAACCGGCCCGGAAAAGAGCGCCAGGGTCTTCACCGTGCGGACGCCGGACGCATCCAGTTGCCGACTGTCGGCATCGCCGCCGACCTTGAGGGAACCCGGTCGGCCGCCGGTTTCAATCAGCTTGCCGTACAGATCGAGCAATTGCATTCCCAGTCGGCGCTTGCCCAGGAAGTATTCAATCGGGTCCGGGGTGGCGAAATCGGTGAGTTGCAGGATGCCTTCATCCACCGCCGCCACCGTCAGCCAAGTCGGCTGACCGGGCTCAGCGCCAGTCACGGTCACCGGCAACTCCACGGTCTGGCGCGGCGTCCATTCCAGCGGCGCATTCAATGCAATATTCAGCGTGCGCGGCGCCGCGTCCAGCCCAACCCAGGCCACGCCCATCGCCCGGCCCGGCCCGCGTGCAGTCGCGTGGTCCGCCGGGCGGAACGCGGTGGCAGTGAGATACACGCCCGGCCCCCATTCGGCGGGAACAGGCAACTCCACAGTCGCTCCCTCTGCGGGAACCCGAACCGTTTTGCTCAGCCAAAGCCGGTCGCCCACCACGTTCAGCAATACCTCGCCAGCAAAAGGCGCACGCAGAAACACCCTGGCGGTCGCTCCCACTGGGTAACGCGGTTGATCCAGCGTCACTTTCATTTGATCTGGAGTGCCGCTCTCACCGGGGCTTTCGAACCAGCCCACCGTAAAGCGAACGCTGGAAGCTACGCCGATTTTCGGGTCGAGAACGTCCAGCCGATAGCGCCCCCAGTCCAGTCCCCGTTGCGTCACCCGCGCCGGCTGGTCGGGAACGACGGTCAAAGTTTGGCTGGCGATCACGGTGCGGTCGCGGATCACCAGCTTATAATTCCAGCGGCCCTCACCGTGATACCAGTAATATTCATACTCCTCACGCACCAGCCTGGCATTCAACCCGCCCTGCGCCTGCGGCTGACCGAGCGGATCCAGCGCAATCACGTCAAACGCAGCTTCCTGGCCGGTCTGAACGCCGCCATCGCTGAAGAGAGGCTTGATGCCAATGGCGAAGGGTTGCACACGATAGGGCCGGTCCAAAGTACGGGTCACTGGCCGCCCGCCCGGCTCAAACAGAGAAACTCGCACCTGGGCCTGCAAGGGACGGGTCGTATCCGGGGTTTCGCTCAGGCTGATCTGGGCCTGGGCCTTGCCCTGAGCATCAGTGCCCGCTAACGCGACCGGGAAACGCTGCGCAGTCCAGGTGTCCTGGGCCAATCCGAAGCGGTAGCCGGAAAAAGCCGGGTACGGATTTGGATCTTCGCGCAACACCACTTCAGCCTCAGCTTTAAGATTCGCCGCCGGCGCGCCATACAGGAATCGTCCGTTAATCTCCACCACCGCTGGCTCGCCCGGTTTCAGCACCGACGCGGCGGAATTCAATTCCAGTTTCAGCCGTTGCGGGACGAAATCTTCAACCTGGAAACCGGCCTGACCGACCGGTTCGCCTTTCGGGTCAGTGTAGGCCTTGACCGTCCACATTCCGGTGCGGGCATTCAACGGTAGCGAAATCGGGCTGTGATAGCCACCCAACGCGGGGTTGGCCGGACGCAATTGGGCGCTTTCCACCTCATCCGGGCGGAAGACTTTCAACGTCAGCGGCGTTTCGGGTAGGGCGTAACCCCGGCTGTCGCGCAGCAAGGTCATCAACTGCACTGTTTCGCCAGGCCGGTAGACGCCACGCTCCGGGTAAAGAAAGGCATCGACCGCCCCTGGCGCGGCACGACCGGCAACCCCACGGTCGCTCAGATCAAAGGCCGGTTTGGTCAAATCCAGAAAGTTGTAATCGCTCTGGCCGAACGCCATTAGTGCCGCTGGCTCCCGGCCGCCGGCGCCGCGCAACAGGCCTGGATCGAAGCGGAGATAACCCTTGGCGTCAGTCACGGCCTGGCCGAGTTCGCCATTGTTGCGGGCGTATAGCCGCAATTCAACGCCGGCCAGCGGTTGCGCCGTGGCCAATGAGCGGACAAAGACGTGCAAACCGTCGTTGCCGCGCATCGTGAACAGACCCAAATCAGAAACGACCAGCCATTGCGTGGCTTGATTTTCCCAGTTCTTGTCGGAGATCTGATGAGCCGGTTGGGCGGCGATGATGTAAACGCCCGGTTGCAAATCGCGCAGAATTTCATTGACCGGCAAAGCGGTCGTCACTTCCTGATTGCGCTCGCCGCTCGCCAGAGCCAAGACCCCCTCCCAGACCTGCTCGCCGGAGCGTTTGGCCAGGGCGTTGAGATCGTAGCCATCCAGCAGATTAGTGATGCGCCGGTTCTCAATCTCCCGCATCAAATTACGATCATTGATCCGCAACACCCGCAGCCGCGCTTCTTCCAGATTGACACTAGTCAACGGCAATTGCTGGTTGCTGGTTTTCGGCAACACATACGCGGCGCCCCGGAAACCCAGCGTCGGTTTACGATCTTCCACCTTGGCGGTGAATTCCTGAGCCGCACGGGTTTTCTCGCCGCTGGCGGAAGGAATGCCAGCCCGGGCCTTGATGACATAGCTCTGGCCGTGGCGAACGCCCTCCACGCACAACTGCCGCTCTTCAGGAGTGACCACCGACGGAAACGCCGGCTCGATGACCAAATAATCTTCGTAGTGAAGCTGCCGGCCCTTGGCTAGATGATCCGAGAAATTCAGACAGATTTTTGGCTGCGCGCTGTCCGACTCCACGTCAACGCCCTTGATCTGAAAAGCATGGGCATCGACCAACTCCTGATAGCGCTTGGCGACGCGGGGGTTATCCTCCAGTTCCAGCGCCTCGCGGTAAGCGGCTATCGCCTTTTTCGGTGCTTGATCGGGTTCGTACAGTTCGCCCAAACGGAACAGGGCGCGGGCGCGTTCCGCCGGAGTGCGCGCCGCTTGCAACGCATTCCAGGCCGCCTGCCGGGTCCGCCCATGAGAGCGTTGCTGGACTGCATCATCGACATTGTCCTGTTTCTGTTGCCGGGCTTGCCCCTGCCAAATCTGGCTCAACGCTAACCAGGCCGCGGTCTGATCCGTACCGGCGGCGATAGCGGTTTCATACGCGGTAATCGCGTCCAATCCGTTTTTCTGCCGGGCGAGTTGTTCCGCTTTTTGCAGCCAGGCAGCGGGCGTTTGGCCATCAGGATTACGGCTATCCTGGAGCAGTTGCCGATACTGGGCTGCTGCGATGGCCAACGGCGCATCGTCGAAAGCCTGCACACTGCGGGGCGACAGCAGCGCCAGCAGGATCAACAGGAACGCAGTACCGCATAAACAACGCATGGCCGACTCCTGGCAAAGGCGTGGACCGGGCGCGGGTTGACCCGCTGCCTGGATGCTATGATCGAAGACAATGATGCATTATGATGATAATGCAAAATACACAAACTCTACATTACAGTCTATGCGGTTAATGTCGTGATTGATTCGGAGGGCTACCGGCATAACGTGGGCATCATCCTGTGTAACGCAGAAGGACGCCTGTTCTGGGCAAAGCGAATCGGCCAGCATTCCTGGCAGTTTCCCCAGGGCGGCATCCGGCGGGATGAGTCACCTGAGCAGGCCATGTTTCGCGAACTGGCCGAAGAGGTCGGCTTGCGCGCAGAACATGTGCAGATCATCGGCTCCACTCGGGGCTGGTTGCGTTATCGTTTGCCCAAACGGTTGATCCGTCAGGACTGCTCCGTGCCGGCTTGCATCGGCCAGAAGCAAATCTGGTTCCTGTTGCGGATGCGGTGCAACGAAGACTTGGTGCAACTCGATCTGTCCGAGCGGCCTGAATTTGATCACTGGCAATGGGTGGATTACTGGTATCCACTGCGTGCGGTAGTGCCTTTCAAGCGACATGTTTACTGGCGCGCCCTGCATGAACTGGCGCCCTTGCTGTCGCCAGGAGTCTCCACGAAGCAAGCGGGCGCCGGACGGCGCGCCGCTGATCGCACCGACCGGGTACGGTCTGCGGATCGAGCCAGCGCCGTGATCCAGCATGTCACTGTTCTGCAAATGCAGCAGTTGGAAAATAGCCAGAATCCGGTGATCACCCGAATGGTGGTGGCCACGCGGCGCTTAAATACGTTGGAAACCTCGTCAGCGGTGGCTGCGCCGCCAGAAGCGATGGCTACCCTGGATCAAAGCCGGGAAGCTCGTTCGTCGCGGGCGGCCGCTGGCCAGCATCGCTGGCTTTTACGCTGACGCCTTGAGGGTGCTTCCATGCTGGACATTTTGCGGCGCATCGTGCAGGACATCAACGCCACCCGCGATCTTAATGAGGCGCTCAACCTGATCGTGGCCGAAGTCAAAGCCGCTATCCATACCGATGTCTGCTCGGTGTATATGACTGATGCGACCCGTGGCGAACATGTATTGATGGCCACCGATGGTTTGCGTCCTGGCGCCGTTGGCAAGGTGCGGCTCAAGCTGGGTCAGGGACTCGTCGGGTTGGCTGCCAGCCGTTCGGAACCGGTCAACGTTGACAACGCCCCCGCCCATCCCGCTTTCCGCTACATTGCAGCCACTGGCGAAGCGCCGTTCCACGGGTTCATCGGTGTGCCCATCATTCGCCGGCGCAAGGTGTTAGGGGTGCTGACGGCGCAGCAGCGCGAGCAGCGTAAATACACTGCGGACGAAGAGTCGTTCTTGGTGACGCTGGCAGCGCAGTTAGCCGGTTGCATTACCCAGGCCGAGATTCGTCAGGCGCTGGACCGACTCGATGGCGACGCATTATCCGGCACCCTGTTTTTGGAAGGCGTGTCCAGTGCGCCGGGCGTGGCGCTGGGCGAAGCCGTCGTCGTTTTCCCAAGCACTGCATTAGACCAGGCCCCGGACAAGGATATCGACAATCCCGAAGCGGAGGCAGCGCGCTTTCGGCAAGCGGTGGCTGCGGAACTGGCGGAGTTGCAGCGGCTTAGTGAGCGGATGCGTTTGTTGCTGTCCGCCGGCGACCGGGCGCTATTTGACGCCTACGCCCTGCTGCTGAGCAGTGATAGCTTGGTCAACGGCACGCTGGAACGAATTCACGCCGGCAACTGGGCGCCCGGCGCGTTGCGGGCTACGGTGATGGAATACGCCAATATTTTTGTCGAGATGGATGACCCCTATCTGCGGGAGCGCGCCGCCGACATCATCGACCTGGGTCAGCGTTTGCTGGATCGTTTGCAGGAAGAGCAGGCCGTCAATCGCCACTATCCCGACAACACCGTGCTGATGGGTGAAGACCTTAGCGTCTCGCAATTGCTGGACGTGCCGCCAGAGAAGATCAAAGGTCTGGTGTCGGTGCATGGCACCAGCACCTCGCATGTCGCCCTGCTGGCGCGAGGGCTGGGCGTCCCGGCCGTGTTCGGGGTCAGCAACCTGCCGCCGGGCCGGCTGAATGGCCGCGAAGTGGCGGTCGATGGTTATACCATCCGGGTCTGCATCCAGCCCAGCCCGGCGCTGCGCCAGGAATATCTCAAGCTGATCCATGAAGAGGCTGAACTGTCGCGTGGCTTACAGCACCTGCGCGACCTGCCGGCGGAAACACCGGATGGACACGCTCTGAATCTGTACGCTAATTCCGGGCTGTTCGCTGATATTGCCGCTGCCCATAGCAGTGGTGTGCAGGGGGTGGGACTGTACCGCTCGGAGATGCATTTTTTCCTGCGCGACCGTTTTCCCGGTGAAGAGGAGCAGACCACGATCTACACCCGGATTCTGCGGATCATGGACCCACATCCCGTCGTGTTACGCACCCTGGATATTGGCGGCGATAAGTCATTGCCCTATTTCCCCATCGCTGAGCAAAACCCCTTTCTGGGTTGGCGCGGCATCCGCATCAGCCTCGATCAGCCGGATTTGTTCAAAACCCAGTTGCGGGCAATGCTGCGGGCCGGGATGGCTCACCCAAACCTGTCAATCCTGTTCCCGATGATCAGCACCGTCAGCGAATTGAGCGAAGCGCTGGATTTGCTGCGCAGCGCCGAGGCGGAATTACGGGAGGAAGGCGTTCCGGTGCAGACGCCGCGCGTTGGCATCATGGTCGAAGTACCGTCAGCCGTCTGGAAGATCGACAGGCTGATCAGTATGGTCGATTTCGCCTCGGTCGGCAGCAATGACCTGACCCAATATCTGCTGGCGGTGGATCGCAACAATGACCGGGTGGCCAAACTGTACGATCCGCTGCATCCGGTAGTGCTGGCCGCGATCCGGTACGTTGTCACGCAGGTGCAGGCGGCGGGTCGAACCGTCAGCGTTTGCGGCGAGATGGCCGGCGATCCGGCGGCGGCGTTGCTGCTGATGGCGATGGGCGTGGACAGCCTGAGCATGAATTTGGGCAGTCTGCTCAAGGTCAAGTGGATGATTCGCAGCATCCACTATGATGAGGCGCAAGTGTTGCTGAACGAGGTCATCGATCTCGATACCGCGACTGCGATCCGTGAGCAGACCAACGCCTTTCTCGACCAGCATGGATTGAGCGGGCTGCTGCGGACCACCAAATAACTACCCCACCAGTCGTAACCCCGGTGGCAACGCCTCGCCAAACACCCGTCCGGTATCGACCTCGTCCAGCTCCACGACCTCCTCCACCATCCGCAGCCATGAAGCCGGTGATTTGGCGGCCCGTAACCGCTGGAGCACCTGCCGCCGCAGATTCTCATCCACATCCCGTTCCCGGTCACCGCTCAGCCGCGCCAGCAAAGTGGCGGCAAAAGCAGCGGGCGTCACCGCTTTCCAGTTCAGCGCCAACACCTGCTCCAGCCAAACTGCCGTCGTGGGCGCCGGCGTCACATCGTGGGCGCTGCCATAGGCGGGAACCCGCGTTCCCAGGCGACCAACCGCCCACCACAGTTGCGGCGATTCACCCTTGCGCGCCAGCCGCGCCAGCAACAATTCACCGAGTTCGACCTTGCGGGCGGCAGGCAGCCGCTCCAAAACGCCCGCCAACCGCGCCAGATCTTCAACACCGGATGGCTTTTCCCTGGCGGCTTTGCCCGTCAAGGGGCGCAACCCGACCAGCAATTCCTCACTCAACTGTGCCTGCGCCGTTGCTTCCAGCCCGCCAGCGACTCTTCGCCACAAAGTCCACCATTCCGCACGGTTCTGGGCGTCCTGCGGGTATTGCACGCCCTGCTCATACAATGTCCATAACTGCCCAACCCGCCACTCGTCCAGGGAATAGCCGAAACCGGGCCGCAGGCAATAACCCACCAGGCTAAACCAGAGCCGTTCATGATCGAGCGAGCGCCGCCGTCGTCGCGCTCCGGCCCAGAGGACCCCGAACAATGCCCGCAGCAGCGGCGTTTCCCAAGCCTCACGCTGGCCGAGCAGCCGCTCCAAATCGTTGCGCAACCCCTTAATTTCCCTTGCCTCTACATCAGGAGCGCGGGAACCGTAAAACCGCTCCAGCCGGGCTGCCGCTTCGGGAAAACGAGGATGCAGGCGCGCCAAAGTCGCCGCATCACCACCGCGCAACTGAAAAGCCAGCCGCCAACGCCGCACTGGATCGTCAGCCGCGACGCAATCGATCTCCAACGTCCCGACCTCGGTCAGTTGCGTCACCAGTTGCACCCGCGCTTCGCCGGCAACCTGACTCTCAATGACGGTTGCCACTGGCGGCAGTGGCGTCAAGGTCTCCGCATTCAGCGCCACTGTCTCGCCAGGCCGATACACCGCATCCCCGGTCGATGACAGCAGATGGAACTGCACCGGCGCGCCCAGCCGCAGCGAAAAAGTGCGGTCCAGCCGAATTTCCCGCCCCTCTTCCGCCCCACGCGGCAGCAGGCAAACACCCTGCCGATGATCACGGCCACTGTCCACCAGCAGGAAGTAGCTACGCGCCGAACCGCCGCCGATTTTCAGTCCCTGGCCCCGCCGGGCCAACCCATAAGCGACCGCCCCACGCGCAACGGCCAAATCCGGTTCGGGATTGTCGAGCCGCAAGATGGCCTGGCCGCGCCAACTGCCGAGAATGTCCAGCAACCGCTCGCTCAGCGCTGCACCGTGGAAGACGCCACCGTTTAATAACACCGCATCGGGCAGAAGCGGACGGTTAGCGGACGCTGGCTCACCCAGCGCCTGGCGGGAGGCATCGGCATGTCGCGCCAGAAACGCTGCCAGATGGCGGCTGATGGCGGGATCTGCAGCATACGGCAACCCAAACTCCACCATCGCCCCACGGCGACCCTGGGGTCGTTCATCGACGTCGATCCTGGGCAGAAAGCCGTCCACCAGCAACGTCCGCACTTCATCACGACTCAACTCCGCCGAACGCGCCCCGCCAATCAGCCGCGCCCCACCGCCTAGCACGGTCACCGTAGCCCGTTCCGGCGCCTCATCGGCCAACAGATGCTCCTTGGCGTTCCGGCACTGCTGCAAAAGCTGAGAGAGTTCTCCGGCATTCAACCGTCCGCCGCCCAACCGCGTCTCAACGATCCGCGCCAGGGTCAAATCCATGTTATCGCCGCCCAGCATTAAGTGATCCCCCACGCCAATGCGGGTCAGTTGCGGGCCGGATTCCCCGGATGCAATCTGAATCAGGGTCAAATCGGTCGTACCGCCGCCGACATCACAAATCAGCAACAACCGCGACTCACCGAGCAGCGCCGCCCATTGGCCATGATGACGATGCAGCCAGTCATAGCAGGCGGCCTGCGGCTCCTCCAGAAGGCGTAACTGCGGTAGACCCGCCAAGTGCGCCGCTTCCACGGTCAAGGCCCGTGCCGATTCATCAAACGAAGCCGGCACGGTCAAGACCAGTTCCTGCCGCTCCAGGAGCTGCTGAGGAAAGCACCGATTCCATGCAGTGCGAAGATGGGCCAGGTAGCTGGCGCTGGCGGCGACCGGGGAAACTTTGGCGATGCCTTCCGCCATACCCCAAGGCAAAATGGGCGCCGTGCGGTCCACACCGGCATGAGATAGCCAGCTTTTGGCGCTGGCCACCAACCGCCCCGGCGTCCGAGAGCCGCGTTCCCGCGCCAGTTCCCCCAAGATAACGTTCGCCACCGCGCCGGGATCGGCGAACGTCCAGGGCAGTTGCAAATCCGCCGCCGCCAGCTCGCCCTCCGCTGGGTGGTAACGCATGGAAGGCAGCAAGGGCCGAGCGGCCACTGCGCCGGGCGCGACCCGTTGCTCGATAGCGAACAGGTGAATGGCGGCGACGCGGCTCCCCTCTCCTTCAGGAGCAGCAGGTGGGGATTTTTTTAGATCGGCGTAGGCAACCACCGTGTGAGTCGTGCCGAGGTCAATCCCCACCAGATAGCGAGGTGTGCTCATGTGGGCGACGGCTTAGCCCTCCCCACGCACGTCGAACTCGACCTTCCAGGTTTCGGCGCCGATGCGCGGCACTGCTTCCAGGCGCAGCGTCCCGACCTCGGTGACCGCTGCCTGTAGTCGTACCGGGACGACCTCGCCCGGTTGCCGGTCCTCGGCGGGCAACGTCGCTTCAATCTCCTCCAGCTCTTCCACTTCGTCCGGCGCCCATTGCTCCAGCACTGTCCCGACCTGATCGGTGCGCCGCACCGAGGAACCGAAAAAGCGGAAGCGCACCGGCTCGCCCACCACCAATCCCACCTCCTGCGGTGGCAACTGAGCCTGCGTCCCTTCCTCCATGCCGAATGGAGCAATGCACAGCGCCTCAATCGGCGGGTCCAGGCCCGGCACCGCCGGCATAGCGCTTTCCACACCGACGTAATAGGCTTTGGCCGTGCCGCCGCGAATCCGCACACCGCCGCCCCGCCGCACGTAACCGTAGTAGGCCGCGCCACGCGCTACCGCGAGATCAAGATCAATCCCCGCCAGCAACCGCGCCGGTGGAGCGCCTTCCGCCGCCAGCCAATCGTTTAATACGCCCAAGGTGCGCTCCAACAATGGCTCGGCTTTGAACACGCCGCCGTTGAACAGCACGGCGGTGGGATGCAGGAACGTCGCACCGGCCGGCAACTGAGCCATGAACCCCTCCAGATCACGGGTTGCGTCCACCTGCCGGGCCAGAAACGCCGCCAGATGCCGGGGCATGGCCGCATCCTGCGCATAGGGCAACCCCAGCTTGGTCAACGCTGCCCGCGCCCGGGCCGCCGGTCGCGCCGCCGCATCCACCTTGGGGAAAAAGCCTTCCACCAGATTCCGGGTCACTTCGTCGCGGGTCAGTTCAGTGCGCAGAGTCCCGCCGATCAACCGGGAACCTCGGCTTGGCACCACCACCGGCACGCTCTCAACGCGGGCATCGCTGAGCAAAATTTCCTTGGCGTTGCGACAACCGTGCGTCAGTCCCTGCAACTGCCAGGAATCCAGTGGCGTTCCCTGTTCCGCCAGTTTAGTGCGAACGGCGTGGGCCAACGCCAAATCCATATTATCGCCGCCCAGCAGAATGTGATCGCCGACCGCCACCCGCACCAGCTCCAGTGATCCATCGCGTTCAGTCACGGCGATCAGCGAAAAGTCGGCAGTGCCGCCACCCAGGTCGACGACCAGAATAATGTCACTGACCCGCACCTGTTTGCGCCACTCGCCGCCGCTGGCCAGAATCCAGTGATACAAAGCGGCCTGTGGTTCCTCCAGCAATACCAGATGATTCAAACCCACCGCTGCCGCCGCTTCAGCGGTCAACTCGCGGGCCGCAGGATCGAAAGACGCCGGAACGGTCAGCACGACCTCCTGTTCGGTCAACAGCGCCTCGGGATGCTGCTGATCCCAGGCGGCCCGCAAATGCCCCAAATAGTGCATGGAGGCTTGTAACGGCGAAACCCGCGCCACCTCTTCCGGCGCTTCCACTGGTAAAATCGCCGCCCGCCGGTCCACACCGGGATGGCATAGCCAACTCTTGGCGCTAGCCACCAATCGAATCGGCGTGCGTCCTCCCATCGTCCGGGCTAATTCACCGACCACGAAGGGCGGCGACTCGCCCCACGGCAATACCCGATCTTCCACCCGTAATTCATCAGGATGGGGCAGATAGAGGAAGGAAGGGAGCATCAACCGCTCTTCTACCGCACCGGGCGCCGTCAACTGTGGAATAACCGCGATCCGCTCCACCACTGCATCGCGGTCGCTGGCGGCCAGATCCACCGCCGCCATCACGCAATGGGTGGTGCCCAGATCAATACCGACGGCGTAGCGAACTTCGCTCATAGTTCGACCTCCGCTGGCGCCAACACCCGGACATCATGGCCTTCGGCCACCTTGGGCAAGGTCATCTGGCGGACCCGCCAACCGCGATGCATCAAGGTGCCGGTAAAGGGTGGCTGGCCCACCACATTGCCGGTCAGCCGCACCGCTGCTGCGTCGAAACCGGCGGGCAGGGTCAGCCGCACCCCTTCAGCTTCCTCACGCACCGGCTCAATCTGCAGGTAATCGTGAATGACCTTGCGACAACCCCCGTGCACCACCCGCGCCGCACCACCCATATCGGCGTCGGAGTAGGCGGTGACATTCTCCTCCAGGAAATCCACAAACCGCCCTTCCTGCTGTAGCAGGGCTAACAATTGCAGCGCCGAATCCGGCAGCGTGTCGCGCAGGGCGATCGGTTTGGGCGGTTCAACGACCGCTGGCGCTGATAACGTCCATCCCCCCTGTTCCAGGCGTTGCAGGTCGCCGGCGAAGTCACCATCGACTAACACCCGCCAACCGGCGCGCAACGCCAGCGCCAGGCGCGAAAAGAAATTGGACTTTGAATCACTCATGAAACAAACCCTCAAATTGAACTGATTTATCGAGTATTCTATCATGCGCTGGCAAGTAGTCCCCCGTACCAGAAACCATCCCCGCCCGCACTGGATTTCGCTTATGATGACCCTGGCGCATTCCAGTACGGACGGCTGGATTTGATGGGGACGCGGAAGCTCCAGTTATTTTCCGCCATCCGCGTTTATCGGTCAGTGTGCGCAGCAGATACGTAAGATTGATCATCCCAGGAGTAGCAGCATGGCCCGCATACTCGTTGTCGACGACTCGCCCACCCAGACGTTGAGTCTCAGCAGAATTCTTAAAAAACATGGACACGAAGTCCTGACCGCTACGGACGGTGAGCAAGGCGTGAAAGTCGCCAAGGCTGAGCTGCCCGACCTGATCTTGATGGACGTAGTGATGCCCAAGATCAATGGTTTTCAGGCGACCCGGCAGATCACGAAAAATCCTTCCACCAGCCATATTCCGGTGATTATCGTCACAACCAAGGATCAGGAAACGGACAAAATCTGGGGAGCGCGGCAAGGAGCCAGAAGCTACGTCACCAAACCGGTCGAGGAAGCCACGCTGATGGAAGCGGTCAATCAGTTCCTTTCCAAATAGGTTCCTGATGATTAGGCTTCGCCCCTTGGCTGGGTAAACGGCGCTGTCGGTTAACGGCTATGGTCTTCCAACAAGTGATCTGGACATCAAAATAAACCGAATTCCAAATTTAGTGTCTAGGTTCTGTTGACATTTCATCGCGTCCAAATGAGGAAAGCAACGAAGTGTAGGAAGGCCATGAAGTGGTTGGCGGTTTTCTCGAAACGCGAAAAGATGCGGCGATGCCGATGACGGCTTCGGCCGGGAATTCCCCGATCCGCCGTTCGCCTGCCCGATATCGGACGCTTGCCCGCCGGTGAGGACGAAGGCCAGGGGATGGCCCAAGGCTTCCGCCTCGGCGGAACGCTGCTCCGCCCCCGCCGCGCAGGGGTGGGCACGGACTACCGTACTGTCAATCAGCAGATGTTGCAGGTCAGGTTCCCGCGTGACATGGGCCTGCAACTCGGCCCAGACGCCGCCTTCCGCCATGGCCTCGACTTCATCCGGTCCATCGTCCTCAACTGGGCCGACCGCTGGGTGGATTTCCTCGGCCTGCTGAAACTTTTGTCCTGTACTTAGGGGCAAAAGCCAACTCAATGAAAGGTTGAATAAATACCTCATGATCAAGAATCTCAAGCTTCGCACCCAATTGAACCTCGGCTTCACGGCGGTGATCGCCCTGCTGGTCATCGTTGCCGGAACCGCTTATTGGGGTCTAAATAGCGCGCTCGAGGCTTTACCGAATATCGTCGGCAGGCTCTCAACGGTGATCGGGTCAGCGAATTTCAGGGCCAGATGCTGAAGGTGCATCTGGCGGTCAAGGATTTCATCATTCGCGGCGATGATAAATCGGCCCAAGGTTATCATCGCGAACACTTCGATGAGATGATGGCCGCGCGCAAGGCGCTAGCGGAAAATATCATGAACCCGGAACGCAAAAAGATCGTGGCGGCTATCGGTGAGCAAGCGGCCCATTATGATGAAGCCTTTAAACAGACCGTGGCGCTCGTGAAGCAGCGGGAGGAAACGGTCAAGCAATTAGTCGAGACGGGCATTCGCGCCCAAAATGCGCTCGACAAGCTGATTGATGACGCCGTCAAGGATCGTAATATCGAGGTGACGGCATTGGCCAACAGCCTCAAGATGCAACTTATGAACGGACGTTATTTCGTGCTGAGATATGTCAGATCGCACCTCCGGGACCATTTTGAAAAAGCCCAAGAGGAAGTCATCACCCTGGTCAATCAGCAGGAAAAAATTTTCGACGAGAAAGCGGGAGTAAGTTATCGAACACAACTCGAACTATTCACCAAGGAACACGACGCTTATACGGCCCTGCTGCCCTCGCTCTCGCAAGCCATCGAAAAAGCCGACGACCTGATCAAGAACACTCTGGACCGAGTCGGGCCGGAGGTCGCCAACGCTACGGAAGAGCTGAAATCTTCCAGAAAAGCCACCCAAGATGCTTTGGGAACCAAAGTGCAGCAAGCGAACGGGCTGGCCGTTTCGGTGGTGACGTGGCTATCGACGGGGGCGGTGCTGCTGGGCATTTTGATAGCCTGGCTGCTGGTGCGGATAATCCGCCGACCCATCGGTGGCGAGCCAGCCGAGATGGCGGCGCTGACCCAACAGATCGCCGGCGGCGATTTGACGGTGCAGTTCGACAACACCGGGCAGGAAACCGGCATTTACGCCGCCATGCGCGACATGGCCGGTCAGCTCAAGGACATGGTGGGGAAAGTCACCCAGGCTACCGGGCAAGTCAATTCCGCCGCCGCCGAGATCGCCCAAGGCAGCAGCGACCTAGCGCAGCGGACCGAAGAGCAGGCCAGTGCGCTGGAAGAGACCGCCTCCAGCATGGAAGAGCTGACCAGCACGGTCAAGCAAAGCGCCGAAAACGCCGGTCAGGCCAACCAGTTGGCGAGCGCCGCGCGCAACCAGGCCGAGCAGGGCGGTCAAGTGGTCGACCAAGCGGTCACCGCCATGAGCGCCATCCACCAGAGCAGCAAGCGGATCGCCGACATCATCGGCGTGATCGACGAGATCGCCTTCCAGACCAACCTGCTGGC
>JBAQIQ010000413.1:0-14322 GCA_049288935.1 Candidatus Competibacteraceae bacterium
CTGCTTGGCGCTTCGCGCCGCACAACCCGCGGATCAAGCCGACTTCGGGCCGAGAAAGCCTGCGGCTTTCCGCCCTTCGCGGCTTATCCGCCGCCCCGTTGTAAAGCTGTAGCAGTTTAGGGTGGGCAAAAGCGCCGCGTTGCCCGACCTACCGGGCTGCGTACCGGCCATTGACCATGCATACTCCGGAACAGGTACGCCGTGCGTATCCTACTGGGTTGCCTGGTCGCTGGATCCTGGCTCGTGTGTTATCCTGTACGGCATTTCAGTACGTTTGAGGTTAATACAGATGGAAACAATCACCGTAAATCAGTTCCGCGATCACCTTCGCACGCATATTGAGAAGGTATTGGCCAATCACGAACCGCTGAAAGTAAGCCGCCGTAACGGAGGAGCCTTCGTGATCCTTGGCGCTGAGGATTGGGAGCGCGAGCAGGAAACTCTGTTCGTCTTGCAAAATCAATCTTTAATGGCTCAGATCGCTCGTTCGGCAGAGACCTATGCACTCGGTACCGGTCGTCGGTTCACGCCGGAGGAGTTGGGTGAGATCAATTGTCTTTGAGGGCGACACTTGGGAAACCTACGAAGCTCTGCGGACTCGAAACAGGTTGCTTCATCGCAATCTCTGTCGAATCCTCAAAGAACTTCAGCGCGGTGACCCGAGTGTAGGTACAGGCAAGCCCGAAGCCTTGAAGCATGATCTCGCGGGACTCTGGTCACGTCGTCTCTCCCAACGGGATCGGCTGATTTATTGCTTCGACGATTCGGCCATCCACATTTTTGCCATTGGCGGACATTACGAGGATCACTGAAATAGCCGGGTAAAGAGTTAGTTAGGCCAAAGCGCCGCGTTACCCGATATCATTCTTCAAAGCCCACCGTGTCAATCGTTTCGGGATGGCCCGCCCGATCCAGCGGATACATCCCGTTTTCCACGAAGCGGTGAAAACTCGAATGGGGCCAGTCCGCCACGCGGGTGACGTATCCATGTTTGACCGGGTTGTAATGAAGGTGGCCGCAGTGGCGTTCGAAATCCCGTTGATCGCGAATCGCGTGTTCCCAGAACCGCCGTTGCCAGATGCCCCGGCGTCGATAGCGGTGGCGGGAATCGGTCAAGGGTTGTTCGTTGCCGCCCGCTGCCAACCAAGATCGGGTGATATGCTTAGAACTGTTCCATAACGGGATAGCATTGTGAACGGGAGAATTCAAATTGATGATCTACTCGAAAATAATCATATTATAAAACAGAAATTTAGAAGTCTATTAGGAAGGGCTACTTGAAATCCAAACGATATGCAGGTCAAGAAATCAAACTGCCATTGACCACGTTCCCGGAGCAGTGTCCATTCACCGTAGAACAAACTACCGGCGATTATTGGCCGGATTAAGACCTTATTGGCCGAATAGTCGGCAAAAATCCCGGCTACTGTAGTTGTAGTGAGCAATAGCCGGGATTACTCACAGCGCAACACTAGGAGTTGCGCAATGAAACTTTTAATTCTATCAGTAGATTATTGAAAACCATGAAACAGACATTCGTGATTACCACGTTCGTGATGGCGTTGTTCGGCGTCTGTGGCCCAGCTCTGGCTGTTCAGGCCCAGCACGATCATACGGCGGCGCCGGCCACAGCCACGTCCGCCAGCCCAACTCTCGCGGCTACCGGTATCGTCAAAAGTGTGGACGCCGCGAAAGGCAAACTGGTCATCGATCACAACCCAATCCCGGCGTTGAACTGGCCGCGAATGGTGATGGATTTCCAGTTGGCTGACCCGGCTATGGCGAGTCGGGTTAAAGCAGGCGACTCGGTCAAGTTCGAGATGCGGGAAGCTGAGAAGGGCGTTTATATCATCACCTCTATCACTGCACACTAAAATCTCGTTTATTGCATGCGAACGACCCTGCTCCGAATTGCGCTTCACGCACTATTGGCGCTAACGCTAGCCAGTTGTAGCGTGGTGCGCCTGGCCTATTACCACGTTGACTCCTGGTTACTGGGCCAGGTCGAGAGCTTTGTGACGTTGAATGCCGAACAGCGCGGCTGGCTGGAGGAACGGTTGCGGTCGCATCGGGAATGGCATTGTCAGATCCAGTTGCCCGCCTATATCCAATGGCTGGGCGGGTTGCAGGCGGAAGTGGATACACCAGAACCAGCCCGGTTGGAGGCACTCGCCCAGCGGCTAGATGAGTTTATCGAAGCGATTCTAGTGGAATTTGCGCCGACGATTGCTGAATTGCTGCTGCGATTGGAACCGGGCCAGCGCGCTGAATTGTTTGCCCGACTGGATCAGGAACTGGTCGATACTCGTATGAAGTACTTGGATCCGTTGCCAGAACAACGGCAGCGTGAGCGGGCCGAACGCCTGGAAAAGCGATTACGACCTTGGATCGGCGCTCCGACCGTCGAACAATCCGCCCGCATTCGTCAGTGGAGCATGGCCCTGGACGATCAGAACAGTGGTTGGCTGGCGAACCGGCAGCGCTTGCTGGAGGCCGTGCAAGAGACATTGACTGGACCTGATGTTGACAGCGCCCGGCGTCAGTTGGTCGGTCTATTCGAGACACCGGCTACAGTGCACACTGCGGACTACGCCCGACAGGTCGTCCGCACTCGCACTGAGGGTCTGGCCTTGGTAATGGATTTGCTGCGCTCGACGACCGATCTCCAGCGCACCCGGTTTGGGCAGCGTATTGAAGGGTTGCGAGCAGACTTTCAGGCGTTGAGCTGCGGGGAATCCATAACGGTGAGTCGATTTTGATCGATTTGGCGAATTTTTCGCCAAATGCATTTGATGCAAGACAGACAATTGCTTGCGTTTTCGGATGGCGGCATTTTGTTGGACTTATCCACCGAATCTGTGGAAAAAATGGGGAGGGTCAGGGAACGTTTTCCTGACGCTGCCGGTCGGCGTCCTGCATGAGGCGGTTGAGGTCTTTTTCGAACGCTTTTAAATCTGTAGGCTGAGTCGGTGTAGCGAGTGGCGCGGTCTGGCCCTTGCTGGAAAATCACCCGCGTGGAGGGGTTGTGACTGAGCCATTGAACCAGAGTCATGCCAGTAATAGCTACTACGATCAATAATATCACTATACGCATGTCGATTTTCTTATTTGCAAGATGTCAGGGAAAGCCGGAGACGGGGGAACCATAGGCGCTATAATCAAGTTGTAGGCAATGTGAGTTTGCAATGTTGATTTTTACACTCTGAATGGAGCCCAAATGAGGCAATTGTTTATCTACTACATGGCGTTAGTGTTCGGTGCATTGGCAAGTCCAGTTCAGGCTGAAACCCGTTACGTTACGGACTCCTTTAAGCTACCGATGCGCAGTGGAGGATCGGCGAATCATCGCATTGTACGCATGGTGCCTAGTGGAACGCCGCTGGAAGTTTTGGAAACCAACGATGAGGGATTCGTCAAGGTCAGGACACCGGAGCGGGTAGTGGGTTGGATGTTGATCCGCGAACTGATGAACGAGGCCAGCCCGCGTGATCGGGTGTTACAACTGGAAGGACGGGTCACTGTACTGGAGGAAGAGAATCAGACTTTGCGAGGAGAGAATGAAAGCGTGAGTGTCCTTCGCAATAATATGACTCGATGCAGCGAGGAGTTAGCGGAGATTCGCAATACTGCTTCCCAAACACTGGCGATTGAGGAAAATAACCGCCAGTTGCAGCAGGAGATGGCAGGGATGCGTGAGCAAATGGAGCGTCTCGAACAGCAGAACAGTGCGTTGCGGGATGATAAAAGCCATAGCTGGTTTCTAGCAGGCGCTGGCGTGGTGTCAGGTAGTTTGTTTCTGGGCTTCGTGATTCCCCTGATTCCCTGGCGGCGCAAGCGTCGTTGGGACCATTTTTGAGGCAATCCATATCGTCATTGCTAAATTGCTGTGGCGAACCGACTGAAGAGATATAGCCCAATGAGGCGGGCCAAAGGAGGGTTGCGCAGTCTACTGCCCAAACCGCGAACCTTTTTTCAGGCAATCCCCAATTGCTTGTGAGTTTGCAGACTCAACCGCCATTGGGGATGAGCCAGACAATAAGCGAGAACGGCTTGGGTATGTGCCTCCCGCTCAGGGCTGTCCAGCGGTTGTAGAAAGAAATGCCGAAACGCCAGATCCATGAACCGCTCTGGCTGCGCCTCCGGCTCGCGTTGTGGATAGACCAGTTTCAATTCATCACCCCAGACCAAATGCAGCGGCGCGGCGGCCTTGGGGCTGACGCAAATCCAGTCCAGCCCAAACGGCGCTGGCAGCGTGCCATTGGTCTCCACCGCCACTTCAAACCCAAGGGCGTGCAGCGCGGCGATCAGCGGCCCATCCAGTTGCAGTAGCGGTTCACCACCAGTGCAAACCACATAGGGCCGGGTATGCGGAGTAGACGCCGGCCAGCAGGCAGCGACTGTCGCCGCCAAGGCTTCCGGCGTTACAAACTTCCCCCCACCAGGTCCATCAACCCCCACGAAATCGGTATCACAAAACTGGCAGATCGCCGTCGCCCGGTCTACCTCCTTCCCGGTCCACAAATTGCAACCGGCAAATCGGCAAAACACCGCCGGTCGGCCCGTCCAGGCGCCTTCCCCCTGCAGGGTGTAAAAGATTTCTTTAACGCTGTAGCTCATTAGCCGCTGCCCCAGCACAGCATCGCCCCGCAGCCAGGTGTTTGTTCCAGATCCATCCGATCCAATGGCGTCAATATCGTTGCCATCCGCTCACGCATCCAGCCTAACAACTCAGCCAGCGTTGGCTCCGCCAAGTCCGCCAACTCATCCAGTCGGTGATGATCCAGTTGACGATAGAGCGGCTCAAACAGCGCCTTGACGACGCCGTAATCCACTGTCCAGCCCATCAGCTCATCCAGTGGTGCGGTCAGATGCAGGCGCAACGTATAACTGTGTCCGTGCAGTTGGCGGCGAGGATCGCCCTCTGGAGCGTTACTCAGGCGCAGGGCGCTCTCAAAATGGCGTTCCTTCCAAATCCGATAGCGACTCCCGTCGTAATGACAGCCTGCGGTCGCCGTTTCGTACACCGTGACCCGAGACAGCCCCGGCAAGGTGGGCTGCAATCGCGCCCACAGCCAAGCCGCCAATCGTTCGCTGGTCGGGTTTTCCAGCCCCGACAGATCGTTCAAACAGGCCCACTGCAACTGTTGGTACAGTGGCGCCCACTGCGTTTCGATCTGGTCATAGTCCGCTCCCGTCACCCACAAGAGGACTTCAAAGCCATGCCCGTGCATTCGTCCGCATGGATGGCCAAGGGAAACATGCGGTAACTGATGAGCGGCTTCAAAGCGAAATCGTCGCCAATGATGACCTCGACCGTCGCCGTTCACCACCACGCCCTGGTGGAACGCGCTCTGCACGCTAACCCGCACAATTCCCGGCGCATCCAATCGCGTTCTGATCCAGCGGGCCAGGTTTGCATCGGTTGGTTCCGACAAACGATCGTTTAGTAAGGTGTAATCCAGCGGCGCAATGGCCTCTCGCAACCGCTCAGCCAATGCATCTACTTCCAGCCCGGGAAAGGGCGCCCAGCCTGTTGGGAGTTCCGCCCGAACCCGTGCTAGAAAACTGTGTCCATGCAATCGCGCCCGGCGCTCGTCTGGCCATCCTACTAGTTGGCGGGCAGCCTCAAAGGGTGCAGTCGCCATGAAATAAACCCGGTCGTTCATCAGGGAGTGAGGGCGAGTAGCGGATCAATCATCCCCGCTTCAGCGAAACCTCGCGCCCGTAATCGGCAGGCGGGACATTCTCCACAGGGCGGTCGGACGCCGTTGTAGCAGGTATGGGTATCCGCCAGCGCTGGCAACGCCCCTAACGCACTGGCCAACCGCACAGTGTCGACCTTGGATTTAAACATCAACGGCGCATGAATGGTAATCTCATACTCCATCCCCAGCCGAATCGCCTGCTCCAGTGCCTGAAGCGTCGCCTGTCGGCAGTCGGGATAGCCGCTGTAATCGGTCTGAGCTACGCCGGTGACTAAATGGCGAATACCCCGAGAATAGGCCAGGGCAGCGGCGAAGGTCAGAAAAATCAGGTTGCGGCCAGGAACGAAGGTGTTCGGCAACCGGGTCTGCGCATCGATTCCAGCCTGAACCAGAATTGCCGAGTCGGTCAGCGCATTACCACCCAGCGCCGCAAAGGTGTTGATGGGCAAGACGGTCTGGGGGATGCCCGCCTGGGCAGCGACCCGCATCGCACAATCCAGCTCAAGACGATGCCGCTGACCATAGTCAAAAGTCACCGCTTCGACCTGGTCAGCGCCGAATCGCTGCAATGCCCAGTACAGGCAGGTGGTGGAATCCTGCCCGCCAGAGAGAACAACGAGGGCCTGGCTCATATTGCCTTCATTACTCTGATGCACCGTTCAACCGCACACTGGGTTTGATCGCGATACCGCCGCGTGGAGCGAAATCGCCGCGCACTTCCAGCCAGCGTGGTTGCAATAACGCAAATAAATCCAGAGCAATGCGGTTAATACTGTCCTCGCTGAACGAACCCTGGTTGCGAAAGCTGAATAGATACAGTTTCAACGATTTCGATTCCACCAGCCAATCACGCGGGCTGTAGCGGATCGTGACACGGGCCAAGTCAGGCTGGCCGGTGACCGGACACAGACAGGTAAACTCCGGGCAGTCCAGCTCCACCAGGTATTCTTGCTGGAGATAACGATTGGCAAACCGCTCCAGAACGTGCGGAGCGTACTCGCCGGGATAGTCAGTTTGCGACCGGCCCAACAGGGTCAGGCCGGTAGTATTGGCATCAGACATCAGCGTATCCAGTGATTGAAAAATCCAACTACTCTTCCATTTGCCGCCGCAACTCCGCCTCTTCAGCCAGCGCGGCCAGTAACATCTCTGGCGTGAGCGGCTGATCCAGCAGGGTGGCGCGGCGGCGGATGGTGGCGAAATCGCCCAGGGTCAGTGGCCCCAATGCCCAGAACCGAGTCTGGATTTCTTCCGACAAGCCTTCGTCTGGCCAGGTTCCGGCCTCACGCAGAGTCCGGTGCAAACACTGCTCAGCCTGTTCCGCGGCCAGTGGCCAGAATCGCACCTTGACATCAAATCGCCGCCGCACCGCCGGATCGAGATCGCTGACCCGGTTGGTCGCGCACAGCAAAATGCCGTCAAACTGCTCCATTCGCACCAACAACTCGTTGACCTGGGTGACTTCCCAAGTCTGTCGGGCGTACTGTCGGGTGCGCAGGAAGGAATCTGCTTCGTCAATTAGCAATACGGCCCGGCTTTGACGGGCCTCCTGAAACATGCCAGCGATCCGTTCCTCGGTCACGCCAACCAGCGGATTGAGCAAGTCGGAAGCGGCCCGCAGCAACAAAGGCTGATCCAGTCGGCGGGCCAGCCAAGCGGCAAAAGCGCTCTTACCCGTTCCCGATGGACCATATAGACAAATTCGGCCCTGACCTTGGCGTCCTAGTCCCTGAACCAGCTTCGGCAGATCGCAATCACAGTTGATCAGGGCTGGATCATAGTCATCGCTGACCCCTACTGTTGCGGGTTGAAAAGCCGGTTCACCGTGACGGGTAGCAGCCAGAGCGTGATCCAGCACCCGGCTTAGCAGCCTCTCCCCTTGTGCGGCGAACGCTTCGGGTAGCAGGTGCGCCAGGCGTGCGGCCTTCTGCACCAACGCCGGACTGAGATGAGGATCTTCCGCCCGCTCGGCAATCCAGCGCGCATCAACGGCTAACTCACCGAGATGGCGACGGATAATCCGTTCTCGCACCGGCCGAGGTGGGATGTCCAGGGCTAACTGTAGATCGAAGCGGCGCAGGAATGCCGGATCAACGGTGTCGATGCGGTTGATCACCCAGATCGTCGGCGCCCGATTGTGCTCCAGTACCCCATTCAGCCAGCCCTTGTTGATCCCACTGTCACGAGGCATAAAAAAGGATAAATCCATCTCACCGCTTTCCGAGAGCACATCGCCCGCTTCATCGAACAACAGAGCGCACTCATGGCGTCGGGTTAACAGGTGTTGGGCCAGACTGTAGCGGGATAAGCGCTGGCGGGCATTCAGGGGATCTTCATCCTCATCGCTGGCCTGTACGGTAAACAGCGCAATCCCTGCTGCCTCGGCCAGGGTCAACGCCATCTCGGTTTTACCGGTACCGGGTGGGCCGTACAACAGCAAATTGACCCCTGGGGTTTCACTTGCTGCGGCTTTGGCCAGCAGTTGGCGGGCCAGATCAAAGTCCTCGATCCGATGGGCAAAGTCGCTGGCGGTCAGCGTAGCCGGGCGGGCCGGGGCGACGTAATGCTGGAACAGAGTCGTGGTATCTAAACGCTCGCCCAAGAGTAATTGTGGCAGGTGATCCAGGATGTCCAGCTTGGCCTTCAGGTGGTAGCGATGGCTATCATCGATCCGGATCAGCCCGGTTCGGGCGAGCAGGCCGTTGGGCAACAGCGCCCGGTATACTGCATCGGCGCTGGCGTTCAGCATAGTCGCCAGTGCTGTACAAGCGCCCCGGCGGCTGAACTCTCCCAATGGCTGACAGGCCACGTATAGGGTCGGGTCGAGATGCAGCATGGCGGCCAGCAGCAGCAATTCGCGCTCCAGTGGCGCTAATCCCAAGGCAGTGGCAATAGCGGCGACATTGCCAAAAGGAGGCCGAAGATCGGCGGCGACCGGCTCCAGGTCCAGCTTGCCCAACTGTCGTTGCAGGGCGAGGCCAATCGGCCCGCGCATCTGGATGCCCAGCACGGTCAGCAGTCGGCTTCGCCGGTGATGCCGTAGATAAATCTCCATCCGTTCCGGGCGTACTCCTAGCCAGGCTCGCAGTACCCAGTGGCGCCGCATTACTAAATAGTTTGGACTTAGATGCGCCAATTCTTCCAGTAAGTCTTCGGCGTCATCATCAAATTCCAGATGGTCTTCATCAAGACCGAAGGGCAAGAAATCCAGGGTATCTTCCTCTCTAGTCTGTTCTATTGCATCGTCCAGCGTGCGGCGTTGATGGCGGCGATGGGGCATAGGTTCATTCTCCGCATGATGCAGCTATTTAAATTTACGAGCACTTGGCGATCCTGGCAAACTGGCGAATAATATCATCTGACCCTCATCAGGACCGATTCCCATGCAACCCATCCTCAAATCTGCCAAGTTGGCCAATGTTTGTTATGACATTCGCGGGCCGGTGTTGGCGCACGCCAAACAGATGGAAGAAGAAGGGCATCGGATCGTCAAGCTTAATATTGGCAACCCGGCGCCATTCGGGTTCACTGCGCCGGATGAAATCGTGCAGGACGTGATTCGTAACTTGCCGGACGCCTCCGGCTACTGTGACTCCAAAGGTCTGTTCGCTGCGCGCAAGGCGATCATGCACTACACCCAGCAGAAGCAGATTGTTGGGGTGAACATTGAGGACATTTACATCGGTAACGGAGTGTCCGAGTTGATCGTCATGGCGCTGCAGGCATTGCTCAACAACGGCGACGAAGTGCTGATTCCGGCTCCGGACTATCCACTGTGGACAGCCGCGGTCAGTTTGTCGGGCGGGTCGCCGCGTCATTACCATTGCGATGAATCGTCCGGTTGGTTGCCGGATTTGGACGATATCCGGGGCAAGATCACCCCCAACACCCGGGCGATTGTCATTATCAATCCGAATAACCCTACTGGTGCGTTGTATCCAGCGGAATTATTACAAGCGATTCTGTCTCTCGCCCGTCGGCATCAACTCATCGTCTACGCTGATGAAATTTATGACAAGGTGCTTTATGACGGTGCTCAACATACTTCTATTGCTTCGCTTACTGAAGACGTATTATGCATAACATTCAATGGATTATCTAAAAATTACCGGGCCTGTGGCTATCGCGCTGGCTGGATGATCGTATCAGGCGAGAAGAGTCATGCCCAAGACTATATTGAAGGCTTAACGATCCTTGCGTCCATGCGGTTATGCGCCAACGTGCCAGCGCAGTACGCGGTTCAGACAGCACTCGGTGGTTATCAAAGCATCGACGATCTGGTGTTGCCAACTGGACGCTTGGGTAAGCAGCGTGATCTGGCGTTTCAATTGTTGACCGAGATTCCCGGCGTCAGTTGTGTTAAACCCCAAGCGGCGCTGTATCTTTTCCCTCGACTTGACCCCCATATCTATCCTATCGCCGATGATCAGCAGTTCGTTCTCGACCTGTTGCTGGAAGAAAAAGTGCTGCTGGTGCAGGGTACAGGATTCAACTGGCCCCATCCGGACCATCTGCGGATCGTCTTTCTACCGCATGAGGACGATTTGACGGAGGCCATTGGACGCTTCGCTCATTTTCTGGAGCGCTACCGCAAACGTCATAGCATTTAGCGAAGAGTATGTCGATGAATACACAATACATGCTGTACCAGCGTCGCGCTGTTCCCCGCGCTGGCGAGGATAGTCCTGACAACTGGCCTCGATGGGATTTATATCATGACCCTCAGGATGAGGGAGGGCCGAACCCTTACTATGATATCGACTATTTGCCTGTCGTAGTGGAAACCGACCTGACACTGGTCGTATATGGCGGGGGCGGCATTGAGTGGCAGGACACAACTGGCAACGTGTTGACGACTGACGATGCTGAAGCACAAAGCCGGCTCAATGTCCGGAATGCTCCGTGAAATCTCAACATTGATGATCTGATATGTTTGTATTACAACCAGCGGTAGTATGTATCTGTTGAAAACATAGCTATCCGCTGGATTGTTTGCTATGCAAGGCTACTGCTTACCATCTTGAGCGGCCACCGCCACCGCCACCGCCACCGCCACCGCCGCTGCGTCCCCCTCTCGTTGTTGAAGGTTTCTCAGTAGCCATGTTGACTTTTAGGGGGCGTCCCCCCAGATTTTTACCGTTTTGTTCCAGCGCCTTTTCTGCAGACTGCTGCGTAGAAAAAGTAATAAAAGCAAATCCCTTGGGTCGCCCAGTAGCCCTATCCATAATCAGGGCGAGGTCCTCAATTTCACCATAAGGTGAAAAGATTTCCCGTAACTGTGATTCATCAACGGTATATGGGAAATTGCCAACATAGAGTTTATTTTGCTGCATTATGTCTCCGGAATTCTGCGCAGTTGGAATAGATCGAATGTCCCGATATGGAAAGGACAGAAATTGCTGACTATACACAATAAATTTTTCGTATAGCATCATCTTCTAATCGTTTCGCTTCCACATCCGTGGCAGAAACTAGTTCATGGTTGGAGATTCGTCAAGCTCTTCCGCAAGAATCGTGTGATTTGACGAGGCAGAGCTGGGAATGAAAGACCTTATTCCGCGTTACGGCAGCACGTCTTCGCTGCGTAGATGTGACTCTGGTGGTTGTGGTCCGGGTTCGCTGTACGCTTCAGATACGAACGCTGGGCAAGGCCGGTGGCTGGTTTGCCAGTGATCCAGGAATTCCCCCCAATGAGGGTTGTCTGCGCGGCCTGCTTCAAGATAATCCCGCAAGCTTTGCAGGCTGACGTTGTGGCTGTGGGCGCTGAGTCGGGTGCTGAAATACGCCCAGCGCAGGTACAGTAGATAGGTGTTGAGTACGTCGCCTTCGCAGTATTGATTGATAGCAGTGTAATTGCCGGCGGCGGCTTGTTCAGCTACGTGCTCTCCGTGGCCGTTCCATTTGCCGGGAAAACCCAATGCCAAGGCCGCCTCGTCGAGCCCCAGTCGCGGTGAAGCGCCAAAGTCGCTCAACACATCCATCAGATCGCAGTGCCAGTTGGATTCGTAACGATAGTCGTAACCAAAACGGGGATCGGTACGATGCCAGTTGGCTGCGGCCAACCCGTGGATCAGGGAACGCTGTTTGAGCACAGCAGCATCGAAACTACGGCCGTTCCATGTCACCACCCGGGGCTTCTGCCGGTCGATCATTTGCCAGAACCCAGCCAGGATTTCCTGCTCGCTACGGTTGGCGATACAAGCCGACCCCAACTTGCGCACCAGGTAGCGCTCCCGCTCGCCCTCCCGCTCGATCCGTGCCAACAGAAAGCCCAAGGTTACAATTTCGTGTTGGATCGGCTTGGGAAAAGCGTTGGGATCGCGAGCCGCAGACAAAATGGTCGTGTCGGGCCGAGTTTCCAAGTCAATAACGAGAAGGTGTTGAGGAATAGTCATGGTTTCCCATCGTCTTGGTTTTCGAGGTGCTTAACAGCGCATTCTTGCGCCAGCTTTTCGCACCCCACTCACTGTTTTTGACTAACAACTGTATAAACTAAACAGCTTGGGTAATTCTGAACGATTGATCGGAGAGGCAAGCCTCGTCTTTAAACACGCACCGAGGAGAATGGCATGTTGCAAGTTTATGGCTGTCCCAATACTCGCTCCAATCGTGTGGTCTGGGCACTGGAAGAAGCAGGGACGGTTTACGAATACCACAAGGTTAATCTCTTCGCCGGTGAAGGTCGGAGACCCGATTATCTGGCGCTCAATCCTGGCGGCAAGGTGCCGACGCTGGTCGATGGCGATCTGGTCCTGACCGAGTCTGCGGCGATCTGTACCTATATTGGTGACTGCTTTCCCGCCAGTGGCTTGACTCCATCCGCCGGTTCTTCGGAACGTGCTCAATACAACCAATGGTGCTGTTTTGCAATCAGCGAGTTGGAGCAGCCATTGTGGACCATCGCCAAACATCGTTTTGCTTTACCGGAGAAACGTCGAGTTCCTGCAGTCATTGAGGCAGCTCATTGGGAATGGGATGTGGTAGCCAAGGTGCTGGCGACCGGATTGGGAGAACGAGAATTTCTGATCGATGGGCGATTGACCATGGCTGATATTCTGATAGCACAGACGTTGGCTTGGGCACGGGCTTTTGGGATGCCGATCCATCATGCTCTTCTGGAGGGGTATGCTGACCGGTTGCTGGCGCGGCCAGCGCTGTCTCGCGCCTTGGCGAGGGAAACTGTATGATTTATATGAAATTAGATGTTACGTAGTTGCCGGTGAATGATACAGCAGATTGGTTTAGCTGCGAACCCACCGACTCCGGCGGGTAGCTATGCCATGTCAGGCGATTGCCAACGGGAGTTTTCTTCAGGCTGGGTCGGGCTTGGCGCCGTTGACAGCGTAGGCAGGAATGGGACGCTCCGATGGCGACACTCGGGCCAGACAATCCCGAAAAATCCGTTTGACATTGAATGGCCGGCTTGGAGCGGCGAGTTGTCGCGCGCTCCAATGATCGTTTGAGGTGATCCGTGCGTCCACTTCGGTCAGCACTCGCTCCACCCAGCCAGAGTCTTGGGGGGCGATGACGAGGACCGGGAACCGGTGGTCCGCGCCTTCCATAGCGACTCCGGCTGAATCGTCGATATGCAGGTCGATGCCGAAGGCGGGTGGAAATTTGGACGGCCCGCGCAAACCGACTGTCCGCTCGTGTCGGTCCAGGTTGACGACGCCCTCAAGTGGAACCCCGAGACTGGCGAACCACGCTTTCAAATACTGTGGGGAGCGGCAAGATGACGTATAGATCCAAATTTTGCAGCGTCGCTGGACCAGCGCGGTCATGAGCGACCGGGTCCCGTGGCGCAGTCGCTCGGGGTAGCGCCAGCGGCGCCACCGGGAAACGCACGGTTCGGTAGGGACGGAGGAGTCACAAATCAGGGTATCGTCGATATCGAAAGAGATTCGCACGCATGCACTCTCTAAATTGCAATTGGGTGTTTGAAAAAGACGACACCACGGGTTGATGGTCCGCGCAGCGCACGATCAAATCGCCGACGCCCGACGGCGCGTCAGGTCCATCAGCCACGCATGGGTGCCCGTCGCGGCTGGCCCGGTCGCATCCTCCGCCGGCTGGCTCCGAACGTAACTGCCGTCGGGTTGCATCAGCCACGCTTGGCGCTGATCGCGCAGACAGATATCCAGAATTTCCCACAGTCGCTCGCGCGCCGTCCGGTCTTCCACCGGGGTCGCCGCCTCGACCCGGCCCGAGAGGTTGCGGTGCATCCAGTCGGCCGAGCCGATGAAAAAATCGCCTGCCAGCGGATCGTCCTGGCCGTTCGCGAAATGGAAAATCCGCGAGTGTTCCAGAAAGCGGCCGATGATCGAGCGCACCCGCACGTTTTCGGTCCAGCCGGGCACGCCGGGCGCCAGACAGCAGAAGCCGCGCACGATCAGGTCGACGGGTACGCCCGCCTGGGATGCCGCAGACAGCGCTCTTGCCATCTCCAGATCCTCGACCTGGTTCATCTTGGCGATGATGCGGGCCGGCCGGCCGGCGCGATGATACTCGATTTCCCGTTCGATGCTTTCCAAAAACCGCTGGCGCATGTTGATCGGGGCGACCAGCAGTTTCTTGAACTGGGGGGTGCGCGAGCAGCCGGTCAGGTAGTGAAACAGGT
>JBAQIQ010000414.1:0-4948 GCA_049288935.1 Candidatus Competibacteraceae bacterium
GCAGCATCGTTGACCATGTGCCCGGCGTCGGCGGTCAGCGCCAACGATCCCGCCCACCACCCGACGCCCGCTTCGATCCCGGCATAGGCCAGGGTCAGACCCATGGCCAGCCACAGCCAACGGCCGGTGGCCGGCGGGTGATGATGGGCGTGAGGGGTGAGCATAGCGGCGGCACAGGATCAGGCGTGCAACAGCATCTTGATTTCGTCCACCGACAACACTTTGCCCGTACTCCTGACTTGACCATTCACCGTTAACGCCGGCGTACTCATCACTCCAGCGTCGATGATGGCGTTCATGTCGGTGACCTTTTCCAGCTCATACTCCAGCCCCAGCGCTTGCGCCGCCGCTTCCGTATGTTGACCGAGCGTTTTGCATTTCGCGCAACCGCTGCCCAGAATTTGCAATTTCATCATTGGAATGACTCCTCAATCAGGGATAGAACGTACCGAACACCACGCCGGTGAAGGTCGCCATGACCACCACCAGCGCACAATAAACGACGGTCTTTTGCGTACCGAGAATGCCGCGAATGACCAGCATGTTCGGCAACGATAGCGCCGGCCCGGCCAGCAGTAGCGCGAGCGCCGGCCCCTTGCCCATCCCCGACCCGATCAGCCCCTGCACAATCGGGACTTCAGTCAAGGTGGCGAAGTACATGAACGCGCCGACCAGCGCGGATAGAAAGTTGGCCGCCAGCGAATTCCCGCCGACCGCCGCGCTGATCCATTCAGACGGGATGATGCCTTCGTGACCGGGCCGACCGAGTAAAAATCCCGCCAGCAACACCCCACCCAATAGCAACGGCATGATCAGCTTGGCGAACCCCCAGGTCTGACCAAGCCATTCCTCGCCATCGCCGGGTTGCAACGCAGCGGTCAGCGTCAAGCCGATCAGACCGGCGCTAAACGCCAGTTCAGGATGTTGGGGAACCAGCCCGGCCAGAATAGCGACGGCGACGGCCGTAATCGCCAGGGGTTGCCAGTTCCAGCGCCAGCGCCAGATCAGCAACCCGGCCAGACCCGCACCTGCCAGCGCCGTCAGCGGCCATTTCCAGGCAAAGATCGTGTGCCAGATGGCGCTATCTTCAGCACTGGCCGGCGCCCAGTTGGCCAGCACTAACACCGCAATCATCAGCGCGAAAAAACCCGCCGTATCGCCCAGAGGTCGGTCCTCATCCGCGCCGAGCACAAATCCCTTCTGATTCGCCGCCCGCGTCTGCTCTTCACGCCGATAAATCCAGTTCATGATCAGACCGATGACCAGTGCAAAACTCACCGCGCCAACTGCCCGGGCGACGCCCAGTTCCACGCCGAGAATCTTGGCGGTCAGGATGATCGCCAGCACGTTGATGGCCGGACCGGAATAGAGGAACGCAATCGCGGGTCCCAGACCCGCGCCGCGCCGGTAAATGCCGCCAAACAGCGGCAACACCGTGCAGGAACACACCGCCAGAATCGAACCGGACACCGATGCCACACCATAAGCCGCGACCTTGTTGGCGGCGGGACCCAGGTATTTCATCACCGCGTCCTGGCTGATGAAGACGGCAATCGCGCCCGCAATAAAGAAGGCTGGAACCAGGCAGAGCATGACGTGTTCGCGGGCGTACCAATTCAGCAGCGCCAGCCCTTCCAGAACAGCGTTGTCGAATCGCGCCGCGCCCACGGGCATGAAGAACGCCAGCAGGAAAACTGCGAGGATGCCACCGAGCCATTTGAGTTCAGTCGGATGCTCGTCCGTTGCGGTGCGCAGACGCTGGAGCAGATCGGCGGATGCGCCCGCCGGCGGTGAAGTGGTAGAGAGGGTTGACATCGGTAAGCTCCTGACAGGTCAGGCCGCGCAGCGACGCTGCGGACGGCCCGGCATATGGGCCAGCGCGGCGCGATCCGCGCAGATTGGGGTCTGCTTGCCCAGCGCCCGGTAGGTGGTTTGCAAGACTTCCCGCATCCAGGTCGGCAGGTCGGGATGCAGGCGGTAGTAAATCCATTGGGCTTCCCGGCGATCCAGGATAAAACCGGCCAGGCGCAGCGCCGCCAGATGTCGGGAGATTTTGGGCTGGATTTCGCCCAGGGCGTGGGCCATTTCGCAGACGCAGACTTCGTCTTCCGCCACCATGAGCATCAGGCAGCGCAAGCGGGTCGCATCGGCCAGGGCCTGGAAAAATCGGTGAGCATGGAGCATGAGTCATTCAATCCGTATATTTGTATAATCATATATATCATGCCCCACGAAAGGAGTAAATCGCTCACTTGAAAAATTCCACCGTTTTCCCAGTAGAAAATGGTCCTTAGCGAACCAGCGTTTCCTTTGAAACGCCATCATCCAGCCGATTGAGGCCGGCTGCAAAAGATGGAGTCCGACGGATCGGGGCATTTGACGATTTGGAGGATGACAATGGAACAGATCCCGAAGGGGAAATGGACGCCGGAATTTCGGGCGGAAGCGGTGAAGCGGGTGGAGATGACATGCCTGTCTGTTGTCCGAGCGGCGCAGCGGCGATCCACAAGTATCGTGATAGTGGCCCGCGAGGCAAGCGATGGGGACACGGGTACTCACCGCTTCGATTAGGCGCTTGGCCTGCTCCCGCAGGAAAGCCGGCTCCTGACGGTCGCCGTGATAGCCCGGCACGAGCGGGATGCCCGTTTGTTCCATCAGCGTCTTGGCGGAATTTTTGGAACCCATCGCCCGCATCGCCCGCCGCCATCCCGAGCTTCAACGCCTGCGGCTGGTGGTGGATAATCCGGGTGGACAAGATCAAACGTTGCACTGTGAAACCGCCTCGGCGGGCGAGGCGCTGGGTCAAGCGGTGGCCGCCAGCATCCGCGAGGTGGTTTTTTGCGAACCCAGCGCCTTGCCTAACGACGCAAAGTGATTGAGGATCGGCGGATGTATTCCTAAATGAGAGAATAAAAAATGGGTCCATTACACGGCATTAAAGTGGTCGAATTCGCTGGATTAGGGCCGGTGCCTTTTTCCGGTATGGTCTTTTCCGACCTGGGGGCAGAGGTGGTGCAGATCAACCGCGAAATCAACGCACCGGATTCCAATCTGTTCGCCGCCCACAAAAACATCCCGAACCGGGGCCGGCGCATGATCGGGCTGGACATCAAATCCCCGGACGGTCGAGAAACCGCCTTGCGGCTGGTTGAACAGGCGGATGTACTAATCGAAGGCTTTCGGCCCGGCGTCATGGAGCGGTTGGGGCTGGGGCCGGAAGTCTGCCACGCACGCAACCCGCGACTGATCTATGGTCGGATGACCGGTTGGGGTCAGACCGGGCCGCTGGCGCAGACCGCCGGTCACGACATCAACTATCTGGCGATCTCCGGCGCGCTGCACGCCATCGGGCGAGCCGACGGCGGGCCAACGCCACCGCTCAATTTGATTGCCGATTACGGTGGCGGGGCCATGCTGCTGGCCGTCGGTATTCTGGCCGCACTGGTCGAAGTACGAACCTCCGGGCAGGGCCAAGTGGTGGACGCGGCTATGACCGATGGTTCGGCCCTGCTAATGGCGGCGATTTATAGCTTGCAGGCGATGGGCCAATGGCGCGATGAGCGGGAAAGCAATTTCCTCGACGGCGGCGCGCATTTTTACGATACCTATCAATGCGCCGATGGCCAATGGCTGGCGGTTGGGCCGATTGAACCGCATTTCTATCAAATTTTACTTGAAGGTTGCGGCATCGCTGATCCCGATCCCCGGCAACAGTGGCGAGCCAAATCCTGGCCGGGCATGAAAGAGCGTTTGCGAGCGGCGTTCCGCACCAAAACGCGAGACGAATGGTGCGCGTTATTCGAGAACAGCGATGCCTGCGTCACGCCGGTGCTGAGTCTGGCAGAAGCGCCCACTCATCCACACAATCAAGCGCGCCAAACCTTCGTCGAAATCGACGGCTTGGTGCAACCCGCACCCGCCCCGCGCTTCAGCCGTACCCCGGCTGCGATTCAAAGCGCGCCGGCGTCCCCCGTTGCGGCGGCGGAAGACTGGCTGGCGGAATGGGGATTTTCCGCCGACGAAATCGCCCGACTGACGTCGGCCCAGTCCGCCTGAACCTTGGCCGCGTGGATACGTTCGCTCGCGAGACTCGAACCTTCCCCGGCCTGGTGGAGTCCTGCCATGCACTTCACAGCTTCCAACCCTAAATTCGCCGATATGGTGCGCGCCAGTTTCGTGCGTTAGGGTTTGATGACACTGATCGGCGCAAGCTTGGATCGCGTCGAACCGGGCGCGGTCGATATCTCGATTCCCTATCGCGACGACTTCCGTTTATGCGGAATTTTTCAACTGTACGCAAACTCTTGAGGATGGCGATACGATCAACATCGGCCCTCATCAGTTCCGGGTGATTTATACGCCGGGCCATGCCGCTGACGGCATTATTCTTTATAGCGACCAGGAAAAAATCCTCATATCCTCCGATACGCTTTGGGGCAAGGATATGTCGGTGATGACCTTGCGTCTTGAAGGGAGCACTGCGCTCTTGCGTCGGCTGGATGCCTTGAAAAAGCTTGAAAAATTTGATGTCAAAGCAGTTTATCCCAGTCATGGCAAACTGTTCGGCGACAAGCCTTAACCATGACCCAAGAGAGAATCAAGCGTTTCTTGCGAGACCGTCATCTGGTCGGTGACGACGTGCTAAAAAAGCTGATGATCTTTAATTTGCCGATCAAAAAAACTATCAGAGAAAATGAATTTTTCCCTTATTTAATGACGACCTACTGGTTTAAAGAAACAGTTGATTTTTATTTTAATAGTGACTACGAAACCAAGTATCAAGAGATACTGCGCGCCTTTTTTATCAAAGGCATTATCAAGAATAGACATTATCAGAAACAATAAATTTCATACAAATGACTATTCACTTTTCAATTAGATTTAGCTCAATCCAGATCATGAAAAGATAATGGCTATGGCGCGATTAGTTTCTTTGGTGATCCCGCAT